>JBDNHX010000424.1:0-8466 GCA_041688565.1 Planctomycetaceae bacterium
CTCGCTGACGCAGCGGGTTACGATTAAATCAACATCCCTCGCTGACGCAGCGGGTTACGATTAAATCAACACCCGCGGCTAGCGCCTTGCGGCTCACGATTGTGACTAAATCGACAGTCTGCAAGCCGGCAGCGGGAGTGCAATTTCGTGGGTCATGGCAATGGCAACGCCTCACGTATCCTTATTTTGACCGGCTGCCGGACAGCACTTTGGGGCGGATGAAGCGGACCATGGCGGTTCCGTGTGTCGACACCTGGCTGCCCGGGGCGATGAGTTCATGCTGAAGTACGCCAGGGACGATGCGGCGGAGTTTGAATGACCACAGGTCGCCAGCTTTTGCCGGGCGAGAGGCCAGTTCGGAAAATGGAATGGCCGCTTCGACTCGCCAGGACGTTTCGTCAGAATCCACGGCGACGTACCACTGGGGATTCCATTTTCCCAGCAACCAGCAGCGGTCACTTGTCAGGCCTGATTCATCGACCGTCAGCTGGAACGAAGTCACAAAGTCTCTGTCGGTATCGATCTCCAGTTCAAAGCGGTCACGACTGCCGTGGCGCGAATCGTGGCTGCGATGCGTGGCCAGTTGCACGGCCTGCGTCTTCTGAGGATCCCGCTGAATTCGAGCCGCAAAGTACAGGAACTCCTCATCCCACGCCAGCATGGCGAGTGTCGCAGCTTCATTCTCGCGAGATCGCTGAGCACTGCCGGCGGATCGCGAGTCGACGGAATTCGAAGACAGCTCAAAAGTTCGCAGTGAGATTTCTTCGGACTTTTCCCAGATCGTGTCAGACAGCTTACCATCCAAAAACGGAGGCTCTGTCTGACGCTGAAGATTGAAAGTCGGCAGTGCAGACAGCGCTGCCATGTTGAACTGCATCTCGGATTTTGCAAACGCTCCGAACTCGTCGTCTCGCTGAGCCACCTCGGCCAGCGCATTGCTTTCCTCACCGCTGCGATTCTTCAGCCGCTGATTCGCGGCATGACGCAACTGAACCACGGGACTTATGCTGCGGCGAACATTACTGTCGCCGTTTGCCGTGGACAGAATTCGCAGCGCAGTCGCCGCATGACTATCCCAGCGTTCCTGCAGTGCCGCGGCCGGATCGGAAGCGGTGCCGGAAAAGCTGTTCGAAACAGGAGCCTGAATTTCCGGCTGCATGACAGTCGCATTGGCCGGCAAATTCGAATCATTAAGGCCACCGTTCGGCGTGGCTGCAGCTCCAGGCAAAGCACCGCCCCCCGATGGGAGACCAGGAGAAACGGCAACTCCATAAGGCGATCGGGAAGTCGTACGCAGCCGGAAGTAGCGGGCTTCCTGGGATGAGTAGAACAGAAACAGCATTTCCGCCGCGTTCCGCCCGTCTTCCGTGTTGGGATAGCGGCGAATGACTTCCTGCTGCACGGCCAGATATCCTTCCATATTGTTCTGCTGCAGGTTCAATGCGGCCAGGTCTCGCAATTGCTTGACGGCCAGCGAATCAGGCAGATGAATTCCCAGCGTCTGCAATTCAGCAGTCAGGGATTCTTCTGCGCGTCCGAGCTTCGCGTGTCCCTGAACCGCAGTGCCTTCGATGTGCGCCGTGAGCAGCAGCTTCTTCATGGCCTCCACGTCTTCGCGCGAATGCACCGAGATCGGACGCTGAGCATTCGACATCAAAGTCCTGTCGAGACCTTCCAGAAGTTCGCTCAGGCCGGCAGTTCCATTTCGATCCGACAACAACTCATAGCTGGCTCGTGTTCGAAATGTCGCGACAGGCTGCAGGTCCTCCGGGAACACGCGGGTCACAGCATCACACAGCAGACCGTTCGTCGTGCCCAGCTGAGGCAACAGATCGGCATCGTCGTAGGAAAGAGCGGTTTGTCGATTTGAAGCCGCTCGACTGACGACTCGCTGCACATCCCACGGCTTCAGACCGATGCTTGAGAGCAATTCAGAATCGTTCGAACCAGCACCGTCTGACGACGCCAGTTCCATTGCGCGTTCTATAATCTCACGCGTGATGTCGGCAACAGCATCCTCATCCGCAGTGGGCTCAATCACGATCACCGATGGCTTCCAGTTTCGCAGATCGCGAGCCAGCCGCAGTGGCAACAGTCGTCGCAGCTGACCGTCCGTCTGCCGATTCCATTCGACGATCAACTGCTCGGCCGATCGATGGTGTTCGGGACGAGTCCGTGGGAACATCCAGTCAGCCACCGATTCATTGCCGCCGATTTGCGAAGCTGCGATCTGGCTGCGCTCGGAGGTTACTGTTCGGACCGTACGAGCCGAACGGTCGTTAAGGGCCAAAGGTTGAGACAACTGAAGAACAACCGAGCGAACTCCTTTTTCAGCAGACGCATTTGCCAAAAGCTGCCACGACGCTTTGTCAGCATCCGTGACCAGATTCAAAATTCCTGTTCGCAGGTCAGCCGATCGAACGGTTTGCCACGATTCGCCCGCATCGGACGAACGCAGAATTTGTCCAAGACTGCCGACCGCGAGAACGTCTGTTTCGGAAACAAAACGGAGCTGATGAATTCTGCCAGTCGTCGGCAGTGTCATAACATCCCACTGCTGCCCACCGCTTGTGGAACGAAGCAGAATGCTGGCAGGATTGCCGGCCAGCAGCACTACCGATCCCTGATGCGCGACCGTATGCAGATCGGTAAGTTGCGTGATTTCCCGAGGAATTTCGGCAGACGCTGGCTCCCATGTCACCCCGGAATTTGCTGTCTTCAGGATCATTGAACCGTCGCCGACAATCCATCCCTTGCCATCGGTGCTTAGCGATACGCCACGCAGTTCGCGGAGTGTCGGCTGCGGGGCACTGATCACGACGGTCTGATCCGAAACAATCGCGGCGTAGCTTTGCCTTTGGCCTACGACGATGCCTTCGGACAGGCTCAGAAATGCGCCGTCCGTCCAAATGCTCCCTGGCTGATCGGCAGACATTACCGACCAGCTGCGACCTCCGTCTTCGGTACGAAAGATTCCTGCACCGTTGCGACGGGACACTGGCAAAGTCACCGCGATGGCTTCCTGAAGTCCGAAAAACTGCACATGCACGATGCCGGGCAGTGATGATGTTGCGAGTCCGTCGGAGCCCATGGCTTCCGAGGGCAGCGAGGAAAGATCGGTCCATGTGGCTCCGCCGTCCCGAGTCTGCAACAGCACGGCCGATTGTTGTGACGTCCCTGGAAGAATACGAATCCCGGCGATCCAGCCAATCTTGTTCGTCAGAAAGCAGACGCTTCGCAGACTACATTCGATGGGCACAAAGCGAGACGCCCATGTGGTACCCGCATCGTTTGAAAAACAGACCACTCCTCGTTCGCCCACGGCCCAGCAAATCGTTCCTACGTGACAGACGTCATTCAATGTGGCGTCGTGAGCCATGTGGGGATTGCGTGGAACAGCGGCGGAAAAGAATGCGGAGGGCGCTGGATCTTCAGACACGAATCTGATTCCTGCGTCCGCAATTGGTTTCGAAGTTCCTACACCGCGTGAATCGGGGGCCGGTTCAGCTGCACCGGGCGATTCTGAATTCTCCGGATTCTGCGACGACTTCTTCGGGGCGACGATGCCCGGAGCCTTTGCCGGTGCATTCTTCTGAGACAGCTTCTTCCTGAGCCGGAGGCTTGTCGGAAGGTCGGCCGGTTGATTCTGCGAGGAAGATCCGGAAGCTTTAGGTTCCGTTAATTCCTGCACCGCCTGGGATGACGCCGTGAACTGCAGCCATATCGCGAGGCAGTAGCAAACAATGTGATATGAAGAAAACATTTTACGAGTCATCCGTGACTCTCCTGTTTGTTTGCAGCTTTGCAGATTCCGGCTCGCTGATTTGAGACTACCCGGCTGATGACATGCAATCGGCTGGGTTTTGCGGGCGGGGATCCCGCCAGAGTGCAAAGGATGACCTTTAACACCCCCGGCATCAAGGTCAACAGGCCTTTCGCGGCCCCGCGCAAGCGGGAATCCAGACTGCACGCGCAGAAGTCCCGGTAACCACTCCGCGTCATTCCCGCCTGCGCGGGAATGACGAATCCCAAAATCAGAGATTGACAAACCGCTAGCCGATATGGACAGCATGAAATCAGGGTTGTGCTCGGTCAGCCGTCAATTGAGGGATCGTGTTGAGTAGGCCGGACCGAACAACGTGAGTTCCGGCGTCCTCGTCGACTGCCGGAACTCGCTCCGCTCGGTCCGGCCTACATCCACCAGCACATCGTTGACAGACCACTAGCGCCTCAGGCTCAAGGCAATTGCGAACGGAAAAAAAATTGCCGTCGAAAGAATTTGAATTTCTTTACGAACCGTTGTGGCGAACCTAATAAGCAACATTCTGGAGTATCTGCGTTGAATGGGTTGTCACTTTGGCTGCAGATCTTGCCGGTTTAGGGTGAAAGCGACATTAGGTGCGAGCGAATTGCCAGGCAAACGAAGATCGTTCGCCTTGACCGTGTTTGGCTGGTTTGGGACAAAACGCAGGTCCACGACCGGTGAACGGTCTGAGATTGACTGCTTACTTGCCCCACGGACATCGGGGCTTCAGACGGGCAAAGGAGTGCCGAAACCATGAAAAACATGATCGTTGTATTAGTAGCTGCCCTCGCGGCTAATTCCATGGTCCCAGTTCTGGCACAGGACGCTGCTAAGCCAGCAGCCGCTCCAGTCGCCAAGGACAGCACCCCGCATCGCGTCGGGCTTGTGGACATGGCTGAAGTATTTCAGGGCTACAAGAAATTTGAAGACCTCCGCGCTGAGTTGTCTGCTGAAATCGAGAAGAGCGACGCCGAAGCCAAGCTGATGGTCGAGAAGATGCAGAAGATGCAGGTTGAAATGCAGGAGTCAAAGCTGGCTCCTGGCAGCCCACAGTATGAGCTGGCTGAAAAGGCGTTGCTGAACGCCAAGGGTGAATTCGAAGCGTTCCGCGCAGCCACGCAGCGCAAGCTGGCTCGCCGTGAATCTGAAATGTTCAAGGTGATCTACTCTGACACAACGACGATGGTCAAGAAGTACGCTGAGTACGCCAAGTACACGATGGTCGTTCGCTTTGACCGCAAGGACATTGACGAAAACACCGCGCCTGCGGAAGCCGTTCAGCGAATGAACAAGCAGGTGGTTTATTATCGTGCCGACGATGACATCACCGACGTTGTTCTGCAGACTCTGAACAAGCAGTACGAAGGTTCAGCCGGAGCCAAGGCTGCTCCTGTTCGTCAGACGGGTGCCAAAGTTGAAGCTGGTAAAGCGATCCGCTAATTGATCGCTTGAGGCTTATGTCCGCCAAATGAATTCGACTCGGCAGTGGAAACGAATTTCGTTCTGCTGCCGGTTTCTTCAGGAAACACATTCCTGATCAGAATGCCGAACTTGGTCAGGCGTTCTGCACAACTCATTCTGCAACTCCGGGGGAAGTGATGCTTATGAGTTCTCAAAACTCATTCAGGCCTCGCCAGCAGACACTGGCGCGAGCCGCCGTGATCTCTGGTCGTGGTCTTTTTCACGGAATTGAAGCACGGCTGCGACTGCTGCCGGCCGACGTGAACACCGGCATTGTCTTCAGACGCGTCGATCTTCCCGGAAAGCCGGAAGTCTATGCTCATGTCGACAATGTGACCGCAGCACCTCGGCGAACGGTTCTGGCATCGCGTACCGGTGCTGTTGTCGAAACGACCGAACATCTAATGTCCGCATTTTCCGGGCTTCAGGTGGATAACTGCATAGTTGAAATCAATGCTGTCGAAATCCCGGCTGTCGACGGTTCCTGCCTGCCTTTCTGTGAAGCGATTCTGGAAGCAGGCCTGAACGTGCAATCGGCTCCGCGGACAGTGATGGTGGTCGAAGATTCTCACGGCGTTAATGATCGAGCCGGTGAGCAGTGGATTGAGATCATTCCATCCTATGATGGAACGACCACCGTCGACTATCGACTGGACTATGGTCCGCAGACAGCGATTCCGTCGCAATCGTATTCAGTGACGCTCACCCCCGAGTCGTTTCTTAAAGATATTGCACCGGCTCGCACCTTCGTTCTGAAGGAAGAAGTCGAAGCACTGCAGGCGATGGGATTTGGCAAACATCTGACCGGTAAGGACCTTGTTGTCTTTGATAACGATGGTTCGGTCATTGATAACAAACTTCGTTTTGCCGACGAACCGGTGCGTCATAAGATTCTGGACTGCATCGGAGACCTGGCGCTCAATGGTCAGCCGTTTATGGGCCGCATCGTGGCTCGAAGAAGTGGACACAAATTGAATCATGTGATGGCAAAGACTCTGTCGACGATAGAATCATGTCAGCCTGCTCTTCAATGGGCCGCATGATCAGGCCGCGGAACAATCAGGCACACGATCAGGTATCCGAAGGTGTGAGCCATGGAAGGCAACACACAAATCACTCTGCAGAATCCGATCAGGACGATCATGATGGAAACCAAAATTTCACCGATGTCACAAGTCGACCCGAATGCCTCGATTGGCAAGGGAGTTGTCATCGGACCATTCTGTGTCGTCGGCCCCGATGTATGCATCGGCGACGGCACAGTTCTGCACAGCCACGTTGTGCTGATGGGTTCCACAACGGTCGGACTGAACAATACATTCTGGCCGAACTGTATCATCGGTGGCGATCCGCAGGATATCAGCTGGCAGGCATCAGAAACTGAAATCGTCATCGGTGACAACAATATTTTCCGGGAAGGTGTCACGGTCAATCGTGGCGCTGAAAAGGAAGACGGGGTCACTCGGATCGGCAACAACAACATGTTCATGGCCAACAGCCATGTGGCCCACAACTGCCGAATTTTCAACAACGTGATTCTGGTGAACGGCGTTCTGCTTGGTGGGCATGTTCATGTTCACGACGGAGCCATTGTTTCCGGCAACTCGGTGGTTCATCATTTCTCGACGGTCGGCCGATTGAGCTTTGTCAGCGGTGGCTGTCGAGTCCCCCATGATATTCCTCCTTTCATGCTGGCGGCCGGCAGTGACGATCCAACACTGAAGACGATCAACGTGGTGGGAATGCGTCGCGCCGGGATTTCCAATTCCACGATTGACACGATCAAAGAAGCATTTCGATTGCTGTATCGCCGCAATCGACCGCTCGACGAAGTTCGTCAGCACTTTCAGGAATCATTGCAGGGCACGATTCCAATCGAATTGTCAATGCTTCTGACGTTTGTGGAAAACCAGCGAGCCGGCAAACTTGGCCGGGCTCGAGAAGCTGTTCGGAACAAACCTGCAGCAGAAACACAGACAAATCACTCACAGGAACGTAAGGCCGCATGAATCGGGTCAAAGTCGCAGTCATCGGTGTCGGAGCGCTTGGGCAGCATCATGCTCGAATCCTTTCGACAATGGACGGTGTAGAACTGGTTGGCGTGGTGGATGCCCGCGAACAGCAGGGGCGAGCCATCGCGGCCAAACACCAGACGCAGTGGTTCGCCACTGCAGACGCTGTTCGTCCGCTGGTCGATGGCGTCGTGGTTGCAGTGCCCACGGTTCTGCATTATGAAGTCGCTCGGCCTTTTCTGGAATCCGGCGTCGCCGTGATGATTGAAAAGCCGCTTGCCGATGGACTGCAGGCCGCTCGATCGCTTCAAGGTCTGGCGACGTTTCGCAAGTCCATGCTTCAGGTTGGTCACGTCGAACGCTTCAATCCGGCGTTCGAAATGCTGCAGCAGCGAGTTCATCAGCCGATGTATATTCGCTGCCAGCGACTCAGCCCCTACACATTTCGATCCACGGACATCGGGGTCGTTCACGACCTGATGATTCACGATATCGATCTGGTGCTGGCATTGACCGGCGACAGTGTGACGAGTGTCGATTCCTTCGGCGCGGTTACGTTTGGCCCACATGAAGATATGGCTGTCGCACGACTGCGGACAAGCTCTGGAGTCATCGCGGATATCACCGCCAGTCGCATGAATCCCACGGCGGAACGAACGATTCAGGTCTGGGGCCGCAACGGTTGTGTATCGGCCGACCTGCAGACTCGCAGAGTTACATGCTGGGAACCCGTCGCCGCTCTGGCAGCACGCCCCTCAATGGTTCATGACATCATCGCGGCGACACCCAACCCACTGACTCTGAAGGACGAAGTCTTCAGCAAGTGGATGAACAACGAACAACTCCAGGCGTCTTCGGCCGATGCTTTAACGGCCGAGCTGACGGATTTCGTCACCTGCATTCGCACCGGCGCAAGTCCTCGCGTTTCTGGCGAAGCGGGCGTCAAGGCAATGGAAGTGGCCGATCGTGTTTTGGCCGGCATGCCGAAATGGTCCTGGCAGGCCCCGCCGATGCCAGCCTTCGAACGCAAAGCCGCATAACGCTAGTTGTGTGTAGCCGGATTCGTGAGAATTCGGAAGAATTTCTGAACTCTCACGAGTTCCGCTACGGGTTTGGCTAGCGAATTTCTGAACCGGTGAACTGCACGTCCACAAGTGTCGTGATGCCGTTCCCGGAAGCTTCGTGAAC
>JBDNHX010000055.1:0-11467 GCA_041688565.1 Planctomycetaceae bacterium
CGCTTCGTTGGGTTTGATGGCTACAAGCAAGCCATGGACGTGCTGAAGCCCGGCGATGTTGTAATCCTCACAACGCCACCGGCTTTCCGCTGGGTTCACTACACCTATGCGATCGAAAAAGGTCTGAACGTCTTCATGGAAAAGCCGGTGACCGTGGACGGGCCAACAACCCGTCGCATGCTGGCTCTGAATGACAAGGCGATCGAAAAAAATCTGAAGGTGGCTGTCGGTCTGATGTGCCGTCACTGCGAAGCGCGTCGTGAACTGTTCGATCGCGTTCAGAACGGCGAAATCGGCGATGTGACGATGCTGCGAGCCTACCGCATGGCCGGCCCGACAGGGACTGCGGCGACTGGTCCAAAGCCAGAAGGTGCCAGTGAGTTGCTGTATCAGATCAGCCGTTTCCATGCATTCCTGTGGCTCAGCGGTGGTGCGGTCAGTGACTTCCTGATTCACAACATCGACGAGTCCTGCTGGATCAAGAACGCATGGCCGGTACGCTGCAAAGCCAGCGGCGGTCGTCATTACCGTGGCGACAACGTGGACCAGAACTTCGACAATTACTCGATGGAGTACACGTTCGAAGACGGGACCAAACTGTTCATGAATGGCCGAACAATTCCAGGCTGTCACCAGGAATTCGCAAGCTACGCTCATGGCACAAAAGGCCTGGCCGTCATTTCGTCTGCGTCGCACTGGCCGTCACGTGCTCGGATCTACAAAGGGCATAACGAAGACGACAAGAATCTGGCCTGGGAATTTCCTCAGCCGGAAAAGAACAATCCTTACGTCGACGAATGGAAGCATCTGATTGCCGCCATCCGCAACGACGAAAAGTACAACGAAGTGGAACGCGGCGCGATGGCGAGCCTCGTGACTTCGATGGGTCGTATGGCCGCTCATACAGGTCAGGAAATCACGCTTGAGCAGATGATGAACTGCGAGCATGAGTTCGCTCCGGATATCGACAAGCTGACCATGGAATCGGAATCTCCACTTCAGGCCGATGCGGAAGGTAAGTACCCAATTCCGCTGCCAGGTCTCGAGAAGACTCGCGAATACGCATGATGACAGGAAAGCGACCTTCTGCCTCATCAGAGGCAGAAGGTCGTCCAGTCGTTCTTGTTTAACGCCACTCTCAGTGGTTGTGGATTTACTGTCGGTTTGCTTTTCCACTGCGAAAAGACCGCCAATACAGGCCCGCATCGCCAGCGAGTGAGTCAATGGGCGATCAGAGCTCACGCGCCGGCGCGTCGAGCCTGAATAAATTCACACCCTCTCCGTGTTGAAGGTCGCAGGCACATTCCCTGTGCCGCGCCGCTACAGTTCACGACAACAGTTCATCCCACCTGCGGCCGGGTTTCGGCCGTAACGGCTTTTGCGAGGCTACTACGATGAGAATTCCTGTTCTGACATCCCTGTTAATGGCCGCGGTGGCTATGGGCAGTCTCCTGAACGGCTCTGCTTCTGCGGACGACACATTGGTCTTCGAACCAAAGGCCCATGCGGATGTTGCAAAGCACATTGTGCTGATTTCCGGTGACGAAGAGTATCGGTCTGAAGAAGTCATGCCGATGCTCGGCAAGATTCTCAGCCAGACGTACAATTTCAAGTGCACCGTGATCTTTGCGATGGGACCCGACGGAGCCGACTATCTTGACTCCAACAACCAGCAGGGTCTGCGAGGCCTGGCGGCATTGGATTCGGCTGATCTCATGATCATTGCCACTCGATTTCGTCAGCCATCAGCAGAGCAAGCAAAGCATGTCACCGATTTTCTGAACGCAGGAAAGCCGGTCATTGGCCTTCGCACGGCGACTCATGCATTCAACGGCGACGAAAAATTTGGCGACTCGATTTCCTTCGCTGAGTGGGGCCTGAGAATTCTGGGCGAACAATGGGTGTCGCATCACGGACACCACAAGGTCGAAGGGGCTCGTAGTGTTGTGGAGCCGGGGGCTGGCAAGCATGTAGTTCTACAGGGCGTTGGTGAGATTTTTGCTCCGAGCGATGTTTACGGAGTAACTCACCTGACCGATGCCGACACTATCCTGTTGCGCGGCGCGATTACGGAAACTCTCGATCCGGAATCAAATACGCTCGTCGACGACGATCGCAACAAGCCGATGCAGGCGCTGGCATGGCTGCATACGTACAAGGCTCCTAACGGCGAAGAAGGCCATTCCTTCTGCACGACGGCTGGAGCAGCGGTGGACTTCGTGGACGAAGACCTGCGACGTCTGGTTGTGAACGCCGCGATTCATCTGACTGGTGGTAAAGTGCCGGCGAAGGCGAACGTGGACTATGTCGACCCGTTCTATCCGACCTTCTATGGCTTCATCAACGATCCCAACTATTACAAGACGCTCAACTGGAGGCCGACCGACTTTGCTCTTGGCAAAGCACCTCACCGCGAAGATCCTCCTGGCAGTCCAAAGTGGCCACATCGGCCGATGCCAGAAAAGAAGTAGATCCTGTTGCGAAGGTCGCTGCGATGTCCTTCTCCCTCTCGGGGGAGAAGGTGGCCGTTAGGCCGCATGAGGGGGCTTTTGATTGCGAAAATGCAGGCTTATCCCGCGTTTCCCCAAATCTTTCTGCGTCCAGACGAGCGTGACAAAGATGAAAGTAGAGGTCACTCTTCGAGTCGCGCGATTCTAAAATGCACGCATTTTCGGAATCGCATTCATCACTCAGAGAGTGATGGCTACTTTGCCCGCAACCATCCGTCCAGACTGCTACCCGCAGCCACGGCAGATCCGGCTGTCGGCCATCATCAGAGCGTGGGATCCAGAATGACTTTCATCGCGCCCGGTTCGCCGGCGTACAGGCGAGCGAACCAGTCGGGGCCCTGGGCCAACGAGGCTTTGGCGGTGATCAGTGGTCCGACGCGAATGGCCTGTCGTTCCAGCAGATCAATGCACGCAGGGTATTCACCGCTGGAGGCACAGGTACCATAGAGCGAAATTTCGCGAGTCACAATCGACTGCAGTGTCTCCCAGTGTGACGGGAGTACGATTGGCTGCATGCACGGCGACAGAGACGGCTTCGATCATTGCCGCGTGTTCAAATGGCAGACAGTCGGAGATGCGATAGCTGATGTGCTGTGGGACGGAAACGTATTCCGTTTGCTTGGGATTGCTTTGTGGCCCGGGTACCATAGAAGTCTTACCTGATTGCTGGCGTCCCTTGCAGGCTGTTGAAAGAGTCACAACCTGAGCCGCGAGGCGCTAGCGGCGGGTGTTTTCGTTGTGCTTTTAAGACACACACCCGCAGCTAGCGCTTTGCGGCTCACTAAATCAACAGCCCGCTTGCGCGGGTGGTAAAACCTGCCATCAAGGAGTTCCAGTGATGCGTTGCGGTCTGTTTGCAGTGCGTCTTTTCATTCTGATCGCCATGATTCTGCCGGCTGTTGCGGATGAAAAGCGATCCGTCCCGCCCGATCATCCCGAACGTGCGAAGAAGGGGCTTGCGCTGTTCAAAGCGTCCGTCCGCACCACGCTGACTACGCATTGCCTGGACTGCCACGGAGGAAAATCCACGAAGGGTGATTTCGACCTTTCTTCGCGAGAAGCATTGCTCAGCAGTGGATTTGTCACCGATTCCGCAGACGACAGCCTGCTTGTGGATTTGATCACTCACACGGCCGAGCCGCACATGCCGTTCAAAGCTCCGAAACTGGCCGACGTACAGATCGAACAGATCCGCATCTGGATCAATCTGGGATCGCCCTATGATTCGCCGCTTGCGGAAAAATCGAAGGCCCCTGCCCTTGAAATGCAGGTCAAAGACAGTGACCGCCAGTTCTGGTCGTTCCAGTTGCTTCAGCCTGTGACTCCCCCGAAGGTTCAAGACACTGCCTGGAGCCGCAGTCCGATCGACCAATTTATCCGAGCCAGACAGGAAGCGGCGCAGCTGACACCGAATGAAACCGCGGATCGACGAGTTCTGATTCGAAGGGCTTACTTTGGACTGCTCGGACTGCCACCGACTCCGGAACAGGTTGATGCCTTCGTCAAGGACGCCGATCCGAATGCCTGGTCGAAGCTTATTGATGGGCTGCTGGAGTCGCCGCAGTATGGCGAACGCTGGGCGAGGCACTGGATGGACGTCGCCCGGTTTGGAGAATCGCACGGCTATGAACAGGACTACGACCGCCCCAACGCCTATCACTACCGCGATTTTCTGATTCGCGCTTTGAACGCCGATCTGCCGTATGACAAATTTGTGCAGTGGCAACTGGCTGGAGATGAGCTGGCTCCGGAGAATCCGCTGGCGATGATGGCCACAGGATTTCTGGGAGCCGGTGCGTTTCCCACACAACTCACAGAAGCCGAATTTGAATCGGCTCGCTACGACGAACTCGACGACATGGTCATGACCACCGGTGTTTCGTTTTTGGGACTGTCTGTCGGATGTGCGCGCTGTCATGACCATAAGTTCGATCCCATTCCGGCCCGCGACTATTATCGCCTCGCAGCAACATTCAGCACGGCGATTCGGGCGGAGACAGATCTTGATCTGGCGCCGGAAGAGAACAAAAAACGTCAGAGCGAGTTTGATGCGCAGCTGGGTGATAAGAAACGGGCGGCGGCTGAGTATGAGAAGGCTCACCTGGCTGGAAAATTTCGGCAGTGGCTGGCAACGTCTCAAACGTCGGAGCCACAAGGACCGTGGGAGACGCTGCATATCGTTTCGGTCGAATCGTCAGCTGGAACAAAGTTTGAAGCAGTGCCTGATTCCTCACTGCTGGCGACAGGGACAACTCCTGCTCAGGATGTTCTGACCATCGTTGCGGAATCGCATCGGCCTGGGGTGCGAGCGTTGCGACTGGAAGCGCTGGCTCATGATTCGCTTCCACAAAAAGGTCCGGGGCGTGCAGGAAATGGGAATTTTGTTGTCAGCAATCTGCAAATTCAGGTCGCTCCGCTTTCGACCGGCGCGGAGTCCGATAAGTCGCAGGCTCAGGAGCCAGCGCCGCTGATCGCAGCTCGAGCGACTCATCAGCAGAATACGGATTCGCTGTCCGTCGCCGCATCGATTGATGCTGATCCGGCGTCCGGCTGGGCGGTGGATGCGGGAGGGATTGGCAAGGACCAGGCCGCGGTATTCGACCTGCAGGCGCCCGTTGAGTTCAAAGACGGAGCTCGCTGGATCATCACTGTGAGCATGAATAACCCGAACCCGCACCATAGTCTGGGGCGTTTCCGCCTGTCAGTGACTGAGCGGGCTCAGCCGGCGCCTGAAGTGGGCGTCAGCGGTCCGGACGCAAAAGTTGTGCATTCGCTGGATGTGCTGCGAACGTCTCTTAAAGAATCCTCGATCGACGAATCCTCGGAGGAATGGAAAACTGGTCTGGCATGGTTTGCCTCAATGGAACCAGAGATGGTGACCTTGAAGCAGGCTGTTCTGGATCTGCAGAAACAGGGGGCCGGTCTGCAGATGGCGAAAGTCATGGTGACGAGTGAAGGTTTACCTCACATGAGCCACCATGCTGACGATCGCGGCTTCCCGCACTTCTATGCTGAGACTCATTTGTTAAAGCGTGGCGATGTGCATCAGAAGCAGGAAGTTGTGTCGGCCGGATTCCTGCAGGTGCTGGCTCCCGCCGGCCGAGACTTTTCCTATTGGCAGGTGCAGCCTCCGGCAGGCTGGACGCGTACCAGTTTTCGTCGTGCAACGCTCGCTCACTGGATGACGGATTCGAAAGAAGGCGCAGGAGGTCTGGCGGCGCGAGTCATGGCCAACCGGCTGTGGCAGCATCATTTCGGACGTGGGCTTGTGTCGACGCCGAATGACTTTGGTGTGTCCGGAGAAAGACCATCGCATCCGGAGCTGCTCGACTGGCTGGCGTCCGATTTGATTGAGCATGGCTGGACGCTGAAGCGAATGCACAAGCTCATCATGACGAGCCAGGCGTACATGCAGTCCGGCGAATTTGATGAGACGCGAGCCCAGATTGATCGTGAAAATCTGCTGCTCTGGCGACGGACTCCTCAACGACTGGAGGCCGAAGCGATTCGCGATACCATGTTGGCGGTATCGGGGAAGCTGGATCTGACGCCGTTCGGGCCGGGGAGTCTGGATCAGAACATGACACGCCGGAGTGTGTACTTCTTCATCAAGCGAAGTCAGCTGATTCCGATGATGATGCTGTTCGACTGGCCCGAGCATCTTGTCAGCATTGGCCAACGACCTGTGACGACGATTGCTCCGCAGGCGCTGATGTTTATGAACAGTCCTCAGGGACGCGACTATGCGATGGCGTTTGCGAAGCGATTGCCGCAGGATTCCCCCGAGAAGGCGATTCAGGATGCGTGGCGATCGGCATTCGGGCGAGATCCTTCCGAGGCGGAATCGCAGGCGAGCCTGCAGTTTTTGACACGGCAGCACGGGCTTCACGCATCAGCCGGTCATGGGGATGCAGCTCAGAAGTCGCTCATCGATCTGTGCCAGGCTGTTTTGAGTATGAACGAGTTTGTATACGTGGAGTAGTCTGGCCAGCAGAGGTCCGTAGCAGAAACCGCCAGGGCTTTCGGAGACGAGCGCTCGTCCGAAACACTGGGCGAGTTCCGCTATAAAGTGACTGGCATTGGGCGTCCGCTCGTAATTCTCGTGTCCGTCACGTTTTCGATTGCCAAAAGAGTCCCCATACAAGCTCGAAGCGCCAGCGAGTGGGCTGCCATCGCACGTTGGCCCACTCGCTTTCTCACTTCGCGTTTTGTAATGAAGTGCACGGGCTCGCGAGTGGGCTGCCACCGCCCGTTGGCCCACTCGCTTTCTCACTTCGCGTTTTGTAATGAAGTGCACGGGCTCGCGAGTGGGCTGCCATCGCCCGTTGGCCCACTCGCTGGCGCTTCGAGCTTGTATAAACTCACAGCTTGGGAGCACGCAACGATGACGGCGCAATAAAAAAACGGCTGAAGTTTCCCGGAGGAGACTCAGCCGTTTTCGTGTTTTCTGTGCTGGAGAACCAGTCAGACTACTTCTTTGCCTTAGCTGCTGGCTTCTTTGCAACTGGGGCTTTGGTCGCCTTAGCGGCGCCGGTCTTTGCCTTTGTTGACTTAGCTGCCTTTGCTGGCTTGGCGGCACCAGTCTTTGCTTTGGTTGACTTTGCTGCAACTGGGGTTGGGGCTGGGGCTGGCTTAGCAGCGGCTGCCTTTGCCTTTGTTGACTTCACTGCAGTTGTCTTTGCTGGGGTGCTCTTTGCGGCCATGACCAATTTCCTCCGTGAGGATTCTGTGACACCGATAAAATTTGCAGGATGTTCGCCGGTGTCAGGACAAACAACCGCGAGTACTTCAGGTTGCGGTGGGGCCGAATGGACTCACCTGTGACAACCTGTCTGGGGTTATAAGGGACTTTCATCGAATGCGTCAAGTGGAAATCTTTTTACCTCAGCATGTTCCCGACAAGCAGTCATCACTAAGTCTGCCTCATGCAGACCGCAAACATTGGCCTTCAACATTTTCTCATCAGCAATGTGAGTCTCAGGGAACGGTTACCTGCCATACGATCCAGCCCATCAGAATTGACCGGGCTGACCAAAGCGCTGTGCGAATCCAGTTCGTCAGCACCAGCCGCTTCCAGGCCTGTGGACGGAATGCTTTTTCGAGCTGCTGATGCAGTGGCACCTGAATCAGGAATGTGGAAGCCCACAGCAGGAACGTCAGAATTCCGCCCACCACGAGTTCTGACTCCACGGTTGCGATCGGTCGAAAGGCCAGCCAGCCGGAGGTCGCAAGTTCCCCGGTCATCAGCGGCAGAACGATGGGCGAGATGCGTCGGCAATGAGCCGCTTCGTACGCGGGAAAGCCGTCCTGCGGAACGAGCGACATCAAAGGATAATTGACCTGCTGAATCAGCCAGATCAGGCCGGTCATCGCGAAGGTGAAGAACACGCAGGTCAGGAGAATCAGGTTCATCAGGAGTTTACCGGGAAGGAAATTGGCTGTCATTTTTCCGCAGTCGCGAATCGCCTGCGGCGTCCATCGACCACATTTTAGACACATGATCCGATTTAACCCGTCACCAGATCGCAGTTCATCAGCAGTCTGAATTCGATTGCACTGATCGCTGACACATTTCTGACAAGTTCATTTTTCCCAGGAAAAAGCGGGGAAAACGGTCGGAAACGTGGTCTTGCCGAGTACGCAGCGAATCTGCCTGGAAATTTGCGGGAACAGTGTCCTCATCTCGGGCGTCAGGAGGCTCGCGGGTCGGACGAAATCGCGGATCCTCGCATGTTGGATTTGACGGTCACCAGAAGTCTCCCTTTCACAAGCTCAGGGACTCATCTGGCCGGTAAGTTACCAATAGGATATTTTTCAGTTTGCGAGTCCAATCGCGGATTGTTCATTTCAGCTAAGGTGTGTGTCATGCGCAACGCGCTTTTGTGTCTGGTGTCAGTGGTGGTTCTAAGTTCCGCAGGTCTGATGGCAACAACAATGCAACAACCACCAGCTGACAGAAGGGCTCAGGCGAAGAAGCTGTTCGAAGAGAACAACTTCAACGACGCCCTGAAGCTGTATCGCGAACTGGCAATTGATCCGGAGAACACTGGCAAAGGTATGCCCGAAGATCTGGGCTTTGCGATTGCCTGCCTCAACAATCTGGGTCTGGTTCACGAAGCCGACGAATTGATTGAGGGATCCATCGAAGCTCACAAAACCGATTTTCGCCTGCTGACTCGTGCAGCCGCTGCCTATGCGGGTGAAATTGAATCCGGTGGCTTTGTCATTGCCGGAAAATTTGAACGGGGTGGTCATCGGGGCGGCGGGCAATGGACCAGCGTGGCGGCTCGCGATCGAGTCCGGTCACTGCAACTGCTGCTACAGGCTATCGCACTGGCAGAAAAAGACGACAACGCAACTGCGGTTGAACGAGCCGATCTGTGGCAGACCATTTCAAATCAGATCAGCGCCCCGCGGCATGGGGAAGCCTGGAAGCTTCAGGATTTGACCGACCTCGTGACTCTGCCGGATTTTGAAATCTCCGACGGAGGAATGCCGTACTATGGTCGAGGTGGACGCGGCATCTGGCCTCCCGGCAACACCAGCAAAGGAGCACCGGTCGACAAGGATGGTAATCCTGTCTTCCATCACATGCCGGAATCCTGGGAAACGGCTAAGTCTGATGGCGAACGCTGGCGCTGGGCGATGGCTCAGGTGGTGAAGCATCTGAAAAACCGACGCAGCCAGATCGACCTGGAATGGGCCGGCTTTCTGCAGTCGCAGTTTGGCGTGGGAGCATCTGCCGTGGGCGTGCCTCCTGTGATTCAGATCACAGCCAAGGAGGACAATGCGGAACCCCAAAAGCCACAGAACGCCACCGTCTGGAAGGCTCACGAGCTGCCGGATACAGAGACGATTGCCAAACTGACTACCGGCGTGAAACGATTTGCTCTGCCGGACGAATTCAATCACATCACCATCTTGAAAGCGGTGATTGAACGGGGCGGAAGCGAGAAGCGACAGGCACTGGAATCGCTGATCGGCGAACGCATGAATCGCCATCAGTACCCGCCGGCGGCCGAGCTGCTCCGCGAAGTTCTGAAACTGGCTGCGGAAGGCGATGATAAAAAAAATGTTCAGGCACGTATCGATCAGATTGTCAAAAACTGGCTGCAGATTGAAGCGGTCACCGTTCAGCCAGCGGGCAAAGGCGCGACATTCGACATTCGTTATCGCAACGGTGAAAAAGCGCGCTTTGAAGCACGGCCCATCCTAATCGAAGAACTGCTCACCGATGTCCGCAAATATATCGAAAGCAAACCAAAGCAGCTCGATGGTGCACTGCTCCAGGTGGACAATATCGGCTGGACGCTGATTCGCAATAACGAAGGCAAGTATCTAGAAAAGACCGTCGCCACATGGGAACTCGATCTGAAGTCGCCCGCCGATCACTTCGACGCCATGCAGACGGTTACAACGCCGCTGCAGCGAGCCGGCGCCTACTGGGTCACGGCAAAGATGAGCGATGGCAATGAATCGCGACTTGTCGTGTGGGTTGCGGATACAGCCATCAGCCGCAAGCGAGTCGAAGAGGGCACGCTGTACTATGTGGCCGATGCGGTCAGTGGTGCTCCGATTGCTCGGGCCGATCTGGAATTCTTCGGATGGCGACAGGAATATCGCCAGCGTCAGGATTATCAGATCTTCACCAGCCGCTTTGCCGCGCGAACCGACGACAATGGACTGAATACGCCCGATCCCAAAGATTTGGTTCCTCAGAATCAATGGATCGTGATTGCTCGCACAAAGGAAGGGCGATTGGCTTACGACGGCTTCACCGGGGTCTGGAATCCTGAAAAACTGCAGCCGCTGGATTACAGCCCACTGAAGGTTTATTCGATTACTGATCGCCCAGTATATCGGCCGGGACATGCCGTGAAGTATCGGCTGTGGACTCGCAAGCCTCGCTTTGACGCTGACGACAACAGTTACGCCAATAAAGATTGCTGGGTGCAGATTCGCAATCCAAAGGGCGATGTGGTCTACGAAGTTGAAGCCAGGACCGATCGCTGGGCCGGGGTTGATGGCGAATGGACTCTGTCTGTCGATGCGACTCTGGGTAATTATCAGATTGGGATTGCAGAAGAACACATGGTGCAGATCACCGTGGAAGAGAACGGTGTGCCAAAGATTGTCACAAAGCCGCAACGACACCTGATCGGCGGCGGTTCGTTTGTCGTCGAAGAATACCGCAAACCCGAATACGAAGTGAAAATCGAAGCTCCTGACAAACCGGTAAAGCTCGGCGAAAAGATCCAGGCAAAGATTGTCGCAAAGTACTTCTTCGGAGCTCCCGTTACCGAAGCCAAAGTGCATTACAAAGTCGAACGCACCAAAAAGGACAGCCGTTGGTATCCCGTCGCTCAGTGGGACTGGTTGTATTCGCCGGGTTACTGGTGGTTCGCTCCGGAATACAATTGGTATCCGGGCTTCAGTCGCTGGGGTTGCATGGCCCCGATTCGACCATGGTGGAACTGGAGTCCTGATCCTCCCGAAGTCGTTGTCGAAGGCGACGCAGCGATTGGCGAAGACGGCACGTTCCTTGTCGACATCGACACAGCCGCCGCGCTGGCCAGCCACAGTGACAGCGATCACAACTACAACATCACGGCAGAAGTAGTCGACAAATCTCGCCGCACGATCATTGGCAACGGCAGCGTTCTCGTAGCCCGTGATGCGTTCAAGGTCTTCACGTGGACCGATCGGGGCCACTATCAAACAGGCGACACCGTCAACGTTGGATTTCAGGCACGGACACCGGATGACAAGCCGGTCAAAGGCAGCGGTAAGCTGACGTTGTTCTCGGTCAAGTATGAGGGTGACAAGCCCGTTGAGCAGGAAGTGCAGTCATGGGACGTCGTCACGAACGACGACGGCTCTGGAACCCTGAAGATGACCGTCCCTGATGCCGGCCAGTTCCGCATCAGCGTAAAAATCGCCGACGGTGTTAAGAATGC
>JBDNHX010000425.1:0-11262 GCA_041688565.1 Planctomycetaceae bacterium
AGCTCGACACGTTTTTGCAGAAGGCAATCCCGGCAGGACGTGAACAGGTTCCGTGGGACGTCAGTTCGCTCATCCTCATCATTGCGAGACTGCTCAACCCTTCCAGCGAACTTTACATCGCCGAACAATGGTATCCGAAAACTGCTCGCTGCTACCTGCTTCGCACGAACGTCTCAGGCTGGTCAGACGAAGAACTCTGGAAGGCGTACATCCAGCTGACAGAAGCCGAGGCCGCGTTTCGAATTCAGAAAAGCGATCTATCGATTCGTCCGATCTGGCATCAGAAAGAAGATCGAGTACTGGCTCATATTTTTGTGTGCTTCATCGCATACGTGCTTTGGAAATCGCTCGGGCAACTTTGCATCAAAGCGGGCCTCGGCAACGAGCCCCGCCGCGTGCTGGACGAACTGTCCGAGATCCATTGGATGGATGTCGTCCTGCCGACAAAATCTGGCCTGGAGATCCGCACTCGCTGCGTTTCGAAACCGACAGATCACCAACAAATCCTGCTGAACAAACTGAGCCTGAATTTGCCGACAAAATCAATTTGAAACCAATGTAGTGAGAAACAATACCCCAAAAACCCCGAAAACACGGTGCTTTTTCGCCAAGGAGGGGGAGTTGGGTTAATGCGAAAACCATTTCTGACCTGCGCGGAACCACAATGGCGACGATCAGAGCTGATGCAATGAATCGACTTCCTCTCTTATCTCGATTGATTTGTCCCTTGGCGTGCGTCGGTGGCGCACACCAGCGCAGTGAGCGAACTACGCTGGACGCCTCGGTCTGGGCGACCGACGCGTCGCTGGAGACAGGTGTTTCGCTGCTTCAGTCGACGTGACCAAGGCAGTTTGGCGCTGGTGTGTTCGATGCGTCGGCGTGTCGGACCGGACAGAGGTTCACCAGCGTCGTTTCCTGCTTGGCGGGCCTGAATCAAAATGCCGTGTCTCACTTACTAGTAATAATCCACGTTGAACCATACGTCCGGTCGAGATTTCTGAAGTTCCGTGAGACTTGCTTCGGTGCAGTTCGCTTGTTTGAGTGTGATATGCCTCACACTCTTGGATTCGCACAGCTCCTTTAACCCGATATCCGTGATTAACGTTCCACCAACGTTGATCATTTCGAGATTGTTGAGTCTGAGTAGTTCCTTTACACCAGCATCAGTGATCTTGGTGTTCGCGAGATCAATCCATTCGAGGGTGTCGATCTTGCCCAATTCCGTCAAGCTGACATCGGAGATCTGGTTATCATTGATTTGGAGATGCCGCAGCACGAGTTTACTCAATGCAACAACGCCAGTGTCGGTGACTTTCGTGTGCCTGAGTTGCAAGCTTGAGAGGCTTTGGATTTTACTGACTTCCGTGAGGCCGACGTCATTTATCTGCGAGTCATTGAGAGAGAGAGTTTTCAGATTCTTGAATCTGCTCCAACCGCCAAAACCCTCCCCGGTCAATTTGGTGCCGTCGAGAATCACCGTTTCGAGATTGGTCAATTCGGTCAATTCTTTTATGCCTGCATCCGTGACGTTGGTATTTCGAAGCTCAATCCTGTGCAGGTTGGTCAGACTATTCAGTTCTCTTAGGTTGGCGTCCGTGACCTTTGTATTCGATAAATCGAGAGCCACCAAGCGGTGAATTCTGCTCAACTCCGTTAGGCCGACGTCCGTAATCAGAGTGCCGCTGAGATCAAGCTCAACAAGATTCTTAAGTTCGCTCAGCGCTTTCAGTCCCACATCTGTAATACTGGTGTTGCAGACGCGAAGTGAAGTCAAACTCGACAGTCTCCCAATCGCTGAAGCTCCCTTGTCCGTTATTTGTTCACAATGATCGAGGTCGACCAATTTCAGATCTTTAATTTCCTTCAATAGACGCAGGGATTCATCATCGATCTCTTCGCTGCCTCCAAATTCGACACAGATCGAGTTGCGTGCCTTGACTTCGTCGCCTGTCAGTTCGTTGAACCATACGGACTCTTTGCGAACTATCCGATGTCCTATTGATCCATCCCAAAAGTGCCCGCCCAGCAGTACAAGCTTGGCAATTGCCGTGGATTCGTCGGGTTCCTCCTCGGCAGCAATTACATGAGATGTGAAAAATGCGAGCAGGATCAGCAGTGTGAGTTGGATCCGCATCGTGTGCTCCTAAGCAATAAACTGAAACGTGATTGGCGAAACTCGCAACGAGATACGCATCATACGGCAAACGGCAAATCCTGTCGTCAAGTAATGTTGTTTCGCAAAAATCCCTCTAACGCACCATCAATCTTCTGGCGCTTATTTTGGAAAACGCCGATTCGAACTTGGCCAGCCCAAGGCGGGTTGTCGTCACTACATCACGTTTCGGCATTCGAAACACGGGGCTCTTGAAAAACCAAATTCAAAAAAGACGGCAAACAGTTTTCCAGCAACGACGGATTTTGATGCTCCTGTGGAAGGGTGATTACGGCACAGAAGTCCATGATTCGAGTTCATAATCCGTTGAATCGGTGTGAAAGTGGATCCACAGAACCCCGGGTTGAATTGTTTGCCACGCTGCTTTGGTCGCCCCCCACCGACGTAGTTTTGCGGAATCGAGTTTCCTGCGTCGTTGCGACACACCAAATGCAGCGTTGTTTTTTCCTTGCGCGCGTCGGTGGCGCACACGGGAGCAGCGAAGATGACTGCGCCAAACTGCGTCGGTCACATCGACCGACGCAGCGAACGGTGGGCAGTTGTGATTTCATCACGGCTGCTCGCGCGAACGGGCCGTCGTTCTTTGCGGAGGTCAAAAGATATGAAACGTGCGTTGAATCAAAGCTCGGCGGCGGAGCTGATTGCTCTGGCATCCGGACGTCGTGGCCTGGCGGCGTATGCGGATGCACATCGGCTGGTCGAAAAACTGGGGCTGAAGAAACTGGCGGATGCTGGTGAAGCGGAGATTCGGGAAGTCTGTAGTCGGATGACTCCCGACGCCGTGCAGCGACTGCTGGCCGGCGTGGAGATTGGGCTGAGGATTGCGGAACTCCAGACGGAATACTGTGAAGAATCACGCATCACCAGTCCCGCGACGGCCATTCGGTTCTGCCAGCAACGATTCGGACGGCTGGCTCGCGAATCGAAGCAGGAAGAATGTCGGATTCACGAAGTGCATTGTGCCAGCAACGATCATGAAGATCGCCAGCAGGTATTTCGATGCGGTCGTTGCCTGTCTCATGTATGGTCCTCAGTCGGGAACTTCAATCTGAGGGCTGAGCTTTTCTAACAACAGTTCGATCAGGTCCGGGTCCATGAGTCCGTAGTCGTCGGGGATATTCAGGCCTACCATTTCCTTAATCGAAAGACTATCCCCGAACTTCGCTTCAAGCCGACGCCGGTGTTTCTTCTCCATTACGAAGATCACGTCTGCCCAGCCAACGTGGCCTGCCGTAACCTTGATGCGAGCATCGATTTCCGTACCTGCGGTGGGCATTACAGCGTCCGATGCATCGCATCATCTCGCAGTTGCAATTGTTTGAACTGGATCTGGCACCGGGGACAATTGTCGATGGGCTGATGCGGATTGAGCCATGACTCTGCTCGCGTTCTGCTGGGCTCATGTGAGGCGTGACTTTGTGAGAGTTGGCCAAGGCGATCCCGAATTGAAAGACTGGGCTCTGGCATGGCTGCTGCGAATTCGTGAGTTGTACTGCGTCAATCGCGACCGACTGCGACACGCGCCGGGGGCCAGCGAGCGAGTTGCGGTCAAATCCACTTTTTTTGTGTCGTACTACGCTCCGCCCTGAGGCAGTTTTTACGACGCCCCTGCAACATTGCCCGGGTTGCCCAGCTTCAAAGCTGGCACTGCAAGTGGATGCTATTCAGGCAGGACGCAGATATGGCTGTGTTGCGATTCGAGTGCTTCTGGAAAATCGCTGCGGGCATGGACGCCGCGGCTTTCCTGTCGTTCGATCGCACTGGCGGTCATTGCGCGACCGACCAGCATCATGTTCTGAAGTTCCCAGCCGGCCGGTTCGTTCAGGTCCCGTCGACAAACATAGTTGGCCCAGAAATCCAGCTGCTGACGAGCGGCCGCGAGATCTGTTTCATTGCGGCTGATTCCCACACTGCGCCACATCAGACTTCGCAATGCATTGCGAATGTCGGTCAGATCAAGCTGTTCATCGCCATGCTGCGGAATGCGGGGCGAGTGAGACTGAATGGGCGGCACGGCAAATGTATCGGGCTGGCTCAGGGCCACCTGCGACGCATTTCGCCCGCAACGCAAACCAAAGACAACCCCTTCCAGCAGACTGTTGCTCGCAAGGCGATTTGCCCCGTGCAGTCCGCTGGACGTCACTTCCCCGGCTGCCCAAAGTCCCGGCAGGGACGTTCGTCCGTCCAGATCGGTGGTCACACCGCCGATCATATAATGAGCGCCTGGGCGAACCGGCACTTTGTCCTTTGTGAGGTCCAGGCCAAAGTCGGCACACACTTTGCCAATGTGAGGAAATCGCAGACGGATCCGATCCGGTTCGATCGGCGAAAGATCCAGGTAAACACAAGGGTGCGATGTCTTCGCCATCTGCCGCGTGATGGCCTGACTCACGACATCACGAGGAGCCAACTCGCCCGCGGGATTGTAATCGTGCATGAATCGATGCCCGAAACAATCGACCAGATGAGCGCCCTCACCGCGCACGGCCTCGGTGATCAGATACCGTGAACTTCCTGCTATATACAACACTGTTGGATGAAACTGCATGAACTCCATATCACGCAGCACACACCCGGCCCTCAGGGCAACCGCGTGACCATCGGCGGTGGCAATCTGCGGATTCGTTGTTTCGCGATACAGTGCGCCCGCACCGCCCGTGCACAGGATTGTCTGCTTGGCCCAGACAAATGTTCGTCCGTGGTTGGCATTCCAGACAAGTGCGCCGCGGCAGATGCCTTCGTGCGTCAGCAGGTCCAGCGTGAACGTCTTAGGCCAGAGATCAATATGCGCAGCCTCGGCCGCGCGTCGATTCATGGCTCGCATGACTTCCTGACCGGTCGCATCCCCCAGTGCATGGGCCACCCGCGGATGGCTGTGGCCGCCTTCCAGCGTCAGTGCCAATTCGCCGTCGACCTTGTCAAATTCGGCACCGTAGGAAATCAGTTCACGAATTCGCAAAGGCGCTTCCCGAATGACCAGTTCGACAACTTCGGCATGACAAAGCCCTTTGCCCGCAGCGATGGTATCGGCCACATGGCTGGCGAAATCATCCAGCGGATCAAGAACCCCGGCGATTCCTCCCTGGGCATAAGCACTGTTGGAATGCTGCAGAGAATCCTTGGTCACGACGACCGTTCGCAGCGACGGATCCACGGCCAGAGCCGCCCGGATTCCGGCGATGCCGCCACCGATCACCATCACATCCGTAAAAAGATGGGGCACTCGTTTGGGATCGAAGGGAACGAGGTAACGGCGAAGAGTCGGGACGTGAATCGTGCGATGAAGCATAGCGGTGCGTTCGAATCCAAAAGAATCACACAAACCCGTGTCGAGTCCAAAACAGCTCCGCGGCTCAGTCGTTACTCAGGACCTCTTCAGCGTCAATCTGAAGTGGTTCCGTCTTGTCCCATTTGGCAGCCCGCGCTTCTTCCTCAGGTTCCAGGAACGGACGGACAACTCGCAGACCAACGCCCAGCGCATCCGTGAAATACCAGATGCTCTGCGGAATCTGCGGGTCCTGCTGCTTCCATTCTTCGCTCGACCCTTCGCGGACGGCGCTGCGCAGCATTTCAACCGGGTCGTCCCAGCCACCGCCACGAACGATACGAGGATATTCCATCAGAGGAATCACAAGCGGATCAACGGACGTCTTGCCGGCTCGCAGCGAATACACTTCCGGAACGTACTGATCGAGCACCCATTCGGCGACGTTGCCATGCATATCGTGCAGGCCCCAGGGATTTGGCTTTTTCTTACCGACCGGCTGATAGTGACCGTCGCTGTTGTCTTTGAACCAGGCGTACTCATCAACCGCGGCCGCATCATCTCCGAACGAGTACGCTGTCGCTGTGCCGGCGCGACACGCGTATTCCCATTCGGCTTCGGTAGGCAGGCGATAATATCGACCGGTCTTTGCGCTCAGCCAGGTGCAGTACATGCGAGCGGAATGTTGAGTCATACAGATGGCCGGATTATTTTCGCGTCCCATGCCAAAGCTCATGTCGGTATAAGGTGGAGTTGGACGCGTGACCGAATCAGCCACCTTGTCGCGTGGGGTTGACGATTTTCCGTAGGCGGCTCGACGAAGGGAGTCGACACGATCACTCCAGACTTCATACTGGTTCCAGGAGATCTCACACTTGCTCATCCAGAACGGTGAGATTTCGACTTCGTGCTGAGGCCCCTCATCGTCCCGCCGATTGGGTTCACTGGCTGGACTGCCCATCAGAAATTTTCCGCCGGGGATCGGCAGCATTTCCAGCTTGAACGTTGTGTGCTCAAGCGGCTCTGTGTACGACTTCATTTCTGCCGGACTGGCGGCAAGGGCATTGGGAACTTTGATCGGTTCCGGTTTGGCGGCTGGTGCCTCGGGAGTCTGAGCCGTGGCCAGTGAAACCAGCAACCAAAGCATCAACCCCGGGAGCAGTCGCTGCCAGATGAATGAGGCAAAAAAAAATGGACGGCTATTCTGTTGACGAACTGAAGACTTCGTCATGGGAGAAACCTTAAGTGAAATGATAAAAAGAGGCAGGCTCAGGATCATGCTCTTGTGGCTTCTCGTGAATCCCCTGCCCGATGGTCCTGACTGTTGATTTAGTGAGCCGCAAAGCGCTAGCTGCGGGTGAGTAAAAAAACCGGGAAAACACCCGCGGCTAGCGCCTCGCGGCTCATAAACCAACTCAATCAACACCCTGCGGGCCTGACCAGTCCTCGTTCGCGGTAAAAAAAATCGACTTAAAACCAACCTGAATCCAAAGAACTCCGGGTCTTGCAGTGTCGGTTTTCGACTGGCCAGATCAATCCATTAGCTTCATGAATTGTCCACGCGTCGTCAACGGTGGACTTGAACATCCCTTCCCTGGTCTCAGACTTGGGCTGAGGAAAACGTCAAATTCGGTTTCTGATTCCCAGTCCAATCAGCGTACACTCCGTCAGCCCCACCGCCGGGAGGCGGCTGGCTGTTCTTTCAGACCCGATAAATCAGCACCGGGAGAACACGAGCCCCGGATTTTCTCTACTGGAAGGTCGAATGTCACTATTGCTGGAACGAATCCGCAAGTCATATCGGGAGCCCGGAGGTCGACGGCTTCCGGTTCTGGGGATTGAACGATTTGAGATGACTCAGGGAGAACAGGTCGCCCTGCTGGGTTCCAGCGGAGGCGGCAAGACAACTCTGCTTAATATCATCTCCGGAATCCTGACTCCTGATTCTGGTCGAGTTATTGTCGACGGTCGCGATATTGCGGCGATGCATGAAGTTGTTCGCGATCGCTTTCGTGCGTCAAAAATCGGGATCGTCTTTCAGACCTTTAATCTGCTGCCCGCTTTTTCGGCGCTCGAAAACGTGCTGTTGGGGATGTCATTTTCCGGCAAAGGTGTCGATAAGGCATTTGCCAGGCAACTTCTGGAACGAGTCGGTCTTGGTCATCGCCTGAATCACTCCCCGCAGAAATTGTCGGTTGGTGAACAGCAGCGCGTGGCGGTTGCTCGCTCACTGGCCAATAAGCCGGTCCTTCTGCTGGCCGATGAGCCGACGGCCAATGTGGACCCTTCCAATCAACAGTTGATTCTGGATCTGATTCGGGACACCTGCCGCGATCATAATGTATCGCTTCTGATGGTGACGCATTCCATGGAAGTCGCCGGTGTCTTTAAGCGAGTCGAAAAGCTTCAGGAGTTCAATCGTCCTGAACTTTGCCTGCAGGAGCAAACCGTATGAACCTGCTGACCATTGCCTGGAAAAGTATTCGCCAGCGACGACTGGCCTCGTTTTTGACAGCCCTCAGCATCGGCCTCGGTGTGATGCTGATGGTTCTGGTGCTGGTGATCTTTGGTGCCGTCAACAGCGCCTTTACACAGCGCAGCGTTGGCTATGATCTGATCGTTGGTCCCAAGGGCAGCGATCTGCAGCTGGTCCTGAGCGCGGTGTATCGGATGCAGCCGCCGATTGAGAACCTGCCCTATATGTATCTGGAACAGCTGAAGAAAGATCGGCGAGTCATCTCCGCGGTGCCGTTGGCCTTTGGTGATGTGACTGAAGCCGGGTCTTTTCCGATTGTCGGAACGACGACGGAGTACTTCCAGAACGAATTCATGCCGGGTCGGAATTTTCAGATCCGCGGCAGTCGAATCAACGAATTATTCGACGCGATCATTGGTTCTGAAGTGGCTCGCCAAAATCAGTGGGACATCGATTCAAAATTCGCCATCATCCATGGCGGCGCCGAAAGCGGTGATGTGCATGAGGAGGAATTTACCGTGGTGGCTGTGCTGGCTCCAACCGGAACCGCCAATGATCGAACCGTGTTTCTTAACCTGGAAGGTTTTTATGCCATCGACGGGCATACGAAGCCAGTGGAAGAAATAGAAAAGCGGATGAAGGATTTCTATGCGGCGGATCCCGAACGCCTGGAGTCCGCTTTGAAGCAGCTGGAATCCTACAAAGCAGAAGAAGCGGCCGGAGGACACGCGCACGGCCATTCGCATGCAAGCCCGGATGCGATGAAAGAAGTCACGGCGATACTTGTCAGGACTCGCCCGGAAACTCCCTTCGATGCCATCAGCCTTTCGGCCGAACTGCAGAAGGGATTTCAGGCGATGGCTGTAAATCCTGTCCGGCCAATTCAGCGACTTGTCACCGGGCTGCTGGGCAACATCCAGAAGGCACTGGTGGTTCTTACGGGAATCATCATTCTGGTGTCGGGAGTGGGCATCTTTGTCAGCATCTACAATTCGATGTCGGACCGGCGTCGTGAAATCGGCATCATGCGAGCGCTTGGTGCCGGACGGATGCATGTGTTTGGAATTGTGCTGGCCGAGTCCGCTCTGCTGTGTGTAGGTGGCGGTGTCGTGGGCTGGCTGGTCGGTCATGGGCTGGCGATTGCAGCGTCCCCGTGGGTGATTCGGCAAACTGGTCTGCTGATCAATCCATGGGCGCTAAATTCCTGGGAAGTGATCCTGTTCCCTGTGCTGGTCGGCTTGGCTGCTCTTGTCGGTTTCCTGCCGGCCATGACAGCCTATCGAACGAACGTGGCTGATGCACTGAGTTCGTAGGTCTATGGGGCCGTGTTGATATGCAAGCATTGACGCGGGCTATGCACACCATGAGCAAATTCGTGTGACGTAGTAGTGCAGAGTCGGTATGAACCCCCGAGATGAACTCGGGGGCGTCATGAACAAACGCGTGTGGCCTTTTTCGTGTCACCGATTCGCCCCTGACCTCGCGTCAGGGGTTTATACCGCCTTTGCACTACAGCAGCCCAAAACAGCGGTTCACCATTGTTCGCCCGACCTGCGGTGCGAACCAATCCCGTCGGCCCGTTATTCCGCACTATGAAACACACCGATGCT
Source organism: Planctomycetaceae bacterium (assembly GCA_041688565.1). Lineage (GTDB taxonomy): Bacteria > Planctomycetota > Planctomycetia > Planctomycetales > Planctomycetaceae > SXXK01. The sequence continues at coordinate 9,525 of JBDNHX010000425.1, forward strand.
GTTTTCGATCAGCATGCCGTTGCTGTCCAGATCCAGAAACATCACGTCGACTCCGCACTGACGAGCCACCTCGGTTCCCTTTTCCGGACCGAGCACCATCATGGCGGTGGCCAGCCCATCGGCCGTCATGCAGGATTCATGGATCACTGAGACACTGGCCGGAGGATTCTCCAAGGGTCTCGCCGTCTTCGGGTCCAGGATATGCGAAAACTTCTTCCCGTTCGCCATGAAGAAACTACGATAGTCGCCGGATGTGGCGATCGCCTGATTAGTGAGTTCAACAACCTTGTGCAGTCCACCAAGCGGCGATTCGACACCCATTCGCCACGCGTCTCCGCTGGCCTTGGCTTCCCCCGTGCGATTTTCGCCCCCCACGTCGACCACGTGAGCCTTCAACTGATGAGATACCAGGATCCGGCAGACCTCATCCGCCGCATATCCCGGAGCCAGTGAAGAGAAACTCAGCTGCAGTTCAGAGATGCTTTTACGGATCGAAGGCGGATCCATACGGACTTCCAGATGCTGCATGCCAACGTACTTTCGAGCCGCATCGATTTCTTCATCCGTGGGCACCGACTTTCGCTTCTTCTTTCCAAATCCCCACACATCAATCAGAGGACCCACGGTTGCATCGACCGCTCCCTGTGTGACCGTATGAAGTCGTTTGGCTTCCGCAGCGACCGTCGCAAAATCGCTGCCCACTGGAAACCAATCCGTGGACTGCAGGCGATTGAAGCGTGAGATCTCTGAATCCTCAGCCCAGGTCGACATCTGACGATTAATGTCTTCAAACCGAGCCTCAACTTCCGCCTGCAGTCGCATTGCATCCGCTTTGCCCGGCGAATCAATGACGATCGCATAATACGATCCCATCGTCTTGCCGCTGATCCTGAGCGGTTCTTCGGCCGTCGCAAAGACAGTCGACATGGACAACAACAAACAAACCAGTAGCAGGCGCAGCATGAGATCCTCCGTGAGACAAACGATAGGCAGTTTTTTTTCCACGGCTATCGAATACTCCCGGGGTTGCGCCGCAGTCGAAAAAAATGAAACCGACCGTTCGGATTGCTCCGGGGAACTAATTTTTGTCCCATCCCCTGCGGGGAAGAGGGCCAAGGTGAGGGGCAACGCCGATAAGGATTTTTCGTTGCCGTTTTTAGTAGCCGAAGTCGTGAGACTTCGGAATAGCTTCATAGCGAATGCCCGAATTCTCACGAATCCGGCTACAAAAATCCTTAACGGCGTTGGGTGGGTGGGTTTTGAGGTTGAAGCCACTGCCGCTCATCCGGCCTGCGGCCACCTTCTCCCCCGCGGGGGAGAAGGACTCTCTGTTCACTTTCATCTGAATCCTCACCTCGCCACAATGCGAACTCTGCAGCCTCCAGACTCCTTGTCTCTCTATGAATGAGCCCTCTCAATGAACCGCGTGATCGTCAGACCCGAACGACTTGATCTGGACTCCCCCGGCCGCCGCGACTACTGGGTGGCACTTGAACACGACAGCATCTGGGGCGATCATTTGCTGCCGCTGACTGTGTTTGTGGGGCCGGAGACAAAGGACGGCGAGGGCTTGGTTTCGTTTGGTTCCAATCACGGCAACGAGTACGAAGGGCCCGTGGTTCTGAAGCATCTGGTGCGCGACATTCGCATGGAAGATGTTCGCGGCCGCATCATTCTTATTCCCGTGCTGAATCCTGCGGCATTCCTCGCGGGGACACGTGAAAGTCGCCTCGACGAC
>JBDNHX010000056.1:0-18573 GCA_041688565.1 Planctomycetaceae bacterium
CCCATCTATATTTACCGCCCATGCTCGTTACTGGATCAACTTGCATCTGGTTTTCGTGCACAACTGGCGACAAGCGGTTACAGATCCCGAAATATGGATTGGCATTCGAAACATGCTGCGCCGCGCCAGTCTGTCCAAGGGTCATCTGTTGTCGCGAGCGGGCTTTGTGCCTGACCATCTGCATTTTACGATTGGTATTCATCCCTCCGAATCACCGCTCAACGTCGCCTTGTCCTATATGAACAACCTGGCCTGGGTCCACCATTAGAAGGCAATCTTCATGCCGAGTTTTTATATGGCGACGTTCGGAGAGTACTACCTCGGCGCAATCCATCCCGCCACCGGGCCTGCCCCGTTGGTCTAAAGGCTTCTGCACCACTCGGCGGTAACACCGTGTATTCAAGAAGAAGACAGACTGGTCCAAAGGCCGATGAACCACCGGGGCTGGCCCGGTGGCGTGTAGGTGTTTTTTGGAACATCGGGGCGGGCCCCGTGGTGTTTGCGATGGTTTGGCAGGCTCTTGTGATGTGAGACGAATCCCGGTAGCCTACTGAGCCCGCCAATTTTCTCTGCACGAGATCCAGCCGTGATAACATTATCCGCAAGACATGTTTGTCCCTGCGCTTTAGGACTCCTGTTCGCTGTTGCATTGTTTGTGTCTTCGTCAGACGCATACTGTCAGGACAGCACCGTCGAAGAATCCTTCGCCGCACAGATTCAGCCGCTGCTGCAGAGGTACTGCATCCAGTGCCATAACGCCGACGTCATGAAATCAGGTATTCGCGTCGATCAGCTGGATGGCACTCTGCCGGATCGCCATCTGTTCCTGTGGAGAGACATTCGAAAGCAGGTCGATGACGCTGTCATGCCACCCGAAGACCAGCCGCAGCCTTCCGATGCAGAACGTCGGCTCCTGTCATCGTGGATCGAGAAGGCGATGAACACAGCACGATCTCGCGACACCCAGAAAAATGGCTCTGTCCGGCGGCTCACAGTGTCCCAGTACCGCAATACGATGCGTGAACTGCTGGGGCTGGCAGAAAATCTGTCCGACATACTTCCGCCGGATGGAGTCTCAAAGGAAGGCTTTGCCAACAACGGATATGTTCTCGGCCTGTCGCCGCTACAGATGGAGTACTACTTCGACATCGCCGAAAAGTCGCTCGATCTTTGCGTCGTGGATGAGAACTCCAGACCCGTGATCCAGAACTTCCGGATGGACCTTGGTGAAGGTATCAATCCCGACCCCTGCAAAGACAATCTGATTCTCGGTGCCAATAACCTTCTTCTCAATAACCGCGACTTCGTGGTTACCGAGCTGGCTCCGAAAAAGCCGTTCGAATTTACTCCGTTTCACATGCAGACAAAGTTCGATTTCATCGAAGGTTATGTCGGTAACGACACGATCCGCGAATGGCGCAAGTTCGATAGTATTTATCACGCGGTCTTTGCATGTATGCGAGGCACCGAGGGATACCCGCTGGGCGAATCGTGTCAGGCGGTTTCCGGCGGGCTTCTGCTCCGTCCAGCGATCCCCAGCCCGGAAATTTTTGGGGAATCCAATACCTATGGCCCCATGGCGAATTTCAAAGTTTCACTGCGTGAATTACCGGATCAGGGTAATTTCCGAGTGACCGTTCGAGCATCCCGCTACGACGACGGATTACTGCTGGAGTCTGCTACGCCGGTTCCAAATCCTCAGGAGTCTGCCGCCTGCAAGATTCTACTTCCAGACGAAAATGGCGAAGCCGCAACAGTGGTAGTGCAGCCTGGAATTTACCAGGTGGAGGTGTCATCTGTGATGAGCGAACCGTCACACTGGCTGCGTCTGAAACTGAATCAGCGTAATTTCTCGGTTCAGATTCGCAACACGGCTCTGGCCGCAGACCCAAATGCTGAAACAATGCCAGCCGAAAAGCATGCCATCGTGATGATCGCGCGACTGGATGCCGGGCCACTGGCAGTGCGAACATCGCGGAGTGATAAGACGAAAATCTCCCGCCTCGTGCTGAGTCTTCTCGACGGAAATGCCGAACCGGCCAGGCAATTCCTGGCCTTCGAAAAACGCATGCCGCTGCTGGGTGTTCATCTGGGCCTTCGCCGTGACTGCGGCAGTACACTGAATCCGGTGAGTCGTCCGCAGTCCGTAGCCTCGAGTGAAGCAGAAGACTTCACTTTCACCGGCGCGATCAATGACTTCCCTTATCCGTCTGTGGAAAAAAACAACGTTAACTATCTGGCCGGGATTCGTGAGATCGGTGTGAGAAGCGAATTCACCGATGGTCGGCCCATCCCGCGACTCAAAATTCACTCCGTGGAATTTGAAGGTCCGCTCTACGACATCTGGCCGCCGGCGACGCATCGGGGCATTTTTCTCTCCTCGCCACAGCGCGACGACAAACCGATTTATGCCAAAGAAATCATTCGTTCGTTTATGACACGCGCATGGCGACGGCCCATCACGGATGCTGAAACGGCCTCGGTCGTCGCAGTATGGGAACGATCATTTGCCGATGGCGGTGATTTCCAGCAAAGCATCAAGGACGCATTGCTCGTTGTTCTGACCGCGCCTCAATTTCTGTTTTTGATCGAGAACAGTGCCAGTCCGGTTGCCGAAGATCTGAATCCATGGGAACTGGCATCAAAGCTGTCGTATTTCCTCTGGAACATGCCGCCCGATCAGGAATTACTGGATGCAGCAGCAGCCGGCACGCTGCATAAAACGCTCGATCAGCAGACCACCCGGATGATGCACGATCCTCGAATCGCCCACTTCGTTGACCAGTTCGCTTCACAGTGGCTCAGCCTCGACAAGTTCGACGTACTTGAAGTGGATCGCAGTAAGTTTCCAAAGCTGACTCGTGACACGAAGTCGGAATTGCGAAGGGAACCCGTAGAGTTTCTGCGTTACCTGATTGAAAACAACCTTCCCGTCGCCAACGTGGTGGATTCAGATTTCGTCGTGGTGAATGATGCGGTCGCCAGATACTACGACCTTGCGGACCAGACGGAAGCGGGACTGCAGTTTGTGGCCATTCGCCATGCATCTTCCGACCTTGGCGGACTCCTGTCGCAGGCAGGAATTCTGGCAGGCCTTTCGGATGGCCGCGAATCGAATCCTGTCAAACGCGGAGCCTGGCTGGCTCGCCGAATCATAGCCGAACCGCCCGAGGATCCTCCGCCAAACGTCCCACAACTTAAGGACGATGGAACTCAGCGCACACTGCGAGAAAAACTGGAGCGTCATCGCAATCAGGATGGCTGTGTAAAATGTCATAACGGAATTGATCCGTGGGGTATTGCGTTTGAGCAGTACGATGCCTCGGGCCGACTGAAAAAGGAACCGGCCGACGCTCACTCCAAACTTCCGGATGGAACCGAAGTCGACGATCTGAGGGGATTGAAAACGTATCTTGCCAACGACAGAATCGATCAGGTCGCGTTCAGTTTTTTGAAGCATCTGAGCTGCTACGCGACAGGCCGCAGTCTGACCTACAATGAACTGGAATGGCTGAAAGAAGAGGGAAAACGATTGAAAGCGGATGATTACCGGATGCAGGATATGATTCGGTTTGTCGTGCAGAGTGATCTGTTTTTGAAGAAGTAGAAGGGATTCAGATTCAGATGTCAGAGGAAGCAGTAATGTCACCAGTCACTCAGATCAATCGCCGCTGGTTTCTTCAGGGACTCGCCGGGGCGTCACTTATTCTTCCTCGTCTGCAGATCTTTGCCGGCGAAAAAGGCAGTGAAGAGACTCGTCAGCGTCCTCGTCGCTTTTGTGCGATGTATACCGCCAACGGCATGTGTTTACCGGATCCGGCAAATGGCATTAACCACTGGAGCTGGTTCCCCATGACGAAAGGCCGTGACTTCCAGCTCGGCCAGTCTACTCAGCCACTTGCTCCTTTTCGCGACCAGCTGAGTTTTCTGGGAGGACTCTATCATCCCAACGGAGTCAAAGCCGATCCTCACGTCTGTTCCGACATGTGGCTCACAGGCGCTCCACTGCACAATGCAAAACCCGGCACCTATAATACGGTCTCGCTGGATCAGGTGATCGCGCAGCACACGAAGCAGTATTGTCGGCAGCCGTCGCTGGTGCTTTCGATTGATGCCGGAGTTGGATTCCTGTCCCGCACAGGCACGATCTCTTACAACCTTGAAGGCAAACCGATCCCGGCGGAGAACAATCCGCAGCGAGTTTTCGATCGGCTCTTCCGCACAAATCAGGACACTGTGACGACTCAGCATACGCAGCTAAAAAAACGAATTCGTCTGGTCGATGCAGTCCTGGAAAATTCCAAAACGCTCAATCAACAACTGGGGCAGTCAGATCGCGAAAAAATGGATCAGTATCTGACATCCCTGGGTGAGATTGAGCAGCGCCTGATTGCATCTGAGAAGTGGATCGACATCCCGCTGAAGGATCAGGATTATTCACATTTGAAACTTGATGTAACGACCGAAAGCGAACCGGCCGAATACTACCGCAACATGTTTGACCTGATCGCCCTGGCTTTCGACGCGGACATCACACGGTCTGTTGCGTTTATGCTCAACCGCGAAGACGGCATGGGTATCAGCGACACGTTCCCGCTGAAACTGAGCCTGACCCGAACACATCACAATTTGTCTCATGCAGGAGACAAAGACGGTCAGCTGGAGTTTGCAAAATACGATCGATTCCTTAGCGAATGCATCGCCAAATTTCTGGAGCGGCTTCAGGGATACAAAGACCTTGAAGGCACCGTGCTGGACAATTCGCTGGTGCTCTTCGGCAGCGGTTGCAGCACAACACACAATCCCGTCAACCTGCCAACGCTGCTCGCGGGAGGCACAGGAATGGGGCTCACGCAGGGAAGCTACTGGGACTTCAGCAGCAAGCCTATGTGCAATCTGTATCTCAGCATTCTGCAGGCCATGGGAATCCCTGAGATCTCGTTCGGCGACAGCACAGGGACACTTGCAGATGGCCTGTTTCCCGACGCACCCAAAGCGGTTGTGTCAGCCTAAGATTGGTCCGCGGAGGTTTGGGTCGTTTAAGCAATGAAGTGCGCCGCCCTGCGACTGGATAAGCAGCCTTGTTACCGAAGACGTTCTGCTGGTGTGGCTCGAAAGAGCCGCAGACCGACGAGCAAAACACCGAAAGCGGCAAACGACCCGGCCACCATTCCCACTATCGTTGGCCAGTGGCTAAAGATAATTTTTAGCTGCAGACCTTCCCAGAGAGCTCGCCAGGTACACAGCACAACGAACGCCGCGATGCAGAGGTACGGGCCAAAGGCCACAAAGCTTCGTCCGGTCAGGATTCGGCCTCCCAGCCCCAACACCATCCCCACGAGCGGTGCGATGGCCAGCGCACACAGTGTTGGCTGCCAGCCCATGAAAGCCCCGATCATGGCCATCAATGTCACATCGCCGAATCCAATCGCTGGAATCCCGAGTATCAGGAACGCGGCTGATCGCGCCGCCCACATCAGACCGGCGCCGGTCAACAATCCTGAAACGCTCCAAACCAGCCCATGCAGGTGCTGATGCTGCTTCATCCATTCCGGCAGGTATGGGCCGTAAAGGGTGACAAGATCATAATCCCAGTCGACCCACACGTGGATCATCTGAAGTTCGCCGCTCACAGTGGCCCAGAGAATCGCCAGGAGAGCACCAGGCAGCACCACGAGGTCCGGAATCACATAGTCCAGAAAGTCAGTGATCGTTGCGGTGGACAGCAAAAAGATAAACAGCAGGTGAAACGGCAGACGATTCTGCCATAGCGGCATCGAGGGGCGAACTTCAGTCACGGACTGGCAATTCTGATCCAGAAGCAACCACGCAAAACCAGAGAACAGCGCCCCCAAACTTACGCTGGCCAAAATTGGCCAGACCGGACCCTTCGCAGAACACATGTGGCAGGAGACGCGGGGACACAGCCGAATGAGCTGTCTCAGAACGGAGGGGCGGTCCGAACAAACTCCGCAGCGTCTCAGTCCGAGTGGCACGGCCGGATCGATCGTGGCAGCAGCCCAGACCGCAGCGACTCGTCCGGCGATCAGACCAAAGATGAAAAGCAGAAGGTACGTAAACATGAGGCCCACAAAAAACAATGTGTCGCAAGGAAAGAGCGGCATTCTTACGGACACAGCCCCGCTCACAACTGAAAATCGCGAGATCGCCGGTTTTTTATGGCCCGCCACAGGCTTTGCAATGAGCAGCAGGCAGCCGCTCAATTCCCTGCAATCCATTTCGCAGGATCGGAAGACGGCCAGTCGCCGGGTCCAATCCATCAAATCCACCTTGGCCAGAAGTTGGTTCGAGCGAATTTACGACATCTTCTAAAGGATTGACCAACATAATGTCGCAATTTCGGAGGCAGGCCCAGGACGAATGATGCTCCACGCGACGCAATACGCCAACACGAACGCACATGCTTATATTTTAAGCAGCGATCCACATTTGAAAGCACTAATGAACGCAAACTCCCTTCCGATAGTGGAGTTAAGCGCCGGCATGGGAGTTGCATCGTCGAATTTTTGTACAGGGACGTGCTTTGAATGAAGCCGCTTTAGCGGTTCTTCAGGAACTTGTTCAGACAGCGGAGTTCAGCCGCAGAAGTTGGTGAGTGCTGGAAGACGCAAGAGGGAATGGCTGGTCTTTCTGATGAATGTTGAGTACAAATTTCCACAGTTACGTCGGCCAGATTTCCTGATCTGTCCGATATTTCGTCGACAGGGGTCAAGGCAGAGATCATGAAAAAGCTCGAGGCAGTTATCCGGCACTATAAGCTTGAAGACGTCAAAACAAAGCTGACCAGCATTGGCGTGCAGGGCATGACGGTTTCCGAAGTTCGCGGATTTGGTCGTCAGCGAGGTCACAAAGAAACCTATCGCGGTGCTGAGTACACCGTTGACTTTATGCCCAAAGTCAAACTGGAAGTTATTGTCAACGACAACGAAGTCGAAGGTGCGATTAACGCCATTTGCGAAGCGGCCCGGACCGGCCAAATCGGCGACGGAAAAATCTTCCAGTACAATCTGGAACAGGTCGTGCGAATTCGAACGGGTGAAACTGGGACTGAAGCAATTTGATTGCTGGTTCCGCGCGAAATGCCGAATTTCCAAAGAGGCGTGCTCCCAGGAGTTCGCCTTTTTGCATTTCTACACGGTTTATGCGGGTTCGCCGGCCCTCAGGGCAGCAGCCCAATGGCAGTCGATTTACGATTAGAGTGGCCATCGCTCTCCGAGTGATGAATGCCAGGGGCCGCGTTTTGCGGCCTTCATCACTCGGAGATTGACGTCTACTTTGTCAAATCGAGTGGCATTGGACAGCAGCCGTGGGCAGGCTGACGATTTCCAGTTCTCCCGAATACAAAATGGGACTGAGGATTGTGTTGTCGGCAAGCATTTGCCGAATTACACTGCACCTCTTCGTTATTCCCCGCTGGAACACCGGTTTCAGTCCGTCGGGCGGCCTGCAGACCACAATGGTTTACTCAGGCTTTACGGGGTCTTTGCCCGCAGTTGCGTTTTTCAAAAGGTTGTAAGTCGTTTCATGGCAACAATTTCCCGCGCAGATCTAAAGAAGCTTCGTAAACGCCGTGCTCGTCTGAAAAAGAAAAAGATGAGCTGCATGTTCTCTGGCAGTGGTGAAATTCCGCGTCCAGTGTACGTGGACTACAAAGACCTGAAGACACTGCGAAACCTGATCGACCGTGAAGGCCGGATTCTTCCTCGCCGCCGCACTGGAACGACAGCCCTGTATCAGCGTGCGGTCCGAACGGCTGTTCTCCGAGCACGATTCATCGGACTGCTGCCATTCGTCGCAGAAGAATAAGCAGCTTCGCCTGCAGAGATTTAAAAGCCGCCTGATCTTCAGGCGGCTTTTTTTGTTGCCATGCTTCACGCAGTTGCTGTTAGCCGCACGCTGACGAAGATTTCCGCGGCCGACACAAGGCGTTCACAGCGATCAGGTATCTCCGTCGACCAGGTCCCAGAATTCGGCTTCATTCGGATCCGTTTTCCTGGCAGGCTTGCCGGTTACATTCTTCCCCTGCGGAACCGCCTTCGAAGAGCCCGCCTGGCGAGCCGGCTTTGCGGGCGTGGTCTGCGTGGCGGGTGGCGGCGATTTCTTTGCCGCGGTACGAGCGGGTTTGCCCTGTCCGCTTTTTGTTGCCTGAGCCCTCGCACCGCAACCTGTGCAGACGCCGCCGCGTCCTAACGGCATTCCGCAGTCGTTGCAGAGCAGCACGGGTTGCTCACCGAATTGCAGGCTGTCATCGTCCACACTTCCGCCAACCGCCGCCAGATCGGAAAGCACAGCCAGGGCATCCATCTCTCGAACCGCATCGGCAGTTCGCGCCCTGGGCAGAGCAGGGGCCGCCGACCTTGTCGCGGGTGCTGGCGCGTTTGCTTTTGCGTCGAGCTTCTTTACTTCGGGCTTCAGAAGTGCGTCCGCATTCAACGACGCGGGGGGTATTTCAGGTGCCTCTTTTTTTTCAGGACGAACCGCAGCTCTCTCGACATCGACCTGAGCGGCGGGACGAGCGACAGGCGCGACACGCTTTGAGTTCCCGGCTTCAATTGTTTCCGGCTGCTGCCCCAGCTGCGAATTCACATTTTCCTGGCGAACCAGTTCTACTTCCGCTCGCCGACCGCTGACAGGTTCGCGCGCCGACACGTGCACGCGCGCTTGATGGTCGTAGCTGATTGTGACCTCAATCTCAGTGCCTTCAGGCAGATTGGCCGGCAAGTCGGTAATCTCACAATCGCCCAGCACAGTCGGCGGGCGATCAGCACCGGCTCCGCTTTCCACAATTCGCACATGAACTCGATTCTGATTGGCCACCACAGTGCCGAAGACATGAGTTCGCGCAACGGGCAGAGGAGTATTGGCTTCGATCAGATAATGAGGAACTCGCTTGCCGGACTCATCGCGGACGAGAATCCCCAAAGCTCGCGCATTGACACTTTGCTGCTTCACTTTCGCCAGACGCGATGAGGCTATGCTGCTGAAAACGGTGCGTGCATACTGATCGTTCGACAACAACATTCCCGCGTAGTAAGCCGCTCCATGAGCAATCGACTGATCGGGGGAGAGTGAGGAATTCAATGTTCTCCCGCTCAGCTTTTTCAGGCTTTCACGAATCATCGGCATGCGTGACGCGCCACCAGTGGTCAACACAACATCAATGTGAGCCCAGCCGAATTTGTTATCCTTCAGGATGCGTCGGGTAATCTCTTCGGAACGCTGAATCAGCTTGCGGCTGAGCAGTTCAAACTCCGCCTGTTCGATCTGATAAGTCTTCCGATGCCCTTCGTGCTGGACAGTGATGGCGGCTCGCGGCCGAACAGACAAACTTCGCTTGGCCTGCTCTGCTTCCAAAGTCAAAAACTGCAGACTGCCAAGGTGAGCCCGCGGATCATCACCAAAATCGGCGACGAATTTCTCCGCCGCCATATCGACGAGCACGCGAGTAAAATCCAGCCCGCCAAGTTCCAGGTCGCCATCGGACGCAATAACGCGAACTTCGTTCGTGGTGTACTTGACGATCGCCAGATCAAGAGTACCTCCGCCCAGATCGAAGACCAGCAACTGCTGATCAATGGCAAGCTCAGTAAAGGCCAGGCCTTCATTGCCCAGCACATGACATAACGCGGCCGCCACGGGCTCATTAATCATTTCGATACGCTCAAGACCTGCCGCATGCCCGGCCTGCATTGTTGCGTGACGCTGAGCATCGCTGAACTGAGCCGGCACCGTGATCACGGCCTCATGAATCTCACCAATCTGTTCCTGAGCCGCTGAAATCATCTTTCTGAGAATCATGCCGGAAATATGGACCGGCGAATAACGCATGTCATCGATCTTCCAGAACTTGCTGGGATCTCCCATGTATCGCTTGGCATGCTGCACCACGCGATCCGGGCTGGCGATCGCGTTCCGCATCGCTTCGGTCCCAACAACCGGCTGATCACCATCAAAAAAGACGGCCGAAGGAGTTGACAGTTCTCCTTCCTGATTGGGAATGGTGACTGGCTGCCCATGTTCGTTCAGCCAGGCGATACAGGAATACGTTGTTCCCAGGTCGATACCAACCGCATGTGTGTGTTTCATAAGGAATATCAGCCTTTTTGCAGCCAGAACGGCCTCAGGACACCACATTTCGGATGCAGCCCCGGCGACTGGTCAGCATCGTGTGTGAACATCGTACTTTCGGCACCAGTGGATCACTACAGAAACTCGATGGTTCCGACAGGTCAACACTGTTTTTGTTGATCTTCGGTTCAGTCAGAAGACACTTCGTGCCAGAATAAGCCAATGGGATCTGAAACGACTGGAAATCCTGACTGCCCGCCGGAATCCTGGAAGATGACCCGACTTTCTACAACTCTCGGACTTCTGCTGTTGGCTCTGACCACGCCTGCTCAGGCTCAGGGCAGCGAACCATCTTACAAGACCGGGAAGGCTCTGGAAGCCGCGCTCTCGGCCCGGATCAGCTGGTCAAGTCACGGAGCAGAACTTGGTGATCAGGTTCACGATCTTCAAAAACAGGCAGAAGTCATCATCCTGAGAGACCGGCGCATCGATCCACACCAATTGGCAAGTATCGAAGCAGATTCTCGACCGCGGACTGAAATTCTGAGACAGCTGACGGAAGCAATCCCGGATGGCGGCTTCTGCGTAACCGAATGGTTCGCCTGCATCGGGACGAAAGAGACCGTCCACCGCCTGCCGCTTCTGATCGTCCGCAACAGGAACCTGGTAAACTCGCAGCGGAAGAAACTTTCGGCCGAACAGTTTCTCAAGTTAACGTCGAACATAAATGTCCATTGGGAACACCTCGCGGAGCCGCGACAGATTCTTCTGACTTATGCCAATGCCTCAGGGGCAACGATCCGGAATCCGGAAGCCGTGCCACATGATATTTGGACGGAAGGTCAATTGCCCGGGATGAGCTTTCCGGAAATGGCGGCCGTGATTCTTAATCAGTTTGACCTTACGCTAAGCATGACTGAGGGCACTGTGGAATTCTCCATTGTCCCTGTCGACATTCAGCAGTCGCTGCAGCACAGGTATTCGGTCGATTCAAAATTTAAGTCATCGGTCATCGCTGGCTGGCAGGAAAAGGTTCCGACCGCCGCTGTAAAATGGACTGGAGCAAATGCCCTTGTGACCGCGACTCTTGAACAGCATGTCGTGCTGAGTTCCATCGTTTCTGATCTGATGTATTCGCCGTCCAACGCTCCAACAAACTCCACTTCAAAAGGCTCCCTGCGAACGACCAGATTTCAGCTGTCTGCAGAACGAGCAACCATCGGAGAACTGATCAATTATTTCCGGGCCAATAACGTATCGATTGAAGTCAAGGATGAAGAGTTGCCGGCGATGAAGGCTGTGTTTCGAGAAATCGTGCGACTGGACAAAACGATGGAAAAGCAGGCGGGGACTGAGTTCTTCCCGCGTCTCTTTAGCAAACACTTCAGGACAGTGACCGTGCTGGATGACCGAGTGATTCTGTCGGCCGAATAGTCGGCAGCGATTCGTTGTCCTGGATTAAGGACGACGGCCGCGCAGGATCGCAGAACTGCCACATCTGATACGTTGGGGATCATACGCATGATTGCTGTGTTCCGCATGACACCGCCATGTTCAAGCAAGGCACAACAAGATGATTGAAGCCCCTCTCCCATTTCGACTCAAACGACGCCGCGGGTTCACACTGATTGAACTTCTGGTCGTAATCGCCATCATCGCGATTCTGGTAAGCTTGTTACTGCCAGCCCAATTCTGTCCATGGACGATGAGCCATTGGATGAAGGGCAATTATCTGCAGCGGGCATGTCACTATTGAATTCGCGTTCGCAGGGTCGCAAATTCGCGAAGACCCGTCCCGGGCAGTTCCCGAGCACTATAGTTCACCCCACCAGACGGTGCTGCGGATGGTCGTTCCAGGCAGCGGTGTCGTTAACGCAGAAATCAGCCTGACGATGCATCAGGTAGCCTCAAAACCGTATGAGTCTGTTCACCGCACTTGTTCCAGGGCTCCAGCCCTGGAACACACTGCCCGGAGGCTCCAGCCTCCACCATCGCTTTCAAAATCCTCCAGCCTGCGGCCACTGCCACAGGCTATTTTACTTTGCCGGCATGAGATGCTCATCGAACCAGTCGGCAAACTTAATGATATCGAACACCATTGTCGGCCAGCCATGGCCTTTGCCGGGGCGAGTTTCAAAATGAATCTTGCAGCCCTGGGATTTGGCCTCGGCCACAAAGCGTTCTGATTGATCGACAGGAACCAGAGTGTCGGCGTCGCCGTGAACAATCAAGGTGGGAGGCATCTGTGGCGTGATGTGGTAGATCGGGCTGAGTTCCCTTCCGAGTACTTTCCACGTGTCCTTTGATTCCGCCAGCGGTCCGAATCCTTTTTTGAAGCTTCGAGGTGGCTCGTCTTCGCCCACAAACTCCGTTGAGCCTTTCAGATTCAGCAGGTCAGTCGGCGGATAGAAACACGCCACGCACTGCACGGCGCTGGATTCGCGCTCGACTTCGTCACTGGCATTGGGATCGCCGGGGCCGCCGGTTGTTCCAATCATCAGCGACAAATGGCCGCCGGAGCTGCCACCAATCACCCCAAGACGATTCGAATCGACTCCGTATTCTTTTGCATGCAACCGTACGAATCGAACCGAACGAATGACGTCAGCAGTGAGATCTCCGATCGTGCATTCCGGTTGTGAAATGTGGCGTACGGCGAACACCGTGTAGCCTCGCCGAAGAAACGGCGCCAGCATAAACGGACGCACGGACCCCGGCCCCGACTTCCAGCCTCCGCTGACCATAAAGACGACTCCAGCCCCGTTCGAATTCGGCGGTTGAAACACGTCCAGCATCAGCGGCTTGTTGTCTCGCGTTCCATACTGAATATCGGCCGTCAGTTGGAACGGGGCCTGAAACCAGTACCAATAGAATGCTGCGGCGACCGCCGCGACGACAATCAATCCCAATCCAGACCAGATCAGCAGACGCATCATAAGAGATCGCTTTTTCTTCATTCGCTCCGCACCAGTTTAGGGTAGCCCACTCAAGGTGATGGTATTGATCCTTCCAAAGCTGCAACACCATCGAAGACAACTTCTTTCGCAGGCTTCATAATCAAGCCCCACTGCCATTGCCGTCAATCGTCACCATCTCTCGTACAACGCCGGGAGATGCGTGCTGAAAAGCGTGTTCGCGATAGCTCGCCAGTAGCAGTTCGATCACTTCGCGAATGTTTGACCTTGCTTCGTCCATGTTCTCACCCTGAGTCACGGCGCCAGGCAAATCAGGAACTGTTGCCATGATCCATCCGTCTTCGATTGTCTCGTACAGGACTTCATATTCTCGCATTGAGATTTCTCCAGGTAGGGACGGAGAGAACCAAACGGTCAACCAGAAGATTGACATCACCCGGTCGCCAAATCATTCTAAATTAAAGGTTGACAAAGTACTAGAACTTCAATTCACTCAATCTCACCGACTTCCGCACCCGAGCTCGGCCGGTCATGTCGTGGATGCGAAACGTGACGGACGGATTTCCTGACCAGTTGATATCCAGCATTCCGAAATGGAAGTCTGAGCAGGCTTCGCCAACTCGATTTCGGTTGGGTTCCACATTCTCCCAGTCACGGTTCAGCCCGCTGGCGGTCAGATCGTAGAGCGGATAACTGTCAGGCGGATTCAGCACGGACAGTTCGCCCCAGTGAACATCGCCGCTGATAAAGACAACGCCGTTGGCCTTCGTGGACTTGATCAGATCGACCATCTTCAGCAGCTCGCGAGGAAAGTTGGTCCACGATTCCCAACCGTTGTACTCATGAGAAAACTGAATGCTGCTGCCAATGATTCGCAGATCAGCCGGCTCCTGCAGTCGCTCTTCGAGCCACTTCCACTGGACGTCCCCAAGAATCGTTTTCGTGGGATCCGGATCGGGAACATAATCGTTCTTCCATGACGTCAGCGGCAGTTCCAGCGGCAGGTCTCGAAACGTCCGAGTGTCCAGCAGAATGATCTGCAGTGTCTTTCCTGCGGACTTATCTTCAAATCGGTAACTCGTGTAGATGCCGTCATGATCCCTGCGCGGACTTGGATTCGGTTCGTTCCAGAACTTCAGGAAGATATCCTTTGATTCTTTTCGGAACGGATAATCTTTGCCAGCATCGTTCGCACCGTAGTCGTGATCATCCCACGTTGCGATCGTCGGCACGCTGGCTCGCAGGGCTCTGAAGTCCTTCTTCTCGCCCATCTTTGCATACTTGGCCTCCAACACCGCCATGTCATTGGTGTCGCCGTAGATGTTGTCGCCCAGATAGATGAACAGCTGCGGCTCCCATTCGAGCACTGTCCGCAGAATGGGCAGCGGTTCATCCTGCGTCTGACAAGAACCAAACGCAATTCGTGAGATCAGCGGATTCACAGCGAGCACAGGCTCTGGCGGCAACTTTGCGTCCAGTGTTTGCGCGTTGGAAGTGCCTGGTGAAGTCAGAAAAAACCAAGCACAGAGCAGCGGGAGAATTTGTCGCATAAGAAGTTTCTAATCCATAGTCGATGGCTGGGTTCAGCCGGGAGTGTACGAAACAGGAATCAGGCGCGGAATTCACCTCAATTCTGTTGCCTTGTAAAACTTCGATCTTCTGGCCCGTGTGTAACTCGAATGGGAATGATTCGGCCTCGAAAAGAACTTGTTTTGAATTCCTCACGGGAACCACCTACGATACGTCTCAAATCCGGCAAAAAAATACCTGTCACGCGGCCTGTTCAAGTTAAACAGACCTGAAAGCCGATAATCTCCCGTCTTTTCATCAAGCCTGCGGCTGTTTGCTGCGGGGGTCCCAAAGGATTTGTTCAATGCTCAACGTCCCCAAGTCTGGTGCTCTGGATTTTGTTTCCCTTGGAGCCCTCGTACACCGGCTCGACCCAGGCATCATTCCATTCCGCAAAGCCAATCAGCTGGCGATCCATGTCAGCGGCGGAGAATTCAACTGCGCAGCAAACCTCGCCGACTGCTTCCAGATGAAGACCGGCGTTGCGTCGGCGATGGTGGATTACCCGATCGGCGACCTCATCAACGAACGAGTCCGCGCGATGGGAGTGAAACCGTTCTACAAGAAGTTCGCTCACGACGGAGTTCGCGGGCCAAACATGGCAACGGTCTACAGCGATCAGGGACACGGCGTTCGCGGGCCAGTTGTGTTTTACAATCGCAGCAACGAAGCCGCGGGAATGCTGAAGGCCGGCGACTTCAACTGGAGTGAAATCTTCGCTGGCGGAGTTCGCTGGTTCCATAGCGGCGGGATCTTCGCCGCTCTGTCACCGACGACTCCTGAAGTCATCATCGAAGGCATGAAAGCCGCCAAGGCCGCCGGCGCTGTGACTTCGTTCGACCTGAACTATCGAGCCAAGTTGTGGCAGATCAGCGGCGGTCTTGATAAGGCTCAGGAAACGCTGAACCGAATCGTTGAACATGTTGACGTTCTCGTTGGCAACGAAGAAGACCTTCAAAAGGGTCTGGGCCTGACAGGTCAGGACGTGGAAGCTCACGGCAAGCTCGACCCGGCCGCGTTCTTCGGCATGATGGAAGAAGTGACGCAGAAGTTGCCAAACGTGAAAGCCGTCGCGACGACTCTGCGAGAAGTTCATTCGACCAACCGCCATTCATGGAGCGCGGTTCTTTGGCTGGAAGGCAAGACCTATCAGGCGAAGACGATGGAACTGGACGTCATCGACCGCATTGGTGGCGGCGATGGATTCGCGTCTGGCCTGTTCTACGGTCTGTTGAATGGCAAAGACGCCCAGACGTCATTGAACATGGGCTGGGCTCACGGCGCATTGCTGACGACCTACCCAGGCGACACAACAATGGCGACGATCAAAGAAGTCGAAGGCGTTGCCGCCGGGGGTTCGGCTCGCGTGCAGCGATAACGAATCAGCAATTTTTAGCCTTTTTGGACGTTCGCTGGATTCACAGAGCCCGTATAGTTCTCGTGTCGATGCAGGAATAGAAATCTCTTGAAAGTCCGGAGCATTTTCATATGTCAATTGCCACATTGCAGAAAATGCCCAGACCAGGGACTCGAATGACCGTTCGTGAATTCGAGTCATTCAATTTACCCGAAGGGTCTACCCTGATGTTGGTCAAGGGAGTCGTATATGACGAATCCAATGCCGAAGAGGGTGATCTCATGACGAAACGGAATAGACAACACGCTCGCATCGAGTTGTTGATTGGACGTTTGCTGGAGAACTGGATTCAACAGGCTGGTTTTCCAGCAAAGACGTTCAGTGGCGAAGTGGGATGCGTGCTCGACGAGGAAGGTTTGTCCGTCGGGATTGATGTCGCCGTTTTTGGGCAATCCGTGCTGCAGTCCACTCCTTCAGATTCGCCGTACATCAATGGTCCGCCAATTCTGGCAGTGGAGATACTTTCCCCAAGTGATCAGGTGGATACCTTAGAAAGCAAGATCAACGCATATCTGGAGTCAGGTGTGCCGCTGGTCTGGGTGATTAGCCCGAAGATGAAAAGTATTACTGTCTACTCCGCTGCAGCTGAGCCGGTTATCTGCCGTCACTCAGCAGTTGTCAGCGGTGGTCAGGTCCTGCCAGGTTTTTCGTTTGTCGCAGAATCATTGTTTGAGTGATCCACTGAAGTTGATCGAGACTGCGGCCCTTTGTGTTGTTTTTGAACTCATTGAAAGATTCAGTCGAGAAACATGTCAAAACACGATATCGGCCTGATCGGCCTGGCGGTAATGGGGCAGAACCTGGTCATGAACATGGCCAACAAGGGATTCTCAGTGGGAGTCTACAACCGCACCACTGAGACGACTCATGAGTTCGTCAGCGGGCTCGGCAGCCGTCCGCCGGGAGTTGTCGAAGCGGGAACACAGAATCGGATCAAGGGCTACGACACGCTCGAAGCCTTCGTCAACAGCCTGGCGTCACCGCGTCGAGTCATGATCATGGTCAAAGCCGGTCAGCCGGTTGACGCAGTCATCAATCAACTGAAGCCACTGCTCGCCAAGGGCGACATTATCATCGACGGCGGAAATGCCGACTATGTCGATACAAACCGCCGCAGCAAGCAACTGGCGGAAGAAGGGTTTCGCTTCATCGGCACTGGCGTTTCCGGCGGTGAAGAAGGCGCTCTGAAGGGCCCGAGCATCATGCCGGGCGGCCATCCGGAAGCTTGGCCGTTCGTAAAAGACATCTTCCAGAAAATCAGCGCGAAAGTCGGACCGAACAACGATATCCCGTGCTGCGAATGGGTTGGCGAAGCCGGGGCAGGGCACTATGTCAAGATGGTGCATAACGGCATTGAATACGGCGACATGCAGCTGATCTGCGAAGCCTACTACCTCCTGAAATACGGTGTCGGCCTGACAAATGAAGAGCTGTATCATGTGTTCAAAGAATGGAACGAAAGTGAACTCGAAAGCTACCTGATCGAGATCACTCGTGACATCTTCACCGTGAAGGACAAAGAAACCGGCAAGGACCTCGTCGATCTGATTCTGGATACCGCCGGTCAAAAGGGCACTGGCAAATGGATGAGCCAGCATGCTCTGGATCTCGGCGTGCCAACCACACTCATCACAGAAGCCGTATTCGCTCGTTGCCTGTCGGCTCAGAAGGATGCTCGTGTTCGAGCCGAAGCGGTTCTCACAGGTCCTGACACCAAGTTCACGGGCGACAAGAAGCAGTTTATCGACGACGTGAAATGGGCTCTGTACGCATCCAAGCTGTGCAGTTACGCTCAGGGTTATGTTCAGCTCGACGCGGCTGCCAAAGAGTTCGGCTGGAAGCTGCACAACGGACCAATCGCTTACCTCTGGCGCGGCGGCTGTATTATTCGGTCGATCTTCCTTGAAGACATCAAGAAGGCGTTCGACAAGAACCCAAACCTCGAAAACCTGCTGCTGGACGACTTCTTCAAGACAGCCATCAACAAGGCTCAGCCGTCATGGCGTCGAGTCGTTTCGACGGCCTTCCAGCTTGGCCTTCCAGTCCCCGGCTTCAGCGCGGCATTGACCTACTATGATGGTTACCGTCGCGGCCGTCTTCCAGCAAACCTGCTGCAGGCTCAGCGAGACTACTTCGGGGCTCACACCTACGAACGTACTGACAAGCCTCGCGGTGAAAAATTCCACACCGACTGGATACGCGAACGTAAGTTGTCGTAAGACTCCCTCCTTGTTCCAGGGCTCCTGCCCTGGAACACACTGCAAGGAGGCTCCTGCCTCCTGCGACGAGTTTCACGCAAGGCTGGAGCCTTGTGTGCAGGGCGTTCCAAGGCTGGAGCCTCGGAACGAGGGATCTTGTAGTTAGTCAACAGGCACGAGCGATAGGCCGCCCCGGTTGGCTTGTCCAACCGGGGCGGAAAGTTTTGCACGACGAATGGTGACTCACCGCTATGGAACTTGGCTTCCTGCCAGGCGAGCTGGCTGTCGATTTAGTGAGCCGCAAAGCGCTAGCTGCGGGTGAGAGTGTGAAATACACAGCGAAAACACCCGCGGCTAGCGCCATGCGGCTCACCGTTGTGACTAA
>JBDNHX010000057.1:0-6930 GCA_041688565.1 Planctomycetaceae bacterium
CCGGAGCAACCGCGGGATGACGATGTTCCGGTGGAACCCCTCTCGCCTCCCAATCCACAAACACGGAACTGGCAGTCGAAGCCAGTCGGCTCGACATGCCGCGGTACTGATAACTCTGATCCAGACTTCGAAAAGCTCTGGCCAAATTCAGCAGCTCGGAGTTAACCGAAGTTGACACGTCATCAGCAACACAAACACCAGTAGCTGATCCATTCAGGACCAGCAACGAACAGGCGAGCCAGGACAAGTGCCTGCCTGTCAAAACGGAAATAGTCATCGTGAACCTCTCCAGAAAGGAGTGAATTAAACTGTGCGAAGCTCTTCAGATATGTCTGTCCTGCAACCGGTACAATTCGCACAGTCGACACTATTGGGATAAACGGCTGGCTGGGTCGAGAAAAAAGTTGCAATTTTTTGCAGGTCGATCTTCCTCAGATCGAGATCCGCACCACGTCCACCGAGCAAACGGCTGGCGAGTGAACCGCGACCACATCCCGAGCTTTACAGCTCTGCCATACTCAGCAACATGCAAGCATTCGGACCTGAGCCAGATCCGACTGTTGTGAATCGACTTACTTCGCGGGCTGATCACCCTGCAGAATCCATTCTTCGTTAAAGGCCGCATGCTTCATCGTTTTGCCGTCCGCACAGAAGTAGCTGTAAACCGAGTGGATCATTCCATCTGACGTCTGAATGACGCATGGATAGTGAAAAGATCCCTCCGGCTGATCTTCGAGATGCCTTGACGCAGTCCATGAGCGACCTTCATCCGTCGACAAACTCACGGCGAGTTTGTTTCGGCCGGAAGCTGTGTCGTTGTGGACCAGAATCCAATGGCCATTCCTGAGGCGAACACCATCAAGCCCCGATCCGGGATTGATCAGCTCTGACACACCAACGGGGCCCCATGTCAGGCCATCATCCGTCGATTCGCAAACTCGCACATGCCCGGTGTAGCCATTCTCTCGCATATACGCCACAAGAGTCCCATCATCACGTCGCAGGACGGCCGGCTGAATGGCACCAAATCCGAGCAGCGGTTTGCTGGCAAACCAGGTGGCCCCTCCATCATCGCTGATCGCCATGATCGAGATTGAAAACGTGTCAGTGTAAAGTGGCAGAAGAATTCGCCCGGATGGCAGCACCGTTGGTTTGCAACGCGGCTGCCAGCCCATCCGTTGATAGAGTTTTTCGCTTAGCCGCTGTTTCGCTTCATCAATCTTACCCCGTTGCTTATCAGTGAGCGGCACGGGAACGGTAGCGAGCAGTTGATCAAGGACTTTGACAGCCTCTCCGGAAAAATCGTCCGGCTTGAGCAGAATCGTATCGTCGCGATTCCATTTGGGGCATCCTTCGCCGGAAGGATCTTCGCTGACCTTCACGTGAGTCAAACAGGATTCCCAGCTGTTGGCTATAACAACCGGCCAGAACAGCATCAGCTGTCCCTGAGAATTGGTCATCAGCGCCGTATTGCAGTCAGGAAACCCGGGCGTGTCGTGCATCAGAAATGGATCGCTCCATTTCTGATGTCCAGCCGCAAGTCGAGCACCAAAGACAGCAACGTCATCAGCCGTGCGTTCGCCGCTGCCACGATACCACGACACGATCAGTTCTCCGCTCTGCAATTCTGCGATGCCAGGGGCGTGATTGTGCTGAGGGCTGTACGGGAAGACAACTTCACTTATGCAGGATGCTGCAGAATCGCCCTTGGACTCTTGAGCGAAACACATGGAATCACTGGAGCAGATCACAAAGAACCACATGACGGAAGCAAGGACCATGGATAGCCACATCATTTTCAACCTCGATATTTTCAATTCCACACCAGATTACACAAAAAATTCACGAATTGAATTACGTTTACAAGCGTAAATATGAACTCGGACGAACTTTGATAGATGATCTGCACTCGGATCACCTTTCTGAAAAACCTTCGCAGGAAGTGAGAAGCACTCGCAGAAGTCACCCAAACAGGCGTTCAATCATGAAAGGAACTCAGCAATCTTCGTTCAAAGCCCTGTGAATTTGCACGAATCGTCTTTCCAATTTCCCAAAATACTGTACGGAATAATCATTGGTTAGTTCTTGTTGATCAGAATTTCCTTGTCATGTTTGAGGAGTTAATTTGATGAAGCCCATCCGCAAATGCAGTCGTGGATTCACTCTTATCGAGCTGTTGGTGGTCATCGCGATCATCGCCATCCTGATCGCCTTGCTCCTGCCTGCCGTTCAGCAGGCTCGCGAGGCGGCTCGCCGCACACAGTGCAAGAACAACCTGAAACAGTTCGGGCTTGCTATGCACAATTACCATGACGTTTACAATAGATTCCCCCTGCCTGCAATCATGTTCAGCAACGCGGGCGGCAGTGGCGGTGGGATTGGCGGAATGATGACCAGCAATGTCTGGTCACTTGCCATTCTCCCATTCATCGAGCAGGCGAATGTGTATTCAGCCTATAATCTGAATTTCAGCGCTTGGGAACCAGCCAATGCTGTTGCAGGAAGAACCAAACTTGCGGCCTACATGTGCCCATCGACCCCTCGTTCAGGCGGCGGAATCACCTATACAATCCCGACAGCCCTGACGGCCGGAGCCGGGCTTAGCACGGTGGCTTTGACGCTGACCGACGCTGGCGCCTGCGACTATATCTCAACCAACCGTGTGCGCCCCGACTTCCTTAACATTGTCTACAATGTCAGCACCTACACTACCGCCAACACGAGCCAAATGGACGGCTGGGCGATGGGATTTATGGGCAACAGGAACGCACCCATTGCAGAACCGGGCAGTGGGGGCAGAATGTCGGATCAAACCGACGGGACCTCAAACACGATGATCATCGGTGAGCTGGCTGGCCGCAATACTTTGTACCGAAAAGGCGGACGAGCCATTGCTCCAGCCTCGGGAACTGACGAAGCGGCTTTTCAAACCATGCTGAGCGGAGGCGCATGGGTTGATCCCTTCAATGGGAATTGGGAACTCACCGGCCGCCCTTATGACGGCGGCAACGGAACTCAGCCGAATGGTCCGTGCGCAGTGAATTGCTCCAATGCTAAAACGAATCCTCGCCGAGCACTGCAGGATGCGGCAGGACTGTATTCATGGCATACCGGAGGTGCTCAGATTCTGCTGGGTGACGGCTCTGTTCGCTTTATCAGTGAAAACATCAGTGGAATCAATTTCGCGAGCCTCATCTCTCGCGGTGGCGGAGAAGTTCTGGGCGAGTTCTGATAAACTCCTTTCTGGGTAATCAGGGCAGGTGTGAACGCGATGATTCACACCTGTCTTTCTTTTTCACAAGGTTGCCGAACATCAACCTTTCTCACCTGCGACAGACCTCTCGAAGGCTCATCATGAAACCCGCTGTTCATTTTTTATTGGCAATCTTTGTCGGCCTGATTTTGGCTGGCTGTTCTTCGGGAGAACTTCCCGGGGGACCAAGACTGGAAACGACTCCTGTTTCCGGGATCATTCATGTCGATGGTGCGCCCGCTGAGTTCATTGAAGTCGAATGTCACCCGGCGCCTGATTCCACAGGCATCAAGTATCCTATTTTGACGACGACTGATAAGGACGGCATGTTTGTTCTGACCACCTATGAATCCAGTGATGGTCTGCCGGAAGGGAATTATACCCTTACCTTCAAATGGCTGGAACCGGCCTTGGTCGCCAAAGACAAATTCAAGGGGGCTTACGCTAACCCACAAAAATCCCAACAGAAGATTTCGGTCGTCAGGGGAGTGGAAACTGCAATCGGAGTGATTGAGCTTTCCTCGAAGGGCTCGAAGTAATTTCATTGACTCAGCCCAAAAGTTACGTGGCCGGCGGGATTAATCCTGACCGGTCATTTTTTTGCACCATGTTGTTTCAAAGGTTGTAGACAATCATGAGATTCAGTTGTTGCTTACTGTTGCTTTCGTTTTTTTTGTTGACATCTGTGGCAGCAGCCGAAGACAAGTCCGCCCCAAAATCAGCAACCGATATTCCGACGGAAATTTTCCAGTACATGGATCGGCCGGAGCCGGATTTTGCGTGGAAAAAGCTTGAATCCATCACAGTCGGTGGCAACCAGGTTCACCGCCTGGAACTGACTTCGCAGAAATGGCAGGACATTGTCTGGAAGCATGCTCTGATTGTTTATGAGCCAAAGACTCTGGTTCACAAAGACCATATGTTGCTGTTTGTGACCGGTGGCGGAATTGGCAGCAGCCCGAATCCTAAAGACATGGGAATGGGCGTGGCTTTGGCAAATCTGTCCGGTGCCCGCGTCGCCACACTGCATCAGGTACCGAATCAGCCGCTGATGGGAAATCGCGTTGAAGACGATCTGATCACGGAAACCTGGCTTAAGTACCTTGAAACCGGCGACGCCACCTGGCCACTGCTTTTTCCGATGGCGAAAAGTGCCGTCAAGGCAATGGATGCCCTTAAGCAGTTTTCAGCCGAGCAATTCAAACAGCCGCTGAAGGGCTTTGTCATCACAGGGGCCTCCAAGCGAGGCTGGACCAGCTGGCTGACGCCGGTTGTTGACAAGCGAATTATCGCAACGGCTCCAATCGTAATCGATACACTCAACTTCCCTGTGCAAATGACCCACCAGAAAAAGACCTGGGGATTTTACAGTGAGCAGATTGAAGATTACACGAGCAAAGGACTTGTGCGCGACGATGGCATCCCCAGAGACGGTCGAGAAGCTGAGCTTTGGAAGATGATGGACCCGTACACTTATCGGGCTCAGTTGACGCTGCCGAAGTTACTGGTTGTGGGTGCCAATGATCCGTACTGGTCAGTGGATGCGATGAATCTTTACTGGGACGATCTTGTTGGGGTCAAACACATCCATCGTGCGCCCAATGGCGGACACGGACTGGATGGTGGCAGAGATTATGCGCTCCAGACGGTTGCTGTCTTCTTCAGGCATGCGGCCACTGGCCAGACACTGCCTGAGTTCTCATGGGAACCGAAAGTCTCTGCGGAGAAAGTCGGTCTTAGCATGAAGCCCTCCGGAAAGCCTCAGGCTGTTCGCCTTTGGACGGCTCGTTCTGCGACCAACGATTTTCGCAAATCCGAATGGACATCAGAAGATTTGACATCAGCCGATGGCAGTTTTGATGGAGCGGCGACGAAAACCGGTGATGAACGCGTTGCGGTGTTTGGGGAAGCGCAATACGACTTTGAAGGCGTGAAGTATTCTTTGTCGACACTTGTGTTCTGGAAGTAAACGCAACAGCGACTTCGCTTGCGAATGCCAGGTGATTCCTTCATCCAGAAATATCGATCGCCCGGAACGGGCAGACGTTAATTGATGTGCGAAGCTGCGGTCTCAATATCGGCTGTGCATGTGATCTGGTGTTGGCGTCCAATGGCGTGGACTTAGTGCAGAATCAGTATCAGCCGCAGGGCGTTAGAGGGTGGTTGTTTTAATCGTTTAACGGCAAGCCAAAGGCGTCGGCGCAATGAAAACCGTCGCCTACGGTTTGCCGTCAAACGAAGATTTGATCCACGACGACTAAATCAACACCCTGCTAGCCCCAGTTTTCTCGGCGAATCAGAGGTCCTAAACCGGGGCTAGCGCCCTGCGGCTGATTAAGTCCACGCCATTGGATGTTGTTTCGGTGTCATCGCACTCGGTGTTGCTCATTTGTGTGAAAGCGGTTGATTTTCCGGGATCCATCGAAGACGAATGGTGCCGTCATCCGAAACCGACGCGCACAGGCTTGAAATCTTTTGGTGCTGACGCAAGTGTCTCATCAGAAAGACCGATTTTCTCATTCGTTGCAGTTCGGCAGTCCCGGTCTATAATCCCGCGGCAGCTGCAACGCCGGATGATTGATTTCGGTTTATCGGCTTCTTAAACGAACCTTCACTTCTCACGTTTTTCACGGGGAGGAGCGTGACTCTTGGACGCTCTGCTTCGAATTTTGAGCCTGCCCGCTCAACTGCTTTCTGGGGTTCCCGGAATCGGACCTCTGATCCGCGTGTGCTCAACCACCGTCGGACAGAAAATTCTGATGGCAATCTCAGGGCTGTCGCTCTGCGGATTTCTGGTTGCCCATCTTGGCGGCAATCTGAAGTTGTATGCAGGTGCTCAGGCCTTTAACGACTACGCTCATGCTCTGCATTCGCTTGGCCCTTTGCTTGCGGCCGCTGAAGTGGGTCTGTTTTCCATGTTTGCTCTTCATATCGGGCTGGCCGTGTCCACGACCGCGATGAGTAGAAGAGCACGCGGGAAAGATTACTTCATGAAGGAAACCAAGCAGGGGATTTCCATTCTGCCAAATGGAGGAGCCGCCAGCTGGATGATGGTCACGGGACTGATAGTGCTCTTCTTTCTGACGGTTCACATCATCGACATGAAGCTGAAAATTGGTCCAGGGGTTGATTACACTCCGGCGATGAATGCGGATCAAGTCGTGGACAATGAGTTCCAGGCTGTGAAAGCGGTGCTCTCAACTCCCTCTCGCGGCTTCATTTACATTGTTGGTTTGGTCGCACTGGGGATTCATCTGTCGCACGGAATCAGAAGTGCATTTCAGACGCTGGGCATCAATCACAAGCGGTGGAATAAAATCCTAAGTTGTGTCTGCCTGATTTCCGCATGGGTTATTGCTGCCGGGTTTATGAGTCTGGTGATCTGGGCTCTGGGTGCCAAAGGTTGAGTTGTTGCCGAACCTGATATCGTGAAGTGCAGCGTTTTTCCTGAAGAGTATTTCAGGGGCTCGTTTTGTTGGGCAAGTTTCAAATGGTGATGGCTGGCTGCTGGCAGCTGGCCGAGTTTCAAAAGAAATTCTGAGGTCTTCCGATGGTTCGCGTGGCAAGTGACACACTGAACTCGCGAGTTCCCGACGGCCCGCTTCAGCAGAAGTGGGACAAGCATCGTTTTGATCTGAAACTTGTGAATCCGGCGAACAAACGCAAATTCACCGTGA
>JBDNHX010000426.1:0-35108 GCA_041688565.1 Planctomycetaceae bacterium
ACCGGACGGGCCACCAGTGACAAAATTTCCTTCGTCCACCAGACGGTCGCCAATCTTTCCGGAGATCGAGGCTCTGAGCTGACAATATCCCAGATTGATCTCGGCTGTCTTCTGATTGGCCTTTGCCACATCGAGCGATGCTGCTGCCTCCGCCGTCTCACCGGCTGCCGTCTGCAGTTCTTCTTCTGATGAGGCCGCTTTGGCACGAAGGGCTTCGATACGTTTGAACGTGCCTTCCAGGCGAGTCAGCTTTGCCTGCGACTGAGCGACTGCGGCCGTGGTGTGACTGCGGCCGTGGTGCGACTCAGATCTGTTTCCAATGGCACCGGATCAATTTCAACGAGAAGGTCGTCCTTCGCCACTTCTGTTCCCGGCTGAAAGTGGACCTTCACAAGGTATCCACTGACCCGAGCTCGCACTTCAATCTGTTCTTTGGGATTGATCCGGCCAGTGAATTTTTCATAGTCCACCAGTTCACGACTCACCGGAGTCGCGACCGTGACTTCCGGAATCACGCTCTGTGGCACCACAGTTTCCGCCGACTGGTATCCAGACTGCAACAATGTCAGCGCAGAAAAATCCGCGAAGAAAAACATGGAATGAGCCAGCCAAATTTTTGTGTACTCATCAACTCTGACCCCGGTCGTGCCTGAAGAAACCAACGCTACCCTGCCCTGCCCGATGCAAGCTGATCACCTGCATCTGCAACCCGCGAACGAAGTGGACGCCTGCATTCTGTCCAGGTCCGGCAATCCAGCCCGGGCTTGAACAACATTTCTTCCAGGGGGAACCTGCAATCAGGAGCGTCTCACTGCCGCGAATCGTACCCAGGAATCATCAGGTGGCGAATCAACAGCCGAGGCTGATCACCCGGATTTCCATCCTCAGCAAAAACATCGTCGACCGAACATCGCCGATCGATATCCTGGAGGAAAGGCGGCCTGTGGCAAGCATGGGGGAATTGGCCCAACCAGTGACCGCGATTGAATTTAGAAAAAGATTTATGGGCGGGACCTGTATCAGTTCCGTTCGGGTCAGTCACGTTATCGCAGACCGGCTTCGCGGGTGACTGGCGGGAGAAGCGATTCAAGGAAACTGGGACACTCTGAGTCATCAGCTCTCTTCAGCTTTGCGGTTGCGGAAGTGATGGCTCCGCGGCGGACGTTGAGTCGGCCGGGTCGCTGGAGAATTCTCGATGCAGCAGAGTCAGAATCGATTGTAGAAAGGCGACGACGATTGGCCCAACGAAGACTCCTGTCGGACCAAGTGTCTGGATTCCACCGAGGACGCCTACCAGAGCAGCCAGGGGATGCAACGACGCCTTTTCAACGAGGATCCATGGCCGAATCACGTTGTCGACCGTTGAGATGATGATCAATCCGTAAATTGCAAGGCCGGTCCCGGCCATCATCCGGCCTTCGGCGAAGATCAGCCAGACACTGACTGGAAGCCAGATCAGCGACGCACCCACAAATGGTACCATGGCAAACACGGCGGTTGCAGCAACGAGCAGGAAGATGGAATCCATGCCAACGAACCAGAACGCAAGTCCTGCCAGCGCCGCCTGAGCCAAAGCCGATGCGATGCTTCCTGCGACCACGGCTCGGACAAGCGTTTCAAATTCGGACAGCAGTTGTTGCTCGTACTTGTCTTCCACCGGCGACAGCATTCTCAGAGCTCGTACAATCTCCGGGCCGTCGGCAAACCAGAAGAACAGTGCCATCACAAAAATCATCAAGCTGAATGCCGCTCGCGCTGCAAGCACAGTCAGACCGCCACTGATACTGGCCAGCCGAACGGTTGTCACCGAAAACAAACTGCTGGTCAATCGCTGCAGATCCGATCGATCCGGATAAGACAGTTCTTTAATCGTGAGCCGCCATTGGCCGCCCGCCAGAATCACCTTGTACTGTTGAAACGACTCCATCGCTGACTCCAGCGACTTCAGATGGGCGAGTGTTCCCGGAATGCAGCTGTTTGCTCTTTTGAAAGCCTCCAGCACATCCTCTGCAGATGGAACAGGATGGCCCGGCATGCGATCGGGAATGCTGTCATGCATGGCCTGGAACTCAGCCGCGATCCGGCTCATTGCAGAGGGATCTCCAACGGATGAGGCACCTTCTGCTGCGATCGCTCGAAGTTGCTTCAGCGACGTCTCGATGAACCGGCATTCTTCAACAAAAGGAAAGTTCAGATCAAGTCGTGTTCGAAGTCGATTGACTCGAACCGTCAGAGCTTCGTCATTCAGGGAGTTCGCCAGTTGCATCGCTTCCGTACCGGCAATACTCACCACCGTCAGCAGAGGAATCAGAATCGCCAGAAGAACTCCCATCGTCATCAACACAGCGGCCAGATAACGCCGGTTGCCACACCACGCTGTGGCCTTGATCTGCAATGGCCTCAGAAGCAGTACGGTGACGACAGCCAGAAATAACGGTAACAGAAACACTGACACGACCTGATAAAACAACACCAGCAGAATGCTGGTCGCCAATACCAGGACTCCAAATGAGATCAGTCGCGCCATAAGTTCAATTTTCTGTTCCAGTCGGACTTTCGATGATGCGTGTTGTTAGACCACTGAGATGCGGATATCGAATGAGATGCGGATATCGAACTTTGAAATCCGACGATGCGACACGAAGCTGCTCTGCTAATCGATCCGGCTGATTCTCATAATGCAGCAACGGATGACGCTGTTTCGGATTGAAAGACAATTGGGCACGAGCCATATGTTGACTTCCTGGCAAAGGTGCCCCGCAGTCTATTGAGGGTTTTCATCATTCGCGGGAAAGTACCGTCCGGCTCACGGATCAATGCCTTTCTGCTCACGGACGACCATGATGGAGCATGGGAGTTCGCGAAGAACACGGCGTGTCGTACTTCCGAGCAATGTTCGAACCAGCCCGGTGCGCCCTGTGGCTCCCATGACAATCAGGTCTGCCGAAACTTTCTTCGCGATCACCGGAATTTGTTCATGCGCAACACCGCGTTCGAGTTCCTGAGTCCATGAGACGCCGTCAATGTCGATCGCAGCAAGAAACTCATCCAGCCCTTCAGCCCACTGCGCTTCGTACTCCGCCTTCGCGTCTTTGAACTGACCGACCTCCGCTGCTGCA
Source organism: Planctomycetaceae bacterium (assembly GCA_041688565.1). Lineage (GTDB taxonomy): Bacteria > Planctomycetota > Planctomycetia > Planctomycetales > Planctomycetaceae > SXXK01. The sequence continues at coordinate 3,120 of JBDNHX010000426.1, forward strand.
GTGAGCCAGCTGACCTCCGGAATGATACTCAGAACAATCAGCCGAGCGTTTGCACCACGAGCCAGCCGGATCGCTTCTTCCAGACCAAACCGTGAAGGACGGGAATGGTCGACCGGGCACAGAATCGTCTTCAACTCAGCGAATTGACGTTTAGGCTGAACAATCAGAACCGACTGCGGCGCAGACTCCATGACAGCCAGCGCTGTCATGCCAGGTCCTCCTCGCAGTTCCACATCGCCAGCGCCCAGAGCAATCAAAGAAGAGCCCAGAGTTTGTGCAGCATCAAGAATCTCTTCAACGACGCTTCCTGTCTTCAGCATGCATGTGCCGCATTGAACCTGAGCATTCACCAGCAATTGCTGAACATCTTCGGACCTTTCAGACGCGCGCTGCCGATGATGCCTGTAAAACGTTTCCTCAAGGAATGGGTGACTGAATTTCCATTGCATTTCGATCACATGCAACAGCGTCACAGGCGCCTGACGGGCCCGAGCAACCTGAGCAACTATTGTGGCATCTCGGTCCTGATCTTCGCGAAGTTCTGATGCATAAAGAACAGGCGACTCAAATTCCGGTGACGTGTGATTCATTTTCAATTTCCCTTATTCTGAAGAAGACAAGACGGTTTTGCATGACGTCATGACCATCCTCAGGTCATCAAGGCGAAAGCGAAGATTTGCTGGGTCATCGGAATCGTCATTACACTCAACTGCAGGATGAATGACATCGCGACCGCATAGAAGAGCCGTGGTTTGGGGAAAACCTTCCGTTGCGGCATCGTTTGAGAATGTCTTCGACAATCCGCCACAAAGAGTAGCTGCGAAAACTGATCCAGCCGGAGATCTTATTTCAGGACGGAGTCCTTAGCCATCAACGGCCTGCCTGGGTTTATCGACTTTCCTGCGATAGGAAAAGCACATCCCAGGCACAGGGAAAATCGAACGAGGTCGGGGAAAAATTCTATGGCCGTGCCGAAACTCATTTCGCATGCAAGAGTCTCACAATTGTTGTTCGCACTCAACTGGTTCACTCAGCGGCTGAGGCTTTTTGCTTCTTCAGGAGTTCCTCGATTCGCTTGTTCACAATGTCCGTGCGGCGTTGTTGGCGTTGGTCGAGCCATTCGGTGGATTTGCTGAGCAGACTCTGGAGGCGTTCGATTTCTGTTCGACGAGTTGTTTGTGAGTCATCGAATTCGTTTTCCAGATGTTCCTGCAGCAGCTTTTTCAATTCGGCTTGATCAGCATCTTTTCCAGCCGTTTGCAACCTGCGTTGGATCATCGCAGTGGCTTCGTCGGCATCAGATTTCTCGGGTACATCGGGACTGAAAACGGGGTCACGGAGTTCGCCGTTTGATGTCGTTGGCTGTTGATATGGGCCGTGACCGTGAGCTGCACCACGCATCGCCGCTGGAGCTGGTAGAAACTGGGGATCGTTCTTTGGAATGTCTGATGGACCCTGGGCGCGAGCGGGTACCAGACGTTTAAACGTTTTCCCATCCGGCGTGGCAATAATCTTTTCCAAGTAGTGGAGTTCTGTGCCTGGCGGAAGTGCTCCACCGGCAAACGGGTTCTGCGAGACTGGGGTTGGTCTCGAGAGTCCGATCCGCGTTTGCTCAGCAGTGAAATCGGCTAGAGGAATGGCGGCCTCTATCAGAGTTCCAACGTCTGTTGTCTCGTTCGCTGTCACAGGCAGCATCCACAGAGATTCGACGCCATCGATTGGTTTGTGATCTTCCGGCACCAGCCGGCGGGCGATGAAGGCCCGCGTCGACGGTTCTCTGTGACTCGTATGCATCTGCGTGAGTCGATGAAGAAGGTATTTGCCGACGGGAACCATGTCAGCAGTGAATTCTCCGTTGCGACCAACCATCATGCCGCTCCCTCCGATCGTCTGTTGTCGTGTGGCGAATCCTTCGGGCGAGGCATCAAACTTCAATAACTGCTCAATTTCAAAAGTAACGATCGTGGGCGGAACAACATTGACGGTGGACTCCGGTGCGATGAAAATGTGGATGTCCTGGCCGTCTGTGTTTGACCAGTCTAACTGCTCCGAATCGCTGGCATAGCGGCCTTTGATAGAACCAAATTCCGGCAGTCGGAACTCAGCTTCTGCACCGCTCTTTGTTTTCAGCAGAGCCAATATCTGCATCGGGTTCGGACGGTCCGGAAAGCCCTGTTTCCAATGCTCCAGGACATCAGTGGCGACCAGCATGATCGTTGCTTCGCCCGGCGGAACGTTGATTGTCTGATCCGTGATTTCCACAACCTTCATCCAACAGGCGCAGGGGTCAATCCGCCAGTCAATCGGCGGTACAGGCGATGCTTGATTGAATGCGTCGTCAACACCAGCGGCGACGAGGAAAGGATCGTTTGGACTCGATGCGGCGGCTGAATGCAGCTTTCTGGCAACCGGACCGGCGAAGTCGTTGGTCCAGTTCAGCACGATGCGGTAGCGATCGCGCAGAGCTTCCGGAACCGTGGCAACGTTCAGTTTGAGCTTTGCCCATGGACGCAGAGTGACTTCTTTGCGGTACGCTTCCTTCGGAATGAACGCGAAGCCGTTGTCGTTTGATGCGACGATTGCTTCTGGCGTGGCATTGAACTTCACGACGTCGTTGTCGGCGGTTAACAACATCGCGGGAAAGAGTATAGTGCTTGGCGTTGCGGTTTCCCCCGGGGATAGAAGGTTCAGTCCTTCAGCTGCCGCATCAATCCGTGCCGGCGGCACCATGATCCCGATGGCCTTCACATTCATGGCCGGAGTGCCATCGGGATTCAGCAGGCGGATCTGCGTTTCGTCAGCATACGACGAGACCGTCATAAGCACGGCCGTGAGCAGGAACAGTGTTAGTTTCATGGGATTCCTTTTCGGTGGAAGTGGTGTAGAGAGTATTTTTCGCGCGGTAAGAATTGATGTGTTTTGGCGAGCGGGGGATGTCAATCCCCTGATTGTGATTTGCGCGCCCTTAGTGTGTTTCGCGTGCAGCATCAGGGGCCCGACGTCCCCCCGCTCGCCTTAAAGCAGATCACGCGAAGAGTAAGTTCTATCAAATTGTGCTTCAGGCCCGGAGGGCTGGCACACCCTTTGCCGGGGTCGTAAGGCCCCGGAATGTCGGGAGTGTTGATTTAGTGAGCCGCAAAGCGCTAGCTGCGGGTGCGTGCCGAAAACACCCGCGGCTAGCGCCTCGCGGCTCAGGTTGTGACGAAATCAACACCTCTGTCACGCCACCGGCAGAGGTTGTTTCAGCCCTTCCAGAGATCACTTACCACTATGGTAGAGCAATGTTCCGATCGTAGAGCGATAAACGACTCGCAATAACTTCAATCCGTCGGCAACACCTCCTGCAGTTTTTGCTCAACCTCTTTCAAAACAGGATCAAGCTGATCGTCCCAGGCATCGAGTTTCGATGGATCGAACGGAGACACATTCCGAGATTCGTCGATTGTTCGTTCGTCTTGTTCCACCGTCTCATCAGGAGGAGCCGCGGTGCTCGCAACTGCCGACTGTGCAGCAGCAGCAAGTGGTGCGGGAGAGATCTGATCGGGCTTTGATCCCGGCCTATTCATCGCAGCGAAGATGATCACGGCAGCGGTCACGATCGTAACCGAGGACAGAATCTGCAGGCGGGCACTCAATCGCTTCGGCAACGAAGCCACTGAATTTGGCAGAGGATGCAGCGTCGGCTGAGTCACATGCGCGAGGCATTGAGTGAGCAGCGCGGTGACTTCCTGAGCCGACTGATAACGATCGGCCGGCATTTTCACATGCAGTCGCTGCACGATTCGACAAAGCCATTCGGGGATCTCAGGATTGATCTCCCGGATCGCTCGTGGCTTTGTGTCCGTGATCAGACGCAAGACGCCGTACGGTGAATCCGCACGAAAGGGAACTCGACCGGTACACATCGTGTAAAGGACACTGCCAAGGCTGAACAGATCGCTGCGAGCATCCACTGCGTCTCCACGAGCCTGCTCGGGCGACATGTACTGCGGCGTTCCGGCGATTACGCCAGTGCGAGTCATCGACGCGTCGTCAACAGCTCGCGCGAGCCCGAAGTCGGTGATCACCAGCCGATCGACTCCGTGATCCAGCAGAATGTTGGCCGGCTTGATATCGCGGTGGACAAGCCCCTGTTCATGAGCGGCCGCGAGTCCTGCGGCCAGTTGGATCGAGATGCGCAGAATGTCGGCGACCGGCAGTGGCCCCTGAGAATCCAAACGCTTCTGCAGCGACGCTCCGCCGACATACGGCATGACCAGGTATGGCAACGACGCATCGGTGGAAACACCGTAGATTGCGATCACGTTGGGATGAAGGACGGCGGCCGCAGCTCGTGCCTCGCGAGAGAATCGTTGGCGTGCCGCGCCGCTGGTCGCGAGATGCGGAGCCATGACTTTAATGGCGACGATGCGATCCAATGGACGATCAAAGGCCTTCAGCACAATTCCCATGCCACCGGAACCAACGACGCCAGAGACTTCATAGCCACCCAGCCGACCGAGCATCGCGGGATCATCCGTCGGCTGCAACAGGTTCAGCACCTGAGCAATCTGTGGCGGAATCACCGACTGTTCATCGCTGTGATCAGAACTATCGTGATATCCGCTGAGCACCGTGCGGTCGTAGGCATCATCCTTCAGAAAAGATCTGGCGGATGTCCACGAATCTTCGGCGGCTGCCAGTTCATCGAGTCGACGGCGACACGACGCACAATCATCCAGATGGCTCTGGAGATCGTCTTCTTCACGAGGCGTCAGTCGGCCATCGAGAAACGCGGCCAATTGATCCTGTCGGCATGTTTGAATCTTCGGAGTCATCGTTCCGTCTCCAGCAGTTCGGCGACGACAACCTGTAAACGTCGCATGACACGACTGCGAGCCGCATGCACGTTGCCAATGGACTTCCCCATGTCGGTGGCCACCGATTCGGTCGATTCACCATCGACAACCTTCCGCTCAAAGGCACGCCATGTATCTTCCTGAATCGACTGCCGGACTACTTCGGCAGCGCGACGATAAATTTGTCGCTGGTATTCGCGTTCGATGTCGCGTTCAGCGTCTTCGTCGTGTTGGGCGACTTCGTGAACCGCATTGAGAAAGTCAGAGCCCCCGACAGCCGGGTCTCGTGGTCCACGAGTCAGCGCGTTCAGAATGGCATTCCCGGCGACTCGCCTGAGCCAGTGATAAAACCGGGAATCCGGATTCCTCTGCCAGTCCTGAATCGATCGGGACACTGACAAAAGTACCGATCTCCACAGGTCATAGGCATCGGCCTCCTGGAGGCCTCGACGGCGAGCCAGCCGATAAACGATCGGGCGATAAATCTGCGTAAAACGATCCCAGGCGACCCGATTGTCGGGATCGCGGATCTGCAGCAGCAGGCTGTCTCGTGTTTCCGGACTGTTTGTCATCAGGCATAGCCTCCTCAGGCAATCGGCCGAATTGTTCTGGCCGATCACTCCGAGAATATCAAACACAGCTCAGAGTTTGTGACTGACACGAGGAAACAAGAATTCGGGGAAATTTCCACGTTTGCCTGCTACTGCAGCCTTTATACATAACTCAATGTGCGGTGTCTCTCCGTCGTTGGTGCCTGAGTGACTCGCGTATCAGCGTAGACAAGAACGACCGCGTGGGAGATTCTGTTTCATTGAAACGTTTTGCTCCAGTCCCTCTAAGGACATTCACGTCGAATGGACTAGCCATTCAGTGCCTCTCCGGAAAGGTTCATCTCGAATACAACGCTCTGGCGATCACGTTGCGTGAGATTCGTGGACGCGGGGCTTTACCTTTGAACCAGGTGCGGACGTCTTCTTCAAGTCCAATACCGTGCATGAAGTTGTACAAGGCTTTGTTCAACGCCTTGCCGAGTGCATCGTGGTCAACGCCTGTCGGATCAATGAAGCCGATGTCGTTTTTCGCAAACGTGACAGGCGGAAGTGGAATCAGTTTCACACCATACTCTTCCGGATTCTTACCCACCGGCGAATGCACGGTGCAGGTGAACCGATGAAAGAAACCGCTCTGAATGCAGCCTTCCTCAAACAACTGCCGAACATATTCCAGGGCGTCGACGGTATCCTGGACTGTCTGAGTCGGAAAGCCATACATCAGATACGCATGCACCAGAATTCCGGCATCGCTGAAACCGCGCGTGACTCGAGCCACCTGCTCAACAGAAACACCTTTTTTCATCAGTGTCAAAAGACGATCAGAGGCAACTTCAAGTCCTCCGGAAATGGCGATGCAGCCACTGTCGGCGAGCAACTGGCAGAGATCCGGAGTGAACGACTTTTCGAAGCGAATGTTGCCCCACCAGGAGATTTCAACGCGTCGACGCAGCAGTTCTTCGGCCAGTGCCTTGAGCCCTTTCGGTGGCGCTGCTTCGTCGACAAAGTGAAAACCCGTCTGACCGGTTTCCGCGACAATGGTTTCGATCCGGTCCACCAGAGTCTCTGCGGCGACGGTGTCGTAGCGAGAGATGTAGTCGAGTGTCACGTCGCAGAAGCTGCACTTTTTCCAGTAGCAGCCATGGGCCACGGTGAGCTTATTCCAGCGCCCGTCGGACCACAGACGATGCATGGGGTTCAGCATGTCGAGCGTCGACAAGTACTGATCCAGCGGCAGACCGTCCCATGTGGGCGTGCCGACTTCCGCGAACGCCACATCCGGTTCAGAAAAATTCATGTACTGCACGGACGCGGGGTCAACGGTTCGCACAAACGTACGGACGAGGCTGCTCTGAGGTCGCTGGCCTTTGACATGTTCCAGCAGTGCCAGCAGCGGGCGTTCGCCGTCGTCCAGAGTGACATAGTCGAAGTAATTAAATACCCGAGTCTCAGACAGTTCACGCAGCTCAGTATTTGCGAAGCCTCCGCCAAGGCAGGTGATGATCGCTGGACTATGCTGCTTGATCGCCTGAGCAATTCGAAAGGCCGCATAGACAGTTCCAGGAAATGGAACTGTCAGCAGCACCATTTGTGGTGCATGTTTGCTGATGGCCTGCAGCGTGAGGTCGCGAAGAATTTCATCGACAAGATTCATCGGGGCAGCCAGAGCTTCGGCGAGCGGATCAAATGTTGGCTGACTTTGAGCCAATGATTCGGCATATCGCACGAACTCAAATCGCGGATCGATTCCGTCCCGGATCACGTCGGCAATATCGCTCAGATACAGCGTGGCGAAGTGGCGCGCTCGATCATTGACTCCCAGCATTCCGAAGGCCCAGCCCAGCGCATCGCCTCCCTGCTCTTCATCGGCCACATATGCATCCAGCGATTTGAAGCGGGATCCTTCGGGCAAAAAGCTGCGGCTGCCGATTCGATGGGCCATGGTGGAATCGCGTCCCTGCAGAAACGCGATGGTTCGATCAATGGTCGAATGATACTTGTCGAACCTCTGCAGGAAGAAGCGAAGGTTGACGGTTCGCTTATTCTCCGGCAGAAGCTCAATCTGTTCGCGAATTGCCGTCAGTCCGTCACGTGAGAGAAGTCTCAGCACAAGCGCGAGTGCCAAGTCTTCCTGCACCGCATCGACACCGTTGGAGCGAAGGAATCCGGTCAGATAAGCTGTCGACGGATAAGGCGTGTTGAGCTGCGTCATCGGAGGAATGACAGACAGGACTCGCACGGACGAGCCATCCATCATTTAAATCATGTCCAGCTTGCGGTGCCGACGTGAAGGCGGTTTGGCGCATTCAGCACAGATCCCATGCACTTCCAGACGATGGCCACTCATGCGGAAACCATGATCGGCAGCAACGCGTTCGAGCACGGCGGAAATTTCCTGGTTACGAAACTCCACCAGCTGCTGACACTTCTCGCAGATGAAGTGGTCATGCTGTGGATAACCATAGTCGTGCTCGTAAACTTCACGATCATTAGAACGAGCGACTTTGCGAATGAGCCCAGCTTCTTCCAGGGAACTGATCGTGCGATAAATCGTCGCACGGCTGACGCGGCCACCATCGCGACGCGTTTGTGTCAGGCGTGCGACAATTTGATCGGAATCGAAGTGTTCGTGTTCCGCAAAAATTTCACGGACGATGGTTTCACGTTCCTGCGTGAGTCGCTTTCCGCGCGTGGCAAGGTACTCGCGAAATTTCTCCACAGGAGAAACTGCGACTACCTGACGTTCAAAATCGTTTACAGCCAGATCACTCACAATGGACCTCGAGGTCATGGGCACTTACGGAGCGGCACTCTATTTTAGAAGCCATAGTGTGCCCAACAACCGGCCAAATGTCACGAAACAGAAGGAACAGACGATATTTTCTCTGCGTTTCGGGTCAAATGAGGCCGCATAGTCACCCGTGAGTGCGAAGGATCAGGGGGAAATTTCGGAGGAATCGTTCGATAAGTCAAGTTTTTGCAACATGCGGCCAAGTGCTTTTTCCAGAAGATCGTCGGAGTCGTAGGCCCCATTTTCCACAGCCTGACAAATCGCCGCCAGCTTCTCCTCGCGGAGCTGTTGGGCTTCTGCGGCGAACAGTTCAGACTCCGGTGGCATTGCTGACTGTGGCGAAGGCTGAACCCCGGCCGCGTCGGTTGTCAGCAGATTCGGTTTTTCCGAGGACTGTCTCATAAAAAGCACCACAGGTTCAGCGAATCTGCTTCACCCCGACGGCAAGACAGGGGACATACGCGGGCAGGGTCTGGATGTTCCTGCCTTGTTGCCGCCTATCGTATTCCGCTCAGCGGCGACGGTCCAGTGCCTGTTGATTGGACAGTGAGAAATTGTGCGGCCTTGTTTTTAGCGACTGCAGGACGCATAGAAAAAAAACGAAAAAAGCCGGTCTTCCATGGAAGACCGGCTTAACAGATTTTTGGGGACGCCAGATCGTCGACTACTTTTTGGCGGAAGTCATACTGTTGACCATCTCGAGATAATCAACGGTAATGTTGACCAGCTCTTTGTTGTAGAAGTTGTTTGGGAAGATGTCTGCCTTGCCAGCACCACTGGCCTGCTTAATAGCTTCTTCTTCCTCTTTCTTTTCCTGCTCCATCTCTTCTTCTTCTGCCCGAAGAGCACTCTCATTGAGAGAGATTGTTTTGTCGTTTTTTCGTTCCAGGTACTTTGAGATCAACCGATTGACTTTATTGAAATCCTTATCTTCGGTGACCCGCCCATCGCTTCGGCTTTTCAGCTGAGTGATGATCGCGTCCGTCACGCTGGCGGAAAACGGAACGTAATCTGCGCGAGTGATGCGATCGAAAGCGAGTGCATTATCCAGCGAGTCCTCTCCGATTTCGCGGTGGTTCAGCAGTGAAGGCAGAGTCACGTCGGAAGTGACACCCTTCGTCTGGGTACTGTCACCGTTCACGCGATAGAATTTGCTGATCGTCAGCTTCAGAGCACCACGATCAACGGCTCGGAAGGAAAGTCGGCTGGCAACAGGGACAACATTCTGAACTGTCCCTTTGCCGTGAGTCGTGCGATCGCCCACAACGATACCTCGGCGATAATCCTTGATCGCTCCTGCAAAGATTTCTGAAGCGGATGCAGAAAATCGATTGCAGACCACAATCATTGGCTTACGCCAGTGAACTTCCGGATCTTCGTCTTCGAAGGACTGGACGCTGTCGCCCGGCTCCTTAACCTGAACTACAGATCCTTTCGGGATGAACAGCCCGGAAACTTCGATTGCTTCCTGAAGAGCACCGCCGCCATTCCAGCGAAGGTCAACGACCAGGACATCAACACCTGCTGTCTTGAACTCATTCAACACAAGCTTCACGTCGCGAGAAGTGCTTTTGAACTCCCCACCCAATGAAGCGCCCTGGAAGTCACGATAGAACGACGGAATTCGCAGAACGCCGATTTTTGCCTGGCGACCATCGATCCATTCAGAAGATTCAAGAATCTTGCCTTTGACCTCATCTTCTGTGATTTTGACCTCTGTTCGAGTCAACACATACTCTTCAATGCCACCGGCTTCCTTCAGGACCTGCAGTTTGACCTTAGTCGCCTTTTTGCCGCGGATCATTTCGACGACTTTGGTAAGTTTCATCTCCACAACGTCGACATACTCTTTGACAGCATCGGAGGAGACACCAATGATCTTGTCGCCCTTGATCAAACGACCGTCGGCGTGAGCGGCTCCGCCTTCGATGACTTCTTCAACCTTTGTGTAGCCATCTTCGTATTTCAGACGGGCTCCGATGCCTTCCAGCTTCAGCTTCATGTCGATTTCGAAGTCAGCCAGGGTCTGAGGAGACATGTAGCTGGAGTGCGGATCCAGGCAATGAGTCATTGATGATAGATATAGTTCCAGGACTTCATGGGCATCGGTTTGATTGATGAAGACCTCGTTCGTGTGATATCGCGTATGCAGTCGCTTGCGTGCTTCCGTCAGATCCGTATCGTCCATCTTGAGCATCAGCAGATCAAATTTGACGCGCTTGCGCCATCGCTCGTCAAGTTCGACTTCATCAGAAGCCCAGGCGATATCGTCCGGATCCTTTACCATACTTTCTTCAACTGTGAAGTCATGCTCGATATCAATGCCCGTACCGATCTTGGGAGCACGCTCACCCATCCGAAGACGAAATCGCTCAAAGACAGTCGCCGCGAAGGACACATCTCCTTTGAGGATTTTGTCATCAAGGGAAGTCTTCTCAACGGAAAACGCGTCGATATCGGACTGCAGGAAGTACAGCTTTTGCGGGTCCCAAATCTTGATGTAGCGATCCATCAGTTTTTCTGACAGTGAATCGTCGATAGCCGGATGGTTAATATGTCGCGAGGATACCATCGACGCGACCATCTTCGCTGTCGTGCCATCTTCCGGAGTGAGAACGATTTTGTCTGCCGCAAGGACAGAACTGCAGATCAAAGAAATCGCGGCCGCCACAAATGAAGCTCGTTTGGCGGAAGACAGCGTTGTCATGTCAATTTTCCTTAGACAAACGCACGGTCGAAGGAGACTACACTTCGATCGCGAACAGCAAAATCAGGGAGTTCAATCAGGGAACGAGACGAATGGATTGTGGATCACGGGGATCGCTCGAGCAAACCAATGGTAGACCAACAGTCAAATTCTGGGCAAGATCGTATCTAGCGATGTGGCCATGATTTACGGCCAGAACACCACAAGGAAAGACGTTTTTTGCGCCAGAACTTCACTGGAAGTGCTGTTGCCGAACGGTCTGCTGCCCCGAGACCTCTGGCAAAAAATTATCTCATCGAACAGGGAATGGTCATCTCGGCAAGGGAACTTTGGGGCGACTGGACCGAATTGTCAGCGACTTCAGCATCTGCTCGGTAACACCCTGGAAAACGGTGTCGTCTTCCGAAGCATGCGAAAAGACCAGCGAAACCTGTTCGCCCGCTTTTGTTGTACACAGAAAATAGTCCCAGACGAGCGTTTTTTTGTTCGCTTCTCCTGTGGCCTGCACGTGATGAATTCGCCAGCCATTTTGATCGGGGGTGACCACAGATTCCGTCACTCTGCCACCGCGTTCCTTCACCGCTCGTTCAACTTCCAGCAGGTAATCGCTTTCGGAGGTGAATTTTCCGGGCGGCATTAACGGCGCTGTTGCAATATTGCATTGTGCCAGCAGAGCACCATTGTGCAGCCTGCGCAGCATGACCAGCTCGGACGTTTCATGGAAGATGTGCCAGTTTCGGTCGTGCAGCAACAGCACCCGCCATGGTGTGACCAGAGTCAGCAGCAGTTGGCGCTCCGCCGGAAGCTGCTCCGGGAGCATGTCGGGAAGCGGAACTGCCGGCGACGCGAGATCCTGAGTCCATTGAATCTCAGCTGTAACATCCAGCCCCGGGCTGACTGTTCCCGGGCCGCGTTTTTCTGTCATCGTGGCTTTTAAGCGTCGGATGAGAGATTCTTTCAGGTCCAGAATCATCTCTCCTTTCAGCGAGACTTCCGTTGGCGAGCCGGTAATGGCTCCAGTCCCCTGACAGTCAAAGACAATGACCGCTTCTGTGTCGCTGTAAGACTTCAGCGTACACGACGCGCTTTGGCTGACCGAAGCGTCGATGCCGGACAACATGGGCACAACCCACGAGTCGGCATTCCATTTTTCTGATTTGTCTTTCAGATTTCTTACCGGCAGAAGACCTGTGACCGCCAGCGGGTCGCACGGAAATTGCAGCAAGTCGACCTGAGGACGCGTGAGCCTGACTTCGGGGCTGAGCTGGATGAGCTGGAACTCGCCGCCGTGCACGTGAATCAGCCGTGACTGAGTCGGCAGGCTAACGGTGTTTTTGTGGTCTTTGCCAACCAGCGAGGATGTTTCGGCCGCCTGAAAACGGCGAATGGCTCGTAATGCTGAAGGCCCGGCGGAGTCGGAGGGAAAGCGGCGCTGATCGAACTCAAAGTTTGCCGAACTGGTGAGATCCCAGTCGGTTGTGCCCGTTGTTGCTGGAGTTGTGAGTTTGCCTTTAATCTGCAGAGTGTATTTCACATGAGTCGTGCGGCCGACATCCCGCATCTCAAAGAGAATGATGTCGCTGGAAGTCGTCCTGGCCGCAGATGTTTCGTCTGCCCTGGCCAGGGACGTGGTGATTGCTACTATCGAAGTCAGCAACGCCATCCCCACCGGCACACGATAGCTATTAGCAATTGTCCTCATCCCCGCAGCTCCATTCGCCCGATCGACTCAGCGCGGCGATTTCCATTCGCCCTCGGCCCATTTTTAGGCCTGCTTTCCAACGCATCTTTCCGAGATTCTCAAATCGCTGCAAGGGGGATTTTAAGGAGTCTGTAAGCTGCGGATTCAACCCAGCGGGCAGCTTTTGAAGTTGCGAGTTTCTCACTATCACAACCCGAAACACAAGGGAGGGATTGACTTGTGGCATTTCGGCTGCGTGCCCAAAAATCCCTCGCTGACGCGTCGGTTTGTGATAATTACCCCTCTTTCCGACCAATTTATCGCACGAGACTTCAGAGATTCCAACTTTAAAACGCGCAGCACGCATGGCCGACCCTGTTTAGCTTGCCGCTTATGAAAAACCGCTGCAGTCTTTACGCGGAGTGCGTTGCTGCCATCGGATGTCCCAGCTGCCTTGCTGTCTGCACAATTCCTTCCGCATCCAGTCCCAGGTCGGCCAGAAGTTCTTCGCGATCACCATGCTCGACGAACTCATCCGGAATCGCCAGCACTTTAAATCGTTCGGTGTTCAGACCCCGCCGGTTGGCAGCCTCAAGCACGGCACTGCCGAAGCCTCCCATCAGTCCGTTTTCTTCAATGGTGATGACAAACCCGGCTGCTGCGGCTCTGGCGATCACCTCTTCGTCCACGGGCTTCACAAATCTCGCGTTCACCACGCCGACACTCAGGCCTTCGGTCTGCAGTTTTTCAGCAGCGGCCACGGCTTGTGACAGCATTGTCCCGCAGGCCAGAATATTTCCGTCCTGACCCCACGACAGAACTTCCGCCCTGCCCAGCTGAATCGGCGCAACATCGCGAACGACGTGTTCCACCATGGTTTTCGGATATCGAATTGAAACGGGCGACTGACTATGAAGTGCAAACTCAAGCATGGGCCGGATTTCCTGTTCATCGCCAGGCGCTGTCACGACCATGTTGGGGAAGATTCGCATATAGCTGTTATCAAACACGCCGTGATGAGTCGGTCCGTCGGGTCCGCACAACCCGGCACGATCGAGGCAGAAAATGACCGGTAGATTCTGAAGAGCGACTTCCTGAAAAATCTGGTCGAAACTTCGCTGCAGGAAAGTGCTGTAGATATCCACAATCGGCTTCATCCCCGACTTGGCCATTCCCCCCGCAAATGCCACCGCGTGACTTTCGCAAATGCCTGTGTCAAAGAAACGATCGGGGAATTCATCACGAATTCGTTCCAGCTTATTGCCGGCACACATCGCCGCAGTCAGCACGCAGACGCGTTCGTCGTGGCTCATCGCTTCGTGAATGGCCTCTGACATCACCTCGGTGTAAGAGATCTCAGCCGATTTCTTCACAGGCACGATTTCATTGTCCACGTCACGTTTGAACGGCGACGGCGTATGAAACTTTACTGGGTCCTTGCAGGCCGGTTCAAAGCCGTGGCCCTTTTCTGTGAAGACGTGCAGCAGCACCGGCCCCTTCATGTCCCGCACCATCTCAAGATAACGACGCAGTGATTTAATGTCGTGTCCGTCGACCGGGCCGATGTAGCGGAACCCCATTTCTTCAAACAGCATCCCGCCATGCAGAAATGACTTTAAGGCATCCTTGAAATTGCCCAGCATCTTTTCGGTCGATTCGCCAACCAGCGGAACCTTGTTGAGTAACCACGAAACGTCGCGCTTCAGCCCATTGTAAAACGGAGCCACCCGCGCTTTGTCCAAATAGCTTGCCAGCCCGCCAACACGCGGACAGATTCCCATCTTGTTGTCATTCAGGATGACGAGCAGGTCTTTGTTAAGTCCCGCGGCGTTATTCATGGCTTCGAAGACGATGCCCGATGGCAGTGCTCCGTCACCAATGACTGCCACCGACTTTCGACCATCCTTAAACAGCAAATCATCCGCCGCCTTCATGCCAAGCACGGTTGAGACGCTGCTTCCCGCGTGTCCCGTAACAAACAGGTCATATTCGCTCTCTGCCGGATTTGGATATCCCATAAGACCGTGGCGATGGCGAATGGTGGAAAACTGCTGAAACCGGCCGGTGACCAGCTTGTGCGGATAGATCTGATGGCCCGTATCCCAGATCAATCGATCTTTTGAAAAATCGAATGTCAGATGCAGTGCAATGCAGAGTTCGATGACGCCCAGATTGCTGGCAAAATGAGCCGCACGGTCCGACACAATCGTCAGGAGTGCTTCACGAATCTCGTCCGACAGATGGACGAGATCTGTTTCACTCAGCTCGCTAAGATCTTTTGGGGATCGAATGCCGCTCAGAAGTTCAAATGACATCTTAATGATCTCTTTCCACTATAAATCGGGCCAGATCCTTCAGCCACACGCTGCGATCACCAAAAATGTCCACAGCCGCACATGCTTCCTGCACCAATTGTTCAGCCTTTAATCGGCTGGGTTCAATTCCCAATAAACCGGGGTAGGTCAATTTTCCAAGGTCTGCATCGCGTCCCGGTTTTTTCCCAAGCTTCGTTTGATCACCGGTGACATCCAATAAATCGTCAGCAATTTGAAACGCCAGACCAATACAATGACCATAATGTCGCAGTTGAGTACGGCTGACAGCATCGGACGAGGCGCTCACAGCTCCCAGTTCGAGCGCACCGGCAATCAAGGCTCCGGTCTTCATTTTATGGATCTGGCTCAGCTCTCCTACGCGATTCTCGGCGGTTCGGTTGGAATCGTTCTTCTCAGAATATGCTTTTGAGGATTCATCGGAGCTCTGGATTTCAGAAAACTCAGCAGAACCGCCACTTCCCTGATCCGCAGGGACCGACGTTTCGCAACCTGAATTCTGCGGCCTGCCGGATTTGTGGGGTTCGACTTCGCTTTTCAGGAATGGCCCTCGTTCAGCTTCAAGATCCAGAACCTGGCCGCCCACCATGCCCGCGCCACCCCCCGCCGAGGCCAGAATTCTGGTCAGCTCCACGACCTGAGTAGCGTTAATGCCTGCCGATGCGACGGTCTCAAACGCCAGCGTCAGCAGACAGTCGCCGGCAAGAATGGCCAGAGCTTCGCCGAAAACCTTGTGAGAGGTCGGGTGGCCGCGACGAAAATCATCGTCGTCCATGGCCGGCAAGTCGTCATGAATCAGTGAATAGGTGTGAATCATTTCAATGGCACAGGCCGCAGACATCGCGTCTTCCCGGCGGCCGCCGCAGACTTCATTCGCCAGCAACACCAGAACTGGACGAAGCCGTTTTCCTCCCGCCATCAGGCTGTATTCAACAGCCGCCAGAAGACTTTTGGGCCATGCCGTTCGGCGAAGGCAATCCAGCAGCGCAGCGTCAACGTCCTTGCAGAGTTCGTTGAGATGGGCGCTGAACGCCAGGTGTGTCATGACAGGCTCAGTCTTCTCTAATCGATGCACTTCAGGCCGGGTCGGGGAATCCGAGCCGGCCCCGGGAATCCCAGCCCTGCGAAGCATAGCGGTTAAGGCTGTCTGCAGGAAAGCGATTCAGCCAGCGAAGAACCCGCCACGTCGCGTGGCTTGGCCCGACCGCAAACGGCCGGAACGTCCGACCAAAAGTGGGACTCGCCCTCAGGCACCGCTGAAACGTTCAAAAAAATCCCTGAAAAGTTTCGGCCCCGCTTTTGTGATTTTTTTAGTTTGCAAACCGTCTGAACGGCACTGCCTTGAACAGGTCGAGTGAGGAATTCGCAGAAAATGATCAATTCTGCCACGTCACGTCGGCACCTGCTCCGTGGCCAGCAGGAGAGCCACTTTGCAGGCGGCAAGAAACTCGGGGATGTTCAGTCGTTCTTTTACAGTATGGATTTCATGCTGCCCGCACCCCATCGTGACCGTCGGATACCCATGGACCGCCATCCAGTTGGCATCCAGTCCCCCGTCACAGATTTGAGCAACGGGCTTCAGCCCGACTGCTTCGGATGCGGCCTTCGCAGCCAGCACACACGGGCTGGCGTCGTCGATGCGAAATGCTTCGTAACGAATGTCTTCGACAAATTTGAGCGACCCGTACTGACCGCCGGCATTCGTGACGCTGTCCGTGGCCGTTTCAAATGCATCACGCCATGCGGCGACAATCTGTTGACGGAATTTGCTGTCGTGACTTCGGGCCTCAGCCTGCAGGGTCACGAGCGGCATGACGACATTCGTGGCGTCGCCGCCCTGAACGATGCCAAGATTGCTGGAACCTCGCTGCTTGCCTTTGCGAACCAGTCCATGCCAGCCGGACTTCTGAAGCTGTGCGATCGCAAGTGAGGCAATCACTGCCGCGTTGACTCCGTCCTGAGGATGAGCGCCCGCATGACTGGCGATGCCCTCGATCCGAACGGACAGGTTGTTGGCGCCGACCGCTCCCGTAATCAGACTGTTGGGGTCACGACCGTCCCAGTTAAAACACAGCTCTGGTTTTCCAAGCTTGCCTGCGTTCAGAGAGCGAGCTCCACGAAGGCCGGTCTCTTCCTGAACGGTGAACAGCAGAGTCAGTGGCGGATAATCGAGACCCTGGCTGATGGCTTCCAGAATTGCAGTCAGCACGACGGCGCAGCCACCACGATTGTCACCGCCGAGTGCCGTTTCTTTTGACTTCGGACGAATCCAGTCACCCTCGCGAACCGGCTGGCAGTCCACGCACAAAGGAACAGTGTCCATGTGGGCCATGAGCAGGCGTCTGGGCCCTTTGCGAGTGCCTTTCAGCTTCACGATCAGATTTCCAGTCGTTCCACCTGCCGGGCTTTTCTTATGAGCATTATCGATTGAAATCGCGGCGGCCGGAACACCCGCATCCGTCAGAGCTTTTTGAATCCATGCGGAAACGTCCTGCTCCTGACCACTGCCACCTGAAATTGCAATCAGATCCATCACTCGTCGGATGGCTTTGTCGTCGTTCACTCGAATCACAATGGTGTCCTGTTCGTCGCCTTGAAGTCGAATCCTCGCGGGTCGCCAGACCCGTCGTCAGCGGATTGTTGCAGAGTTCCCGCGATTGTCACTCGAATCGGTGTGTGAATGAGAGCGCGAAGCGTTCTGCAGTAAAAATGAAAAGTCGCCGGATCGATTATCGAACCTGCTTCACAAGCCGATGAACGCTTTCCGCGATACGGTCCTCAATGTCGCCCGCCCAGCGAAACGCCGGCCGTCCGTATTCGTACAGATTCGATCCGCCTTCGTAACCGCCTTCTTCCCACACACGTTTTGAGGGGATGTAGGAAATCATGTCGTCGACGTAGCCCAGAACCCATGTGCCCTCGCCGAACTCCGCTTTGAACCGCAGGGCATAGTCGACGACGGTTTCCGCTCCCATCCCAATCATCAGCATCTCATTGCCGAGTTGCCATGCATGAAGAGGATAAGGATACGACGACGAAAACTGTTCCCCCGCTTCCAGCTTTGCCAGCAAACGCCTGGCCCACCGAGCCTTCAACTCGTTTCCATCAGTGGTCAACTTCGTGAGCTCTTCACGCGACACGACGTTCAGGTATTCCAGATCAATCATCTCGAATGCTGTCTTGATCCCTGACGACACCGGCTTGAGCGGCTTCCTGAGAACCTCTTCGACGCCCACTGCCAGCATGTGACCATACTTCTGACAAAGCTCAACGGTCCTTCTCGGCAGAGGATTCTGGTCGCCGCCGCAGGTGTTCACAAACATCGCCGTGGTACCCGGATGATTGGCTTCCAGTTCGACCTGTGCAAAGCCGGGATAGTCACCGCACCATGTCATGAAGCTCAGTGTGGTCGGGTGACACGCATAGCCGAACAGAATTGCGTCTAGCTTTCCATCCGGCCGAGTCACCGTTATCACAGGAACCGTATGATCGACTGGTCCGACCAACGGAATTCCTTTCGCCATCAGGTCTGGGATATCCGCTTCCCGATTGTTACGGCGATTCACGGCAAACGTTGCTTGCCCATCTCCGAACTGCAGACTTGCAGGAGCCAGCTTCGTGAGTGCATCGCCAATCAGCTCCACCGTGCGTACAACCATCAGATCGGTGTATTCTTCGACGAGCTTCTCCTGCTCCGGGTCTACCAGATAATAGTCGATCAGATCGTCGCCCAAGCGCGGACCACAGTGATTGTGTGAGAACGTGAACATGATTTGCGAGCGATCCAGTTGATACTTCTCCTTCGCCTGAATGAAGACTCGGTCGCTCATCATCTTTGGGACACCCTGAAAATCACTGGTGATCAGGACAACGCGATTCCCGTCACCATCTTCCAGTGCCACAGCCTTCATCCAAAGATCATGCAACTTTCCATCCGGTGCGCGTTTGCTTCCATAGCCAGCCAGCCAGACGGAGGTCTCCGGCGTGATAACGGTTTTGGAAATGCCGGCCTTCCAGACGTACTGATAGTCCTTCTTCTCATCCGCTCCCGCAATGCGAGTCAGACTGGAGCTCGCCAATCCAGTCGCTGCGATCGAGGCCGCTGCGGCGTGAGAAAGAAAATCCCGTCGTCCAATTTGTTCGTGCATCGTCGGTCGCCCATTTTGCATTCTATGATCGTCTGAAAAGGGTGCAGTTGAAGCATACCTTTCGACGATCTTCAGTGTTACTCAATCCCGTGAAACGTCTGGCAAATTGAGGGCTGACAGAATAGCATGGCGATGCAGACGTCTGCCCGAATCCGACCTCCGAGTTACGAATGTGGCTGTTTCCGTTTTGCAGCCCGCTTCCGTTTTCACGAAAGCCGCCCATGATCACCGCACGAACATTGCATAAACCAGGTCTCCTGGACGATCCTGGAACTCGACCGGTCTGTGTTCGCTTGAGCGAACCGTTCGAAGAGATCGTCGCCAATAATCCCGAATGGAAAATGGAGCGGACTACTGACGGAGAAATCGTATTCATGCCACCAACCGGCGGCGAAAGCGGAATTCGAAACTCGGAGATTGCTGTTCAACTTGGCGTATGGGCTCGAAATACCGAAGGCTTTGCTTTCGATTCGTCGACACTCTTCCGACTTCCCAACGGAGCTCTTCGATCACCGGATGCCTCATGGATTGCCTCCGATCGCTGGCAACAGCTTTCCGCGGAAGAGCGGGAAACGTATCCCCCGATCGCTCCGGATTTTGTCATCGAACTTCGATCAAAAACAGATCGGCTGATCGATCTGCAGCACAAGATGAAGGAATACTGCGATTGCCATGTTCGACTGGGGTGGCTCATTGATCCATTTCTGAAGCAAGTCCACGTTTATAGTCTCAGTGAAGCGTCTGTGATTTTGAACGAACCCAAAAGTGTTGCCGACGAAATGGTATTGCCCGGGTTCGTTTTGGATTTGAGCCGAATCTTTACCTGATCGCGTCGACCTTACCTGCATCTGGAACTTCAGTGCCATGAATAACGGACCTCGTTGCCAGATCATTCCGCTCGCCAGTCACCAAGTTTCATTTCAGATCGATGATCGCGAAGTGCTGCGATGGCATGCGGGCACGGATTATCCTCGCCCATTCTTCTTTCCGGTGATAGGGCCCTCCGGAGCGATGTTGACTCGAATGGGTCATCCCGGTGCTCCGGATCATGATCATCATCAGTCGATCTGGTTCGCTCATCAGAAAGTGATGGGGATTGATTTCTGGGGCAACGCGTCCGGTGCGCATTCGGCAACTCCAGTGTCCGGCCTATGACAACGGCGAAGACAACTGCCGAATGGCGGTGGAGCTGGGTTGGTTCGATGGCCACGATCCAGCACCGTTACTGAAGCAGGAACTTATTTGCGAAGTCGGATCGCTGGATAAGAAAAACGAATTTACTCTGGAGCTTCAAAGCCGCTTCGTGCCGATGTCAGAATCGCTCAAGTTCGAAAAAACGAACTTTGGTTTCCTGGCCGTTCGCGTCACGGAGTCTCTCTCCGCAGTCTTTGGCGACGGCATTTTGACAGGCAGCGAGGGTACTCAGTCGGAGAAAAATTTGTTTGAGCCATCCGCCCGCTGGGTCGATTGCAGTGGCCTCACAAATCGCGAGGGAACTCAGATCGAAGGCATCCCGTATTTTGATCATCCCGCAAAACCTGGTCAGCCCACCACCTGGCATGTGCGCGATGACGGCTGGTTGTGTGCGTCGCCTTGTATGAAGGGCTCTTTGACGACGACAAAGGAGCAGCCTCTGACGCTGCGATACCTGCTGCATATTCACGCCGGTGGAATTCATGCCGACCGAGCGACCGTTTTGCACGCACGGTTTTCCTCTCTGCCGATAATGACGGTTGTCAAAGGAACTCAGCCACATGCTGGATTGCAGGACACTCGCAGGTCAGAACAGGAATGAGGCACTCAAAAAGTTCGCACCCTGTTTATCGTCAATCGCATACTCTCGCTCATTCGTCTACGAATGAATCGCTCGCTTGTCTACAGCCATTGCCGCTTCTTTGACGGCTTCTGACAGTGTTGGATGCGCATGGCAGCAGCGGGCGATGTCTTCGGAGCTGGCTCCGAATTCCATGGCGACAGCGGCTTCGTGGATGATTTCACCAGCGTGAGCGCCGATGATGTGGACTCCGAGCACTCGGTCGGTGGCTTCATCGGCGAGGACCTTGACAAATCCGTCTGTCTGGCCTGCTGCACGAGCTCGGCCGTTGGATGCAAAGCTGAAGCGGCCGGCTTTGTATTTGATTCCAGCGGCCTTCAAGGCATCTTCATTGGCTCCGGTCGATGCGATTTCCGGAGACGTGTAAATCACAGCCGGAATCGTGCCGTAATTGATATGGCCATGGCCGGTTATCATCTTCTCGACGCAGGCGATGCCTTCTTCTTCGGCCTTGTGAGCCAGCATGGCTCCGCCAATCACATCTCCGACAGCGTAGATGCCAACGGCCGTCGTCTGATATCCGGCATTCACCTGAATAAAGCCTCGCTTGTCCGTCTGAACGCCAGCTTCTTCAAGCCCCAAATTGTCCGTGCAAGGCTTGCGGCCGACAGCGATGAGGACTCGATCACATGTGATTGGCTCCGCGCCTTCCATTGTGATCGTGCAGGTTTTTCCCGACGCAGTGACGGATGTGACCTTGGTGCCCAGTTTGAACGTCAGACCCTGCTTTTCGAAGATCTTCTTCGCTTCGTTGGCGACTTGCTCATCAACGCCCGGCAAAATGCGAGGCAGATATTCCAGCACTGTGACTTTGGCGCCCAGTCGACGCCAGACGGTACCAAGCTCCAGGCCGATCACGCCGGCTCCAATGACAACCAGATGTTCTGGCACTTCAGGCCACGTGAGAGCTTCGGTGCTGGTTCCGATGCGATCACCGTCCGGCTGAATGCCTGGCAGAGAAGACGACACGCTGCCGGTTGCAATAAGAATTTTTTTACCCGTAATTGTCGCCGGTGAAGTGCCGGTGACTTCCACAACGCCATTACCTTTCAGGCGACCGTGTCCGAAGAAGCGTTCGATCTTGTTCTTCTTTAGCAGTCCCTGGATACCACCGTCGAGCGTAGCGACAACAGCGTCTTTGTGGCTCATCATCTTTGGGATGTCGAGCGTCACGCCCTGAACAATGAGTCCTCGTTCGGCAAAGTGCTTCTGCGACTGTTCGTACAATTCGCTGGTTTCAAGTAGCGCTTTGCTGGGGATGCAACCGACTCGAAGGCAAGTCCCGCCGAGCTGCTTTTCGCGTTCGATAACCGCGACCTTCATGCCCAGCTGAGCGCCACGAATGGCTGCGACATATCCGCCAGGACCAGCACCCACAACAATCAGATCAAACGCTTCGGACATGACGTTACCTGCAAGAGCGTGAAAACAAAACCGCCGGAAGACGCATGTTCCTCCAGCGGTGCGTTTGGTTCAAGTTATCCCGGTTTAAACCGAGTGAATCAGTGTTCGCTTCGTTGCGAAAACCTGACTCGTCTCCATTTTTCAATGGAGGCTGGAGCCTCCCGGCAGTGCGTTCCAGGGCTGGAGCCCTGGAACGAGAGGGAGATCAGACTTCCAGGATTAGGCGTGTTGGATCTTCGATCAGATCCTTAACAAGCTTCAGGAACGAAACGGCTTCGCGGCCATCGACGACTCGATGGTCGTAGGTCAGGGCCAGGTACATCATCGGTCGGATCACTACTTCGCCGTTGACAGCGACCGGGCGATCAAAGATGCCGTGCATGCCAAGGACGCCGCTTTGAGGAGGATTCACGATCGGAGTCGACAGCAGCGAACCGTAAACGCCGCCGTTGGTGATCGTAAACGTGCCGCCTTCGAGTTCTTCCAGAGTGATCTGATTGTTCTTGGCTTTCACTGCATATTGAACAATCGCCAGCTCGACGTCTGAGAAGCTCATGTTTTCCGCGTTGCGAAGCACTGGGACAACCAGGCCTTTTCCACCGCCGATGGCAATTCCGATGTCGCAGTAGTTGTGATGTGTCAGCTGCTTGCCATTCATCTGGGCATTAAGCGCCGGATACTGCTGAAGCCCGGTGACGACTGCTCGCACAAAGAACGACATGAAGCCCAGCTTTACGCCGTACTTCTTTTCGAAAACGTCTTTGTAAGATTCACGCAGCTTCTTTACGGCCGACATGTCGACCTCGTTAAATGTCGTCAGCAACGCGGCGGTCTGCTGAGCTTCCACAAGTCGTTTAGCGATCGTCTGCCGAATCGGACTGAGCGGAACATTCCGAGTTTCCCGGCTGCCGCCAACATGAACAGGCCCAGCCTGAACGGTACGGATGACGTCTTCCTTCAGAACTCGGCCGCCTGGACCAGTGCCAGCAACCGAGCCTGCTGGAAGATTGTTCTTTGCCATTTCAGAGGCCGCTGCTGGCATCACATGCCCGCCTGCTTTTGCGGGAGCGGCTGCGACAGTCGGTGCAGATGCCGCCGGTACGGCCGTTGGAGCCGGGGCAGCAGTTGCGGCTGGAGCGTCAGATGGCTGAAGATAGCCGATCACTTCGCCGATGGCCGCTGATTCGCCGGCCTTCTTCAGGATGCGAGTCACAATGCCGCCGACGGGCGACGGAATCTCAAACGTCGCTTTGTCTGTTTCAAGACCCACGATGTTCTTGTCTGCCGCGACAAACTTTCCTTCGCTGGTATACCATTCTCCAATGAACACTTCTGAGATGGATTCACCAACGGCCGGAACCTTGATTTCAATTTCCTTAGTGCTCATTCGAGTTCAAACGCCTGTTTAAGAATTGTCTGTTGTTCGATTTTATGACTGGTCGCAGATCCGGTCGCAGGGCTGGCGGATTCAGGACGACAAACTCCACGGAACGGATACTTATCAAGCAGTCGTTCGCCGTACTTCATTCGGAGAAAGCCCCATGCACCCATGTTGCGAGCTTCTTCCTGAACCCAGAACAGCGATGCCTTCTCAGAATACTTTGAAAGCGTCTCTTCGAGCAATCCTGCCGGGAACGGATACAGCTGTTCAATTCGAACAATTGCGACATCGGTGATTTTGTTCTCTTCCCGATACTTTGCGAGATCGTAATACACTTTGCCTGAACACAGCAGTACGCGGCGGACAGCTTCGGATGAAATTGTTGTGTCCGGGATAACTTCCTGGAAGCGTCCGTTCACAAGCTCTGAAAGTGGCGACATCGCTTCTTTGGATCGCAAGAGGCTTTTCGGGGTCATCACCACCATCGGTTTTTTCCATCTCCGCAGAGCGTGGCGGCGGAGCATGTGGAAGTAATTTGCTGGTGTGGTTGGATTCGTGACCTGGATATTATCGTCAGCGCCCATGGCCAAAAAGCGTTCCAGTCTCGCACTGGAATGCTCAGGCCCCTGCCCTTCCATGCCGTGCGGAAGAAGCAGCACAAGGCCGCTCAGACGTTTCCACTTGTCTTCGGCACTGGCAATGAACTGGTCAATGATGACCTGAGCCGCGTTGACGAAGTCGCCGAACTGCGCTTCCCACATCACAAGCCCATCGGGACAATCGAGGCTGTAGCCATACTCGAACCCCAGGACACCGACTTCGGAAAGCGGGCTGTTGTAAACTTCTACATGCTCTGGTCTTTTGGCGAGATCCTGAAGGCCGATCCAGACATGGCCATCATTGAAATCGTAAAGCCCAAGGTGTCTATGGCTGAATGTCCCGCGACGGACGTCCTGTCCGCTGAACCGCATTCGGGTGCCTTCACTGACAAGCGTCCCGAAGGCCGCCATTTCAGCGCCACCCCAGTCAAACAGAATCTCGCCTGCCGCCATCTTGCGGCGTGATTCGAGGACGTTTTCAATTTTCGGATGCGGTTTGAAGCCCACGGGCGGTGAAGTCAGAGCCGCCATGGCTTTCTGGATCGCTTCAGCAGGTACACCGGTTGTCGGATGATCAGCTTTGGAGGACAAACCGCCAAAGTACCCGTTCCACATCCCGCCACCGCTGTCTTCCAGATACTTGAAGCCTTCCTTGCGAGCTTCCAGTAACTCTGCTTCCAGAACCTGGCCCCGGCGAGCCACGATTTCCATGCCCTCTTCTTTCGTCACTTCGCGGAGGCTCACGAGTGACTCAAGGAAGCTGTTGAAAACTGTCTGTCGGCTGCGGATCACCTGATACATCGTTGGCTGAGTGAACGCAGGCTCGTCGGCTTCGTTATGGCCTCGACGACGGAAGCAGTACATGTCGATAATTACGTCGCGATGGAATTTCGCGCGGAAATCCATCGCCAGCTGAACCACCTGCGCCACTGCTTCCGGGTCTTCGCCATTCACATGGAAAATCGGAATCTGCAGCATGCGAGCCACGTCGGTTGCGTAGGTGCACGAACGAGCTTCTGAAGGCGAAGTTGTGAAGCCCACCTGATTGTTGACAATAATGTGGACGGTGCCGCCCGTCTGATAACCAGGCAGCTCGCTCAAATTCAAAGTTTCCTGAATCACGCCTTCGCCAGCAAACGCCGCGTCGCCGTGAACCAGAATCACACAGCTCTTTCTGCGGTCAAAGTCACCATTGCGATCCTGCTTGGCTCGCAGACGACCCTGAGCGACCGGGTTCACAAATTCCAGATGGCTTGGGTTGAAGCACAGCGTCAGGTGGACATTCTGGCCTGAAGACGTCATCCGATCAGAGCTGTAGCCGAGGTGATACTTCACGTCGCCACGACCCATTTTTAGCTGCGGATCAACATCATCGAATTCGCGGAAGATCTTCGATGGGCTCTTCCCCATAATGTTGGCCAGCACGTTCAGGCGCCCGCGGTGAGCCATTGCGAGAACGATCAGATCTGTGCCCTGACTGCCTGCCCGTTCAATGGCCATGTCAAGCAGAGGGATGAGACTTTCTGATCCTTCCAATGAGAAGCTTTTTGCTCCCACATACTTCTTCTGCACGAACTCTTCAAAGACGACCGCATCGCTGAGTCGCTCCAGGATTCTGACCTGCTCGGATCGAGACAGTTTCAGGCGGTTGGCCGTGCGTTCCATTCGGTCCTGCAGCCACTGGCGGACCTGCATGCTGTCGATGTGCATAAACTGCACGCCGATGGAGCGGCAATAGGTCGTCTGCAGCCAGGTAAGCATTTCGCGAAGAGTCCGCGTGTCCGGTCCGCCGGCCCATTGAGTCGAAAACTTGCGACTCATGTGCTCTTCGGTAAAACCATAAAATGCGGGATCCAGTTCTGCCGGCTTTGGTCGCTCGGCATTCAACGGATCTATTTTCGCAATGATGTGTCCGCGCACACGGTAACTGCGGATCAGCTGATCCAGTCGTTCCTGGAGAATCACGGCATCGGACGTTGTAGGGTCTACTCGGACTTCCGACGACTTGTGGAAAATACTCTCCGCCTGAAACGGGGCCTGCAGACTTTCGGGAGTAAGTCCGGAATCCACGACCTGAAGTTCATCGAAATAGTCCCGCCAGTCCGGGGAGACGGAATTGCGATCACGCAGATAACTCTCAAGCTGCGACTCCGCGAACTCCAGGTTCTGCGTCCCCATGTCAACTTTTGGTTTTGAAACCAAACCGTTGCCGCCAACATTGCCTGGCAAACGTGAAGAGTCCGGAGTGTCCAAAAACGATGGGGCACCATTCGGAAGCGAAGTTGTGTTCGACATTTTCAGATGGCTCTGCAATCACCGGCGCTGCATTGGGTGAGCAATGCAGCCAGCGTGGAAGGGGACTGTTTTTGATTTCAGGTGTCAATGCGGTTGCCGCATCATAGACAGACTGCCATGATTGGGAAGCTTTTGACAGTGTGCAGGTCAGGAATTTCGTCGCGCATTCTTCATGGGAAAATCAGGAATCAGGCCTGTCCTGTACATTATTGACCTTCCTTGGTAGCTCCTTGCGCACCCCTTAGGTCAGAGCTAAATCAGGTGCAAGAACAAAGCGTCTGCCGTGTCAGCAACAAGTCTTTCTTGGCGGAAACATTTAGGAAAAACAGGCGGAATTTCCTCCAACTTCTCCCAATCCAGATCACAAACAGAGTTCAGAACTATGGAAACGACTGCCCGAATTGGAGTGCTTACCGTATCAGACCGGGCCAGTCGGGGTGAATACGAAGATCTTGGCGGTCCGGCGATCTGTGCCTACCTGCAGGAGGTGCTGGTTTCTCCATGGTCGCCGGAATACCACATTGTTTCTGACGATCGGCAGTTGATAGGCCAGGAACTTCAGCGAATGGCGGATGAACTGAACTGCTGCCTGATCATCACAACAGGAGGTACCGGACCTGCCGTTCGCGACGTTACTCCGGAGGCAACGGAAGATGTCTGCGAAAAGATGATGCCGGGTTTTGGTGAGCTGATGCGCAAGGTGTCTCTCGAAAAAGTCCCGACAGCCATCCTGAGTCGCCAAACTGCCGGAATCCGCGGTTCCGCATTGATCGTTAATCTTCCCGGCCAGCCGCGGGCGATTCGCGAATGCCTGGACGCTGTAATGCCGGCCATTCCTTACTGCATTGACCTGCTGAAGGGGCCTCGCCTTGAAACCGATGCACAACGACTGGCAGCATTTCGACCCACAGCGAAGTAACTACTTTTGTCGGAAGTCGGTCAGCACCGGACGTAAAAAATGCCTCAGAATTCTTTCTGAGGCATTTTCAAATCAGTTCGAGTTCGAGCGATAGGCCGATTAGATTCCCGGGCTTGCGGAACTGTCGTCCTGGCCCAGCAGAAAACCGGCTCCGCCGGCGAGACCGGCTCCCAGCAATGCGCCGAGACCGCCACCGCCACCGCCACCGGCTGCTCCACCACCACCAGCCCCAGTTCCACCGCCACCACCAGCTCCGGGAGGAACAGCGGATCCTGGAGGGCCAGCAACTGCTGGGGGCGCATCAGTCGACGGATTCACCGTTCCGTCAGTGCGGTCGGCAATATTGTTGATGTTGAGGTTTCGCGGCCCAATGGGTGCAACAGCGATATCAAGAGTGGCCATCACGGCCACCGTCTGGTAACCCAGCAGTCCGTTCTTCTGTTCGACAGCTTGAACTTCTGAGCCCAGAATGTTGACGGTTAGAGCGCAGATCCCATCCCTGCCGCTGCCAACAACGGTATGCAACCCCGGATTTAATCCTGTTGCGACAAAGGAACCGTCAGGCTCAACATTGGCAAATGTCACAATTTTTCCATCGCGCAGGAAATGCACGGTGACGTCCATCACTTCGCGATATCGTCCTGTTCGCTCGTCCAGAAGGTTAATCTCTCCATGCAGACTGCCATCTTTCTTAAGCTGCACCGTGTACCCTGACATAGCTGTCGCCGGCGGACCCGATCCCAATGGAAATGAATCGTCATATGCACTAACTTCTGAGGAAAATCGAAGATCGCGAACACCCATTTGAGCCAGAATCAGCTGCTTTGTCAGCTGATAGTCTGGGGACAGTGTAAGAGCCGCATTGATCGCCGGATTCACAGGTGTATGTTCTGCATTTTCAGCGATCAGACGCATACCAACCATGAGCAGGGATTTGTTGGTGTATGCCAGCAGGCCGGCAACACCTGGCTTAAGCCCTGTCACGGAAAAATTGCCGTCGGCATCAGTCTTTGTAACTGCAACGACTTCACCGCCCGCGAGTACCTTAACGATACAGCCAGCAGCGGATGCCGATCCTGATTCTGTCCCTGCAACGAACAAGTGCCCCGAAAAACTTCCCGATGCATCAAGCACCACATCTTCGGTGCGGTCACTGACAATCTCTTCGGGAGGCAACGGCTGAGTCGAGGGGTTTGCTATTGCAGCAAGGTCTGCCTCGAGCTCAGGAACTGCACCAGCCTGAACTTCTGAGACCAGCGGATTTTCCTGCTGTGCCGAGGCACGCAGCGTGACATACATGGATCCCGCAGTCACCGAAGCTGCAAGCCCCATAACTGCAAACATCGCAAGGTATTGGTTAAATTTCATCCGCGATCTTCCCTTTCCTGGGATTTCAGCCTTGGCGTACGTGAGTCTAAGGGACAGCCTGACCACTCGCCAATTTCAGACTCTAAAGTATGATGGGTTTCATAAAGCACACGCAACTCAAAATCGCAATAATTCGCTGGATCCCAACAAACCCTCAGGACTTCCCAAATCGCTTAGCTTCAGTTTTGGGGTGGCCACGACGAAGCGGGGGCCGGCCTTGTCTTTGCACGTTTTCCTTACCTTTGGGCTTTGGTTGTCGAAATTCATGCGCATAACAACCTGGAATGTAAATGGTCTGCGAGCCGCAATTCGCAAAGGGTTCAGGAGACATCTGGATACTATTCAGCCGGATGTGTTGCTGATGCAGGAAGTTCGTGCTCGTCCTGACCAGCTTCCGGAAGAATTTCGAAACCCGGATGGCTGGCATGTACTTTGGAATCCCGCCACGCGGCCCGGATATTCGGGGACAGCCATCTGGTCTCGGCATCCGCTTGTGAGCCACGAACTGGGGATTGGGCAGTTGGGAAATGACGACGAGGGTCGACTCATTGAAGCCGAGATTGGTGGCGTGCGAGTGGCCTGCGTTTACCTTCCATCAGGATCTTCCAGTCCTGAGCGGCAGGCCGTCAAAGAGGTGTGGATGAAGCAGTTTCGCGTCTGGACCGAGTTGAGATCGCGGGAGCAGCCTGTCATTTTCGGGGGCGATGTTAATGTGGCTCATACGGAGCGCGACATTTTCTACGCCAAATCAAACGCTCAAACATCGGGCTTTCTGCCGCATGAACGCGAATGGTTTGGTGAACTGCTTCAGTCTGGCTGGCACGATCTGGTCCGTGAACATCACGGAGATATCCATGGTCCTTACTCGTGGTGGTCGAATCGCGGCAAAGCCCGTGAACTCGATCGCGGCTGGCGAATCGACTACCTGCTCTGCAACAAAGCCGCTCGCCCATTGTTTAAGTCTGCCACCATCCACCGCGAAGGAGGGCTTGAAGTCAGTGACCACGCTCCGGTGTCCATCGATCTGGATCTCTGACGATTTGCTTCTCAGAGTCTCTTTAGTCGTTCGTTCAGAAAATCGGCCTTCCAGTCACTGGAAGAAATACCATCGGATGAAGAGAGCACTGTTAGTCGCCAGATTTGCCGCGGCAATCGACCCGAGACCGGACTTCACATCATGAAGGCCGACGGATTTGGTTTCAAAGGGCATGGAACTCGGATGGCCATTCCCGTGTCGAAGTATGCTTTTACCCTTGGAGAACCTAAACTCCTTCGCTGAAAGTCCGACCACACGAACCAGGGATTCGTGGTCCGACACAATCAACAAATCACTCGGAGGGTTTTAAAACTGCCCTGCCGCTCCCCAAAACCATTCAATCTCGAATCTGACCGAATCCATGTTCCAACCCGTCTCTGACAGCAACTTTGTTACTGGCGAACATTCCGTTTTGAAGCTCTGGGAGATCCAGCAGACGTTTCGGCAGCTGCGACAGAAAAACGCAGGCCGGAAACGCTGGAGCTTTCTCGACGGGCCCATCACAGCCAACAACCCGATGGGCGTTCATCATGCCTGGGGTCGCACGTATAAAGATACGTATCAACGCTTCTTCGCAATGACCGGCCACGACCAGCGATACCAGAATGGTTTCGACTGCCAGGGCTTATGGGTTGAAGTCGAAGTCGAGAAGCAACTGGGACTCGGGACCAAAACTGCTGTCCATGAATTCGGCATCGACAACTTTGTCAACGAGTGCAAGCGCCGAGTTCTCCGGTTCGCAGCTCGACAGACCGAACAGTCTCAGCGTCTCGGCTACTGGATGGACTGGGACAATCCGACCCAGCTGCGAGAACTGGCCGAACACCTTGGCACCGACGACGAAGTGACGATTACAACTCCAAGCGGCCCGTCGGAAACCGCGGTGGCTCATCAGCTTGTCGAAAAGCTCGGCAACCCGGAATGGGGCGGCAGCTATTTCACGTTCAGCACTGAGAACAACGAAACCATCTGGACGTTCCTGAAGAAGTGCTTCGAACGCGGCAAGATTTATCAGGGCCATGACGTCATGCCCTGGTCCGGCCGTGGCGGCAGCGCGTATTCGCAGATGGAAATCGCCGAAGGTCGCAAGCTGACGACTCATAAGAGCGTGTTTGTGCGGTTTCCGATTAAGCGAGAAGTCAATGGGAAGTATAGGAGTCATGAGAGTGATGTGCCAGAATCACATGATTCACATTCTTCCCATCAGGCTACCCAGGAGTACCTCCTTGTCTGGACCACAACACCGTGGACGCTCACAAGCAACGTCGCCTGTGCGGTCAACACGGATCTGGATTACATCAAGATCCAAACCAAACGCGACAACGCGATCTACTACTTCGCCAAAGACAATCTGAACTTCCAACGTCTGTCGTCCGAGTTCAAAGATGGCTTCGGTCGGCCCGAATGGAAATGGCCAGAAGGCGTTCCCAAGCTGAAGACATTAGCTCAGATCTTCAAGGAACAAGGCGGCTTCGAAGAGCTTGGTACGCTCAAAGGTGCTGAGATGGTTGGGTGGAGGTATGACGGACCGTTTGATGAACTGCCGGCTCAGCAGATGGACGGCGGATGCCCTGTCGATGAAAGCAATCTCGGCAAGTGCGGAAAATCGGGGCACAAGGTCATCGACGGTGGTCGCGACTCACGAGGCAGCGCCAATGTTGTCGCTGGCGAAGGAACCGGCATCGTTCATATCGCTCCAGGCTGTGGAGACATTGACCACAAGATGGGAGTCGCGCTTGGCCTGCCGGTGATTGCGCCGTTGAGGGATGATGGCACGTACAGCGAAGAGTTCGGTGACTTCGCGGGGTTGGAAGCGATCTCACCAAAGACCGCTGAACTGGTCTTTGAAAAGCTCAAAGCCAAAGGCATGCTCGTCGCCGTTGAAACCTATCCGCATATCTATCCACACTGCTGGCGAACGGGTGATGAACTGGTCTTTCGACTTGTCGACGAATGGTTCATTAATATGGACTGGCGCGATGAGATCAAAGATGTGACTCGTCAGATTCGCTGGTTACCAGACAGCATCGACGGGCAGGAACGGGAGATCGAATGGTTGTCCAATATGAGCGACTGGATGATTTCCAAGAAGCGTTTCTGGGGA
>JBDNHX010000058.1:0-34166 GCA_041688565.1 Planctomycetaceae bacterium
GGATCCAACGCTGATCCATTGTTGATGGTAGAACGTGTTGTGACGGCCGCTGATGGCGCAGTCACTTACACGCGACTGGCGACAGAAGACGACGATAAACAAGATCCCGGCGGAGCAGACCTGCCGACGTTGGGTGACGATCCTTCGTTTCGTCTCGACGTTCCTGAAGACGGAACCTACCGAATTCGTCTGCGAGATCGCTATGCGGATGCACGCGGTGACTCTCGGCTGACCTATCGGCTTTCCGTGCGAAATCCAAAGCCGGACTTTAGTCTGGTGGTCTTTGATGCATTCCCTTCGGCGGACGGAAAAGCGCCTGTCACCAGCGGTGCGGTCAGTCTGCGAAAGGGCAGCAGCTATGAGCTGGTCGTGTATGCTTATCGGCATGACGGACATGCCGCTGCGATTCAGCTGACTGCCGAAGAACTGCCTGCAGGCTTGACTTGTCGTCCAACCACAATTGGCCCCGGTCAGGTTTCGGCCCGGCTGGTGGTTACAGCCGCTGCTGATGCCGCGGAAATGATTTCGCCAATTCGAGTAGTGGGACGAAGTGGTGTGGCCGAGGCAGCGATTCAGAAGGACGCGCGAGTTGCCACGTTGGTGCATGATGCCATCAACGGATTACCACGCACGGCTCGGCTGTCTGAATCCCTGGTTGCAGGAGTTATGAAGGATGAGCAACCGTTTTCGATTATCGTTGATCCGATCAGTGCCGACTATAGTCAGGATCAGCAACTGCTGATTCCAATCCGGCTTGTAAAACGGGGTGGATTTGATGCCAAGGTCGATCTGAGCTTCTATGGAATTCCGGGCGAAGTCGATGCACCTGCGGTCGCCATCGAGCCTGGAAAAGACAGTATCGTGGCTCGGATCTATTTTAAGGAAAAGGCTCCGGTCTCCACGAACACAATTCTGGTTCAGGGCACATCGGCGGTTCCGTATCGACGTAATCCGTGGATGGCCGATCGAGCTAAAGCAAAAGTCACAGAGTCTGAAGCGGCTGTGGTGGCTCGCCAGGAAGCTGTCACCAAAGCGGCTGCGGCTGCTGATGAGGCCGCGAAAAAGCTGGAAGTCCTGACCGTGGCCGCAGCCGAACTTGCCAAACAGGTGGCTGCCACTAAAGAAATGGAAACGTCGAAGGCCGAAGAAAAGATGACCGCGGAAGAAGAGGTGGTCAAGAGTACGAAGGAAGTGGAAGTGGCTCAGGTGGCTCTGACGGCCGCTCAGAAGGAAGTCGAAACAGCGACCGCCGCCAAGACGGCTGCAGACGCTGTCTTCAAGGCGGCCGATGACGCGGCAAAGCCGATGCCACTGAATGTTCGTGTCATCTCAGAGCCACTGATTGTCAGCATTCATGCGACACCTGCAAAACTTGCGGCCGCTGTGCCCGACGCAGGAGCGATCAAGCGTGGGGCGATGATGGCAGTGAAGGTCACTGTGACTCGCCTGAATAGTTTTGCGGGAGTGATGAAACTGAGTCTCGTGCTTCCTGATGGTGTTGCTGGTCTGACCGCGGAGCCTGTGGATGTTGCCGCCGATCAGGCGGAAGGAACATTGACAATCATTGCCGCTGCTGACGCTCCTGTGGGTGACATTGCTAACGCTGTCATTCGTGCGACGGGCGACTTTGCGGGACGCGCCGCGTCTACCGATGTCCCCGTGGCTCTGAAAGTGGTGGAGTAGTGCCGACGCTGGTGTGAACGGCAAACGTCGAATCCTTTTGGCGACGATTATTGTTCAACCGGAGTGCCTGAGAAACGAGTTTTCTAAAACTGGAATCGACTCAATTCCTTCGGGGCTTCCCTGGAGTGAAGATCATAAAACGAAAGCTGGCCATGAATCATCAATCCCTCAAGACGGTTTTCCGCACGAGCCTTGCAGCCTTATTGTGCTGTTCGGCCGCTGCTGCTGATGAGCTGACGCCCATCACGCATGAGGATCCTGCACTTGGTCGTCCGGTAGAATTTGAGCGGGACGTTTATCCGATTCTGGAAGCCAACTGTATCGCCTGTCACAACGTCACTGTGTCGGAAGGTGACCTGATTCTCGAAAACCTGGAAGCGATTTTGAAGGGTGGCAGCACTGGGCCGGCCGTTGTTGCAGAGAAGCCAGATGAAAGTCTGATTTACAAACTGGCACGGCGTGGTGATGAACCTGTCATGCCGCCTCTGCCAAACGATCGACAGGCCAAAGTTCTGGATGGTAAACAGCTTGGTATTCTTCGCCAGTGGATTCTGGAAGGAGCTAAAGCGGGTGCCGTTTCCACCAAAGCCATGAACTGGCAGCCGATTAACTCGCGTCTTCAGGGCGTTTACTCACTGGATATGGATACTGCCGGGCGATTCATCGCCGCAGGCCGTGGTAATTATGTGAGCGTCTATGACATGGCTCGCAAAGACGTTGTTGGCGCCCTTGTTGACTCGGCGATCGTGAGTTCACAGACAAACGGGCCCTCCGGCGCCGCTCATCTCGATTACATTCATGCCATTGCATTTCATCCCACCGAACCGATGATCGCAACCTCAGGGTACCGAAACGTCAAGCTGTGGAAACGTGATGCTGAAAGCGTTGCTGCTGCATGGCCGGTTCCGGCCGACGTTCAGGCATGGGTTGCTTCTCCGGACGGCAGCGAAATGGTGCTGGGGGTCGCTTCAAAAGGCCTTGTGGTCGTGAATGGAGCCACCGGTGCGGAACGAGGTGTTGTTGCTGTGGACGGACAGGCCATCTCAGCCGTTAGTGTTTTCATGTCTGAACCAAAGTGGATCATTGCTGCGACCGCCGACGCTCGACTGGTGGTTGTCAAAGGCACTGATCTGCAGGTGGCTCACAAGTCCGAACCGCTGCCCGCTGCCATCACTGCACTCAGTGGAGAACTGGTCGGAAACAAAATTGCGGCACTGCTCGCAGACGGTACCGTCAAACTGCTCACCGTAGCGGCCGACACCGGTGCTGTTGCCGTCGCCGCCGAGATCAAATCAGATGCAGGTCCCGTGCAGAAGATTAGCGGACACGGTTCAACGCTGCTGACCGTCGCGGCGGATCGCACTGTTCAGAACTGGAAAACAGATGATGCGACGCCGGTCAACCGATTTGATCTGCCCGCCGCCATTGCAACTCTTGACATTAATTCTGCAACAGACCGCACGATTTTTGTTTTGGCAGATGGTCAGGCACTGCTTTGGTCACAGAAGGATGCAAAGCAAATCGCCGCTCTCACCGCCGAGATGGCTGCCCAGAATCGATTGAAGAAAGCCGAACAGTCGAAGGCTGTGCTGGACTCACGAGTAGCCGTTGTCAAAGCGCAGATTGACGAATCCGATAAGGAAGTTGTTGCTCAGAAGGAAGCGGAAACGAAAGCCAAAGCCGAAGTTGAAAAGCAGACTCCTCTGCAGGCTGACGCCAAGACGAAATACGATGCCGCTATTGCCGTCACCGCAGTCGCCAAAACAGCTTCGGAGGCCGCACCAGAAGACGCGGCTCTTAAGACCGCATTTATGGAAGCGGAAAAAGCGGAAGCGGCGGCGAAGGATGTCTTTACGAAAGCCGACTCGGAATTTAACATTGCGAGAAAGTCGCTCGACTTCGCCACAGCAGCGATCGCCCGTGCTGAAACTCGCGTTGCCGACCGCAAGCAGCAGCATGATGTGGCCACTGCGGAAGCCACGGCTTCCGCAGCCATTGTCGAAGAACGCAAGGCACCGGCGGCAGTATCTGTTCCATCCGCCTTTGGCAGCCTCGTTTCAGACGGCCGCTTTGTTGTCACCACGGATGCGACCGGAACTCTTCGCATATGGAATTCTGTTGACGGAGTTGCGATCGACGTGCTGCCCGGGGCGAAGATCGGAGCGAACGTCGCTGCCATGAAGTCGGCCGGTGCAACTCTGTTGCTGCAAACTGCGGACTCGCGTCTTGTGTCACGTTCTGCCTTTCCTGAATGGACACTGGCGGCTTCTCTGGGTGGCCAGGAAAGCGGTGGCGATTCCGTGTTCGTGGACCGAGTGCTCTCACTGGCCTTTTCTCCGGACGGCAGCCTGCTGGCCGCGGGAGGTGGAGAAGCGTCTCGCTCCGGACAACTGACGCTTTGGAATGTGGCCGATGGGACTCTTGCTCATCAGTTTGTGGATGCTCACAGCGACACGGTTTATGGCATTGATTTTTCTGCCGATGGAAAGCTGATTGCATCCGCCTCGGCTGACAAATTTGTCAAAGTGTTTGACGTGGCCACAAAGCAGTTTGTGCGTTCGTTCGAAGGACATACGCACCACGTGATGGACGTCTCCTGGAAGTCCGATCGCACAACACTGGCGAGTGCAGGGGCTGACAACGCGATTAAAATCTGGAATGCGGAAACAGGCGAGCAGGCACGGACGATTGCGACCTATACACGACAGGTGACGTCGTTGCAGTACGTCGGCCAGCAGGACCTCATTGTCAGCAGCAGCGGTGACAAGCGAGTCTTTTTCCATACCGGAAGCAACGGTGCTCCGGCTCGTGAGTTCCCGGGCAATCCCGACTATGTCTACCGTGCCGCGACCAACGGGGACGGAACAATTGTGGCCTCGGGTGGTGAAGACGGAACTGTGCGAGTCTGGAAAGCGGCCGACGCGGTTGAGCTGGCGAAGTTCGAGGCGGCTCCACTGTGATTTGCGAATGAGCGGAAAATCATTGGCCACAAGATCGTATCGGCGGAAAGTCTGGCCGCTGCCATTTCCGAGCGCTTACTCAATGGGAGTCATTTTGTAGCGGAACGCGCCAAGCGTTTCGTTCTTCTTTAGAGTTCTCAGAGCGCGTTTCACGATCGCCTGAGTGGCTGGCGTTGGTGATTCTGAAAGCCAGGTTTGGCAGGTCTGCCGGACGAAGTCCGGTCGGGATTTTGAGGCATCATTCAGCCAGTTGGCGACCGAATCCCGCACGTATTTGGATTCATCGGAACGCAGAGGGACCAGCAGCGACAGTGCCAGTTCGGGGGATTCCTTCAGTTCTTTGATATGCGCGCACCAGACACCGCGGGGACGAGTGGCCTCACTGGCGAAGCGGCGAATGCGTTCGTCTTTGTTCTGAACCCAGGAACTCAGCAGCTGGATGGCTTCAGGCAGCTGCTGGCTGATCAGGGGACGAGCGGCCATCCAGGCAATTTCTCTGACTCCCATATTGGGATCAGCGGCCAGGGGCTGCAACAGCGACAGTTTTTCTGCGAGCGTGATTGCCGTCTTCTGGCCAATCAGTGCGCAGGCCCACGTGCGAACGGTGTCTGAGCTGTGGTCACGCAGGGATTCAAAGGCGCTGGCGGCGGCAGTCTTTGACGTGTGCAGCTGCGCCAGAATTTTCCCCACGGCAAAAGTCTTTTTCAAAGCCGTCGGGGTCTTTAAATTTTTGAGGGCCGAGGAGACCTGAGGCAGGCAGCTTTGCCATCCAAGTTCGGGAAAAACGTTTTCTGCCAGCCGTTCGTGATCAACGATCAGCCACTCACACAGGTTGACCGATTCGATAAGTCCCGCGTTGAGTAAGGCTCGCACATCCGCCGACACGGCGGCTGTGTTGCGAGCGCCTTTGCGATTGAGAATAGAAGCGGGGACTGCGTCAGCGGCCGCAGACGAGTTCCTTTTCAGCTTCGGAGTTTTGTGTTGATCAGCCATAGAAAAAGGAGCGGCACTTCGGTGGAGATGAGTGCTCCACCGGAGTGCCGCAGCCCCACCCGATGCCAGAAGACCGCCGGAGCGATCCGGGAATCTATTTCGTTTCGTACAATGTTCCGTCTGGTCGGCAGTGAAGCCCCGGTCCCACAAGGTCCGGAGGTATGGCCAGAAGTTCCAGACGAAGCTCGTGTGCTTCGGTCATTCCGTGTACACAGATCAGCGATCGTATTTTGTTGGAAAGGTTCTCGCCGGCGTCTCCCAGCGAATACCATTCGAATCGATTTACCGTTGTAAACAGCTTTGAAACAGCAGCTAGATCAATTCGAAAACTGGCGTGATCAATTTGTCCGTCCTTAGCGCCCCCAACAATTTCGGTGGTGCCAAGATACATGCAGACAGTCCAGCCACGTTCGTCAAACTGACAGTCGTAGCCAACTCGTCCGACATGAGTCAAAGGTTCAAAAACACCAGCAGCCTGCTGCACAAAAAGCTTCAGCCACTCCGGCCGGAAATCCCGCTGTTCCCTGCGTAACCGATACTGCTCCATCTGTACAAGCAGTTCTTCGATGGACATGGGCAACCTAAACGAGGAAGCCAGCTGAGAGATCACTGCGATTGAGTGATATCAGTGGCAGGTGTTGACGGTGGCATCCATGACATAAAATCCACAGGCAGAGTTTTCACTCCGGCAGCCATTTCCCGACTGCGAACAAACGATGTATCGAACACATTTGCACGTGTGTTAAGTTCTTTTCCCTGTTGGCCGAACAGAACCGCACACTGGAGTCCTGTCCTTCCAGCTGCAACATCGAACGCCTGTTAAATGCAACGTGCCGAATGCTCCGACTGTGCAAATTGAGCACGATGCCTCCGCGTATCACGCGGGGCTCTCTGCGATGTGCGCGCAGTGCGGTGTGGCGGGAGCCGGAGTTTCGCGGGCGGACTCCGAGAATCCTGAAGATTTCAGGCAAGAATTTCCTGCACGACCTGCTGCGGTTCGACGCCCGTCAGTCGCTGGTCCAGGCCCTGGAATCGATAAGAAAATCGCTCATGGTCAATTCCCAGGCAGTGCAGGACAGTCGCGTTCAGATCATTCACGTGACACGGCTTATCGATCACATTGTAACTGAAGTCATCGGTTTCGCCGTGGACGATGCCACCTTTGATCCCGCCGCCGGCCATCCACATGCAGAAGTTTCGGGGATGATGGTCACGTCCATAATTATTCTTTGTCAAAGTCCCCTGTGAATACACGGTGCGACCGAACTCCCCGCCCCAGACAACAAGCGTACTGTCCAGCAGTCCGCGCTGCTTCAGGTCCTGAAGAAGCGCAGCACATGGTTGATCAGTATCGTAGCACTGGTGACGAATCTCACTGGGCAGTGACCCATGCTGATCCCAGCCCCGATGAAGGATCTGCACGGCTCGCACGCCACGTTCGACCATGCGGCGGGCCAGCAGAGCACTGGCCGCAAAAGTTCCCCGCTTAGTGACTTCCGGGCCGTACATGTTAAGCGTCTCTTTTGTTTCGCCCGACAGATCCACCAGCTCCGGAACGCTGCTTTGCATCCGGAACGCCATTTCATACTGGGCGATTCGTGTCTGAGTCTCCGGATCTCCGAAGCGTTCAAAATTTTTCTGGTTCAGCTGCGACAGCGTATCCAGCATGGCACGCCGATGCTGACCGTCCACGCCTGCAGGATTGTCGATGTACAAAACCGGATCACCCACGCTTCGCAAAGCGACGCCGGTGTATTTCGAAGGCAGAAAACCACTGCTCCACATGCGAGTAAACAGCGCTTGTGCCGCCTGTTTAGAAGTCCAGCGAGGAGTCAGCACCACAAATGCCGGCAGATTGTTGGTCACACTGCCCAGTCCATACGCCAGCCACGCACCGATGCTGGGCTTGCCGGGAACTTCACTGCCTGTTGTGACAAACGTACACGCCGGGTCATGGTTGATGGCATTGGTATGCACGCTGCGAATCACGGCGAG
This sequence comes from Planctomycetaceae bacterium, assembly GCA_041688565.1. Classification (GTDB taxonomy): domain Bacteria; phylum Planctomycetota; class Planctomycetia; order Planctomycetales; family Planctomycetaceae; genus SXXK01. The sequence continues at coordinate 7,632 of JBDNHX010000058.1, forward strand.
ATCGTCAGCGTGGCGGGCAGTCTGAGACAGCAATTCACTGGCCCACGTTCCGGCCTGCCCATACCGAGCAAAGCTGAACATTGATGGAGCCACGGGCAGCCGAGTCTGACCGCTGGTCATGGTGGTGATTCGCTGGCCCATGCGAATCGAATCGGGAAGCTCTTTGTCAAAATACTGCTGCAGACCCGGCTTGTAGTCCCACGTGTCCAGCTGCGAAGGCCCGCCATTCATGTGCAGGTAAATGATGGCCTTTGCTTTAGGAGCAAAATGCGGAAACCCGGGCAGAGGCGGGTGAACCTGTTCTGAACTTCCCGCCGGCAGTGTTCCGTCAGCGTGAGCAGTGAGCGGCCGGTTTGCGGCCATCATGGCGAGAGAAATGCCGCCCATCCGTAACGCGCCGTCACCGAAAAATTGCCTGCGAGTCTGAGCCAACAGGTATTCATTGAGCGAGTTCATGGCGTGCCTCAACGGGACAGATAAAGCAAAAACGCATACAGCAGACCAAGGAAACCAATGGTCTTGCCGAACATGATGACAGCCGATCGAAGAATTCGCTCCGGCAATTCAAAACGGCTGGTCGAATACACCAGACAGATGATGGCCGTCAGAGGGATCGCGTGAGTCAGAATGGTGAGATCCATGAGAAGCCACTTGTGAAGTTCGGAGGATTTATGAGTCCATGACGCAAAGCAACAGAAAAGTCTCAGGTCTTTTTCGGCGACTCTTCTTCTTCGTCGTCGTCGTCGTCTGGCTTCGATTTTTCATCACCATATCCATACGCTGGCCCGTCGGCAGCATCCCAGATGGCCAGCAGATTCAGTAAGCCGGCGATCCAGGTGAACACGGAGGCGATATCAAACTTGCGGCTTAGATCTCCATGCAGTCGATCCATCTCGTGTGAATCACGAGGAGCCTGAAACCAGTTCAGAAAACTGCGAGCAACCGTTCCCTGCACGGAACCTTCTGTGGCGAGTTCAGCGCCGTTTTTGCTGATGATCCCACATCGGATTTCACGTCGAGGTGATCCAAAGATCTGCCGACCCAGTTCCACATAGCCGCCAAGACCATACTCGATGGTTGTACCGTCGTCTGCAGCGACCGTTAAAGTGCCCGTCACATCGCGGCTGCCCGCGGCATTGACGGGAGACAGGATCATCTGGCCGGAAACTGTTTTCGCCGACTCACCGGACTCAGTCTGTTCACGCACGATTCCCGAAAAATCGCTAAGAATCTCCGTCTCAAGGATATTCAGGTTGGCTTCTTCGTTTCGGAATCGCGCTTCCTGAACCAGGGCCGGCAACGCAGGAAGTCCGGAGAAAAACTGAGCCGCATATCCAAACGAAAAGCGAGTCGGCGGCGTCGCCTTTTCCATCTGAGCGGATTCGGCCCGGGTGCGGTAAACCAACTGACTGTAAACGGGCTGCCAGTTTCCCAAAATCATTCCCCAGACAAACAGAGTGAGAATGCAAACCGAGTAAATCGTGGCCTTAAAACGTCGTCCCTGATACCAGTGACCGGCTCCGGGGATTAGAAAGGCCAGAACCGCGGCGGTAATCGGGTTCTTCAGCTCAACGCGTGTGTCTCTCATGAATCGGCCTGTATTCGGGAACCGGCGACGGTTCGGCAACTGTGCATTTCCGGGTATGTGTCACTCTTCAGGGACTTATATCCTAGCAGGCCCTGAAGGTCGTGTCAGCCTACAGTCTGGCAACAAGAAGTCCGCCGACTGTTCTCGCAAGTTGAGTCTTCGCCTACATTTCCGTTCGTTGGCCTTAGTTCCCCGATTCTTGCCGATTCACAAGATCATCACCCATGACATCTGAATCCACTGGTTCTTCAACCTCCGATCCGCGCCGCCTTTTTGCCGTCAGCGTTGTTGAAATCCTGCGAAAAGAGGGGTTTGAGGCTCTTTGGGCAGGTGGCTGTGTGCGAGATGAGCTGCTGGGAAAGGCTCCCAAGGATTTTGATGTTGCCAGCACCGCGACACCTGACGATGTGATCCGCATTTTTGGCAAAAAGCGAACGGTCGCCGTGGGAGCCAGTTTTGGCGTAGTGATGGTCCTTGGGCCTACGCGATCGTGCGGGCAGGTGGAGGTGGCGACTTTTCGAAGCGACGGCGAATATCTGGACGGTCGCCGGCCGGAGTCTGTCAGGTTCTGTCGACCGGAAGAGGACGCTCAGCGCCGCGACTTCACCATCAACGGTTTGTTCTTTGATCCACTGACCTGCGAAGTCATCGATTACGTCGGCGGGCGAGTTGATCTTGCGGCTGGAATTGTCCGGGCGATCGGAGATCCGGCGGCTCGTTTTCAGGAAGACAAACTGCGGATGCTCAGGGCCATCCGGTTTGCCGCCACGTTCCACTTTCATCTGGACGGCGCAACGGCCGAGGCGGTTCGCAGGCATCGTCACGATCTGAATCAGGTCAGCGTTGAACGAATCGCTCAGGAAATGCGACGGATGCTGGCTCATTCGACTCGCCAGACATCCGTAAAGCTTCTGGAGGACACGGGGCTGTTACCCGAGGTGCTGCCGGAAATCTGTTCTGTCAGCGGGTTGCTGCGCGATGATGAAACACTCGCGGCGCTGGAACATCTGGAACAGCCGGCCTTTGAACCGGCGATGAGCATTCTTCTTCGTAGCCTGTATCAGCCACAACGCGGCGAAGAGAACACTGACTATCGTCAACGCGTTGAAAAGATCGATGTCGTTTGTCGCCGACTGAAACTGTCCAATGAAGAAAATGACTGTATCTGCTGGGTGCTCGATTCTCTGCCCGTGTTAGCCGGGATCGCCGCACGGCCCCTGCATATTTTGAAGCCATTGCTGGCACATCCACATGCCCCGTTCCTGCTGGATGTTTCTTCGGCGCTGGCGTTTGCGAAAGCTGAGCCTCCGGTGGACGTGGAATACTGCCGAAGATACCTTTCCGCCAATTCATCGAATATCCTGCTGCCGGCGACGCTGATTGACGGACGCGATGTCATGCAGCTGGGCATTCCTGCCGGACCTGGCGTGCGAACTCTGCTGGCTGCCGTCCGCAATGAACAGCTGGACGAACTTTTATTGAGCCGCGATGAGGCTCTGATTCGACTGCAGCAGCTGATTCATCAGCTGGCTGAACTTTAATCCCGGAAAACCCTGTCATGCCTACACATGTTCGTTACGGAATCATCGGTGCCGGTGCGGTATCTGACTTCCATCATGTTCCCGGAATCAAACTGGATCCCCGCGCATCTCTGACGGCCATCTGCGATCCCAACGAAGCCTTGCTGGCTCAGCGAGCCAGCGAATGGGGGCCCGTCCGGACTTACACCGATTACCGACAACTGGCGGCCGATCCCAATGTTGACGCCGTTATTATTGCCACGCCGAATTTTGTGCATCGCGAGCAGGTTCTTGAGTGCGCGAAGAATGGCAAGCACATGATGTGCGAAAAGCCGCTGGGGCTGAGCTTTGCGGAATCGGCCGAGATGTTTCGCGCGGCACGCGATGCGGGCGTCCGGCATATGACAGCATTCACGTACCGCTTTGCGCCATCCATGCGTTATGTGAGACATCTCGTTTCCACAGGCGTTCTGGGAACACCGCGGCATTTTCGCAGTCAAAGATTTCTTGATCTGCCCGAAACCAGCTGGGGCTGGCGTCAAATCAAAAAGCTGGCTGGCGCCGGCGACCTGTTTGACATGACAATTCACCGCATCGACTTTGCTCAGGATCTTCTGGGACCGATCAAATCCATCTGCGGTGCTGTCGCGCAGTTCGTACCTCGCGACATAACGGCTGACGGAAAGCCGTGTCCGCCATCAGAAGTCGACGACTGGTCCAGCCTGATTGGGTTCTTTGAGAATGGAGCTGTTGGCGTCTGGGAGGGCAGTACGCTCATGAAAGGCCACAACAATAATGGCGTCGGTTACGAATGGGCAGAAGTCAACTGCAGCGAAGGTTCGGCCGCTTATCAGCTGACCGATCCCAACAACATTATTTTGTCCCGCAATGGCAAGGACATGGAAAAGATGCCCGTGCCCGAAGAGTTTCTCGTTCTGCCGGGAAGTCCTCGCGATCCGTCACAGGGCAAGCCGAGCACCGTGTTTCGCTACGACCTGGTTTGGGAACTCACGTCTGCCATCATTGAAGAACGCGACGCAGTCCCCGGCTTTCATGACGGTGCAACAGCTCAGGCCGTTGCCGATGCAGTGCTGGAATCATTCGAAGAACGCCGCTGGATCGATATCAGGTCGGAACTGGGTTGATAACCCACAGCCGCCAGGAAGAAGCCCTGGCTGCTCGGTGCTCAGCGTGAGATCTCACGCTGAGCAATCGCTGCAACCGTTTTCCAATGATGCTTTTATGGGGCAGGATCAAATCGATAAATCCCCTGACCGTTGATCGTCTCAAGCATGTAGTACAACTCGCCCTGTTCGTCTTCGCCAAAGGCCAGAACAGGAAACCCAGTGCTGGCGATCCCCATGTTGCCAATCACCTTGCCCAGACTTTCGTCATACTTCAGAGCCCAGATTCGACCACTGATGAAGTCGGCATAAACGTACATGCCAGCCAATTCCGGCAATCGAGTCCCGCGGTAGACGAAGCCTCCGGTAATCGATTTTCCGATCTGGTGATCGTATTCCCAGACCGGATTCACCAGCGGATCCACAATTTCCACGGTCTTGTTGCTAAACGGATACGAGGCTTCGCGAATGCTCCAGCCATAGTTGGCACCGCGTTTGACAATGTTCACTTCCTCCCAAAAGTCCTGCCCGACATCGGCCGCCCAGATGTCTCCCGTCTTTCGATCAATGCTCATGCGCCAGACATTGCGAAAGCCATAAGCATAGATTTCAGGCTGAGCCCCTTCGCGATCCAGAAACGGGTTGTCTGCCGGAATTGCATAGTGTTTGCCATCCTGCTCATGGTTGACATCAATCCGAAGCATTGACCCCATCCAGGTCTTCAGATTCTGACCATGTCCGAGCGGATCATTTCGACCGCCCCCGTCACCGAGTGCAATGTAAAGGTAGCCATCATGTCCAAAAGCAATGGATCCCCCGTTATGGTTGGCAAAGGGCTGAGGAATCTTCATCACGATCAGTTCACTGGCCAGATCGGCACGATTCGAATCGGTTTCGGAAACTTTGAACCGAGAAACGATCGACATGCGAGGCTCAGTGGACGAACTGTAATAGACGTAGAACTGTCCGTTCGTCTTGTAGTCCGGATGAAACGCAAACCCCATCAGACCTTCTTCATTATCCTTTCGCCAGTCCTGAACTTTTTCGCTCAGGTCAGCAAACAGTGTTGCCATCTGAGCCTTGGGGTCATTGGGAAACACATAAATCGTTCCTCGCTGAGTTGCGACGAAGTTCCGATGGGTGCCATCACCTGCATGAGTCAGCACCATGGGCCGGAGAGTCGTAATTCGACCGTCTTCATCGGCCCCTTCAAAGCCTTCCCACTTCAGTTCGGGAAACGCAACGACACCTTTCAAAGGCAGTTGACCATCAACCGGATCTGTCACACTTCCATCAGCGGACAGACTCCGTAATTTGATATTTCGAAATGCAACAGGGTCACCGTGATCCTGCAGGCAGATGTGTCCTTTGCTGGCCTTACCGAACTGAGGGAACGCGGCAAACTTGCTGGCAGCGACTCGCGTGTTCCATTCCTCATCACCCTTATGAAAATAGAAGTAGCTCACGCCGTTAACTGCCACTTCACACTGACGTGGTGAGAGTCGCAGGTAAATATGATTCCATTCTCCGGCCGGGCGAGTTGCATCATCGAGATCAGTTCCCTTGAAGCCGACCTGATTTTCGAACATCGTCGCCCACTCCGGTTTGACCGGTTTGTAAAGCTGATAAAGCCATCCCGCTTTCTGCGGATCTCGTCCGTCAACGTTATCCTGAATCTGGACTTCCGGACCGCTATGCCAAGGCGCCGGCTGATCCTCCGTCACATGAAACATGATGCCGCTGTTGCCGCCTTTTGAGATGCGATATTCGAGAGACAATTCGAAGTTCTCATACTGTTCTGTCGTCACAATATCGCCAGCACCTTTGCTGACTCGTTCCAGGACCCCGTCTTTGACAACCCAGCCGTCACTGATTTTGTCCGACTTGTAATTTCGCCACCCGTTGGCGGATTGGCCATCAAACAGCATCTGCCAGCCGCCGCGTTTTTCCGCTTCCGACAGCCCATTCCGGGTTTCATCGGCAAGGCTGGTTTTGCCTTGAATGGTCAAACAAACTATCAGGAATACGTGCAGGAAGAATCGCGTGGAAGAACTCATCGAATTGCCTGTTCAACAGTGGACTGTGTGGGAAAACGACAAAGTGGGCAGGGCTATTTCTGCAGTGTAGCACCCCGACCGACGCCTGTCGTTTCTGGAACGAACCAGGAGACCCGGGGAAACACCATTCTTAGACTCCGTCGTGGAACCAGGTGACAAAAGTAGCAGGCACATTCCATGTGCCGCAGCCCGTGTGGCAGATCACTGCGGTTTTGGGCCACGGCACTCGGAGATTGCCTGCGACGCCGAGCGAGAGATGCAGGCAGAATGGCTCGTACGATGGGCATTCCTGCCCGTCGAAACGCTGTCGGACAAGAATGTCCAACGTACTGGGTGAACCGCGCGAGAAAAAAGTGCAGATCTTGCCGAGGACATTGTTCAGGTGCGTTTCGTCAATTTGCAAATGTACGAATGAAGGCGGAAAGGGCGCAGTTCATTTTCTAATCCATGAGCATCGTCCGCTTAATCACTTCCAGAAAAGGAAGTCCGCCCAGCAGGGCATTTGCCGCTTCTGTTACGCCAATGCCGACGATAGAATGACGACAATTGTTTCGACGCTGGTTCCAGGCGTTTGCGGGTCTGAGGCGGGACTATGACTCAAACAGGACGACGCGATGATTGATATTCGAAAAATTCACGAACAGTTGGCCAATCTTTGGGGCATTGCCGCCATCGCTCGGGCAAATGGAATGACTTTGGCGACTAACAAGGTTGCCGCGTTCGGACGTGGGTCGGGGTTTTATGCTGAAGACTGGGAGGAAGGAGCCACCCATGTTGTTTGATACACACACGAACCTGATGTGGTACCCGGAACATCTTTCCGATGAATTTGTTAAGTTTGCATGGGAGGCCAAGCGAGCCAAGATGAAGCTCTCGCCGGATGTCTATTTCGCGGGGAGCGACAGTCCGCAGTCCAACGCATTCGATTCTCGGCCTGAACAGCTTCTAACGGCCACTGCCGATGCGGACAAGGTGATTGTGTTTGGCATCAAAGCACCGTTCTGCGGCATCAATGCCGACCAGGAACTGATCGCGGGGTTCGTCAAGCAACACTCCGACCGGTTCATCGGCTGGTGTTCGGTCGATCCAAACGATGCCGACTGCGTTGATCAGCTGGAACACTATGTCAGCAATCTCGGATTGCGCGGATTGAAGTGTTCGCCGATTTATCAGAACTGGGATCCGCAGGACCCGAAACACCTGCCTCTGTTCAGGAAGGCCGAGTCGCTGGGCATCCCGGTCAACATTCATCAGGGCACATCGTTCGTCCGCCCAGGACCGCTCAAGTATGCAAATCCGATTCAACTGGAGGATATTGCTTTGGCGTGTCCGGATCTCAGGATCGTAATTGCCCACATGGGACACCCCTGGGAAACTGAATGTGTCGTGCTGATCCGCAAGCACCCGAACCTGTACGCGAATATTTCCGCTCTGCACTATCGTCCACTGCGGCATTACCAGGCGTTTATGACGGCCATGGAATACGGAGTGGAGCATAAACTCATCTTCGGATCCGACTTTCCCTCGGCCACTCCGGCCCAGGTGATCGCCGGCCAGCACAAAGTGAACGACATTATCCGAGGGACCAATTTCCCGAAGATCCCCGACGAAATGATCCACGACATCATCTACGAGAACTGGAAACGGTTCCTGCCGGAGTATGCATAAGGGCGGTGTCTCTGATGCTCCCCTCACAGATCAATTCGCAGGGCAGCAATGTTGCCTGGCGGTATACCGGCTTTACATGCTGCATTGTTACCGTTGTGCTTGGGCCAGATGGCAGAGTCGCAGCGATTGATCATGACCATTAGCGCGGAAGCCTGATCCGCTGGTGTCTTCCCTCAGAACGCGCGGAGCCCATTGACAGCGTGAGTTGCTTTGTCAGCGATGGTCGGCTGGGACGCTGGATCGGTCACTTGTTGAGAAGCAGTCGACCGTTTTTTGTGGAGCGAAGACGGTACGTTTGCCCGGCATGCTTGATCACAACTTCTGTGCTGCCGCCAGCGATCTCGTCAAACGTCACAGTGCGTTGTTGCCGGGGAGCGGAAGGGGACTGCGGTTGGTTCTCCGGAACCGCCGGCTCACTTTCGTTTGTTTCGGCCACGATATTTTCCTGAGACAAATGTTGACAAACCTGTTCTTGCGGATACAGTATTGCGACTGAGTCTCAATGTCAATAGGGTACTTACAAAAGCGGCTATCAGGGAATCGCCTGAAAAGAACTGCTTTGAAGGTCGCCTGTGACATTGGCAGATCAGTTTTTGCTGAGGCCGCAGCCAGCCAGTGACATGGTCAGTTAGCAAGCCACGCCCAGCACAAGCAGGTTCGGAAGTTCACGGGGAACATTCCGGGGTCTTGTGTTTTCATCGGAGGCAGTTCAAGTGGTCACACGTTCTAAAGCTGGTACTCGTGGTTTTACGCTGATCGAACTTCTTGTTGTCATCGCAATCATTGCGATTCTCATCGCTCTGCTGCTTCCGGCCGTGCAGGCAGCGCGGGAGGCTGCCCGGCGGACTCAGTGCAAAAACAATCTGAAGCAACTGGGACTGGCTCTGCACAATTATCTGGGAACGTTCTCTGTCTTTCCGCCGGCCGCAATTGTGGATGGGGCTCGAATTACTCAGCCATGGTCCGGGCAGGCGATGCTGCTGCCTTTTGTGGAAGGATCAAATGAATACTCAAAGATCAACTTTTCACTCGGATACCATGACGGTAGCAACAAAGCTGCTTTTCCACCGAGCGGCATTGCCACTCAGCGGATTCCGGTCTTGTTGTGTCCATCCGACGTGAATGACAGAATCCGAACTAATGCCTCTACAGGTGTTCCGGAATACTATCCTCTGTGTTACGCATTTGGTGTCGGTCATTATCAGACGTACAACCCGAACAACGGGCAGGACGGTGGCGCTGCGTTTGCTGTCAACGGCAAGCTGGCCGACCGGAATTACACGGACGGGCTGAGCAATACGATTGGCATGTCTGAGGTGAAAGCCTTCACCCAACGCGTTCATGACGCCACACTTCCGACCACGGCACCCGCTTCTCCTGCCGCTGTGGCCAGCAGCATCTCGGGCGGCTCCTTTGCTAACACCGGCCACACGGAATGGGTTTGTGGCCGAGCCATTCACAACGGCTTCACGACGGTCTTTGGTCCCAACACTGTGGTGCCCTACACGACCGGCGGTGTGAACTATGATATTGACGTCTGCAGCAGCCGCGAAGGCGCCAGTGCTACCCTCGTGACGTATGGCGTGATCACTTCACGCAGCTACCACACCGGAGTCGTCAACACGCTGTTGATGGACGGATCATGTCGCTCGATCAGCAACAATATCGATCTGAACGCATGGCGCAACCTGGGTGCTCGCGCCGACGGTCAGGTGATTGGCGAATTCTGATTGGAGGGCCGAGGCCTGCAAACGTTTCTCGGGCGATCGGTTATCTGCCAGAACAAAAAAAAGGCAACGTCGACCGACGTTGCCTTTTTCGCGAAATGTCTTACTGCTGTCAGAAAATTTTGGCGACCAGCAACAGGCCAAAGGGTATGAGAGTAACATCTGACAGGGCAACGGCCATCCAAAGCGAAGTTATGTTGCAGCATACGACCGCTTAAAGCCAGCCCATGACACCGGCGAGTATGACTGTCAGCCCGGTCAGCACGAGGGCACCCACGACGAAACGTCGCGTAATTCGCTGCTGCTGATTACGGATGGACATGACAGTTTCAACGACAGCAACGCGGTTGTAGCGAGCGACAGTGCTGTCACCAGGGAGCGGTTGCCGAAGCGACCAGCTTCCATGACTTGATTTAGGGCTTAAAGTTTTTTCAGTTACCGTTTTCACAAAAACACCCGTTCTGTTGAGGGTTGGATCCATTTGAAATCTCACTGCTGAGCCCCCTCCTGTGCTCAGCAGTGAGTCGTTAAATCATCTTCGCACGAAGGGCATCAGCGATTGAAAATTTGCCCCGTCAATACGGGCAACCGATGCAACCGAAACCTTATCTCTGTTTCCCAGGAAACAGCGTTGACGCAGTAACGCAGCCGAACTTTTTTCAGAAGGCGGCCGCCATTTTGCGAACCTCGTGTTTCTGTCGCCCCAGACGGCGACTGACCTGATAGGCTGCTCGGTCGATGGCTTCACCAACCGTGGACTGGAGCGTCACAGACTGCTCGTGAACAATCACGTCGGCCAGTGCAGACATCAGGATGTGGATGGTACATCGGATGTCATCTCCACCTCGAGGTCCATTTTCATCGCGAACTGTCACCCTGATTTCGCGAATGGCTGACTGGAACCGATCGAATGCCGCCTCACATCTGTTCGCAATAAACTCGGCAGCATCCCTGGAAAACGCATGATCTCCGTGAAACAGAATCTTCATTGTATCGCCCTTTTACTCGTACCATTTCTGGACAATTTGGGACACTCAATGGAACAATCTGGTCGCAAATACAAAGGCCGTCTCGATGACGACCGCAAACGCGGTCGACAGGTTCACGCAGTAACAGCGGGCTTTCTGGAGATAGAGGACATTCCGGATCGTAAAGATTTCACCGAGACCAACACACGGCCAGCAAAATTCCCTCTATACTGTTACGCATTATTCGCCTCGTCGGGGCATTAATTGTTGACGAATTTGAAAAGAATTCCGAACTGTTTTGGGCGGGAACGACTGGCGATTTTTTTCCTTTCATCAGGATATAGAAATTTTCATGGCTGATTTAACGGGAAAAGTTGCTGTGGTGACGGGTGCCAGTCGGGGAATCGGCTTCGGCATCGCAAAGGCCTTGCTGGAAAGTGGCTGTTCTGTAGCGGTTTGTGCACGCGGAGTGCAGGCCGTGGAGGATGCGGCGAACAGACTGTCCTCGGAACCGGATCGCATTTTGGCGATTTCTGCCGACGTGGGTCTTGAAGCCGATGTAGATCACCTTTTTCGCCATGTGCAGGAAAAGTTTGGTCGCCTCGATATTCTTGTGAATAACGCCGGTGCATTTGACGGTGGTCCCGTGGAAGATCTTTCCCTGGCGGCCTGGAACAATGTGATTTCTTCCTGCCTGACGGGAAGCTTTCTGTGTACGCGTTCTGCGTTCCGCCTGATGAAGCCTCAGGGCAGTGGACGTGTTCTGAATATTGGATCCATTTCTGCCCAGCGGCCTCGAGAAAATTCATCCGCTTACACGGCAGCCAAGTTTGGCGTGCAGGGGCTTACGCACGCAACGGCTCTTGAAGGCCGCCAACATGGCATCGTTGTCAGTTGCCTGCACCCGGGCAATGTTCTGGTCGAACGCCGTCAAGCTTCCGGTATCAAAGCCGATGACGAACCCATGATGGCGGTATCGTCGATCGTGAGCGCAGCAATGGCCATGCTGACGATGCCGGACGATGTGAACTTTCTGGAGGCGATCGTTCTGCCCAGCCAGCAGCTGTATGTCGGTCGAGGATAACGCAACATTCGGGCCATCGATCACATTTCTTCCACATCGTGAGCCCATCGGAATTTATGGGCTCAACAAACAGTGGCGCCACTTCGCATGCCGCTGAGTGTCTGACAAACGCATGCGGGACCGGTGCGGGCGGGTTGTTGATTTAGTAGTTTAACGGCAAGGCGCAGGCGTTGCTTCCGAATTACGTACGCCTGCGGCTTGCCGTTAAACGAAAGCGCCGAAGCCGTGACGAGATCAATACGCCGCTTGCCTGGCAGATTTCAAACATTCTGCGGCCAGGGCACTCTATTCCTGTGGAGCGTCAGAAGCAGTGCCGCCAGAGAGTGACGCTTCACACGGCTTGCAGCCTTCTTTTCGGAATGGTGAAGCCATCCGTTCTCGAAATGTGCGATTCCTCTGAGCCTGCGGTGTGACTGCGGAATTTAGCGACTGATTATACCACTCCGAAAGGTCTCTGGAGATTTCGTGCATCAGAGCCTGCGGGCTGTTATGGCCGGGCGATGGCTCGCAGCGCGGCTCGTCACAGAACAGTTTTTGTCGCAGGCTTCGCTTCGTGGTACTGTCAACCAGTCGATAATCGACTCCTGACCATGTTCCCGTTGTGGCGAAGACAGGTGCCTGGCTTTCGCCATCCAGCACGCGAATTTCGAGCGTCGCCAGGAGCGGAAAGTAGGGACGGTATTCGATGACTCGGACCACCAGAATCTGATCCACAACAGGCGGCGTCGACACCATCAGCATGGGATTGGGCGGCAACTGGGCCGGCAGGGTGTCCTGTGCGTCCGAGAATGCGACCGTGATCACATCCGTTGCAGGACGCTCAGGAATTGCCGGTGGCTGCGCAGCACTCATTGAATGCGTTTGAAGAGTCGCGAGGGGCTCAACAGCCAGTGATCCGCCTGACAACTGCAGCTCACGCACGAGCACCGTTCCCAGCCGCGCGGCGAACTGCGAATGCACGGGATCAACGCCGCTTTGCATCGCCAGTCCGAGTTTCATTCCGGGCACTGCGGAGGCCAACAAAACGGTATCTGAACGTTTCGGCTTATCACTCAGAGGATTTGAAGTGAAACGAGAAGACACCGCTGGAGCACGCGGAGCACTCACCGAATCATGCAGACTACAGCCTTCCGCAAGCAAACCGCCAATGCCGATCAACCCGGCCACCAGGCTTCGAGGAAGCGATTTCAATGATGACGGACTGTTGCTCACAATGATGAACCTCGATTCCACTCAGACTTTATGCCCAATAACTTGTGCGTGGGTGCTTAGCCCGCTCAAGGCTACTCGACAGACGGTAAAAGTACGGCCATTTCTGCAGGACGTTTTGTTGTTCGCCGGGTGCTCTGTTGTGGCACTGGCGGCCGTACGGGCGGTTCCGACGTTTCGGGCGGAGTTACTTCATCTATGAACTGTGAGATCGAGTCAATGGACTGGATGAATTCGCGATGATTCTCTTCGGCTCGCTGTTTCAGAGCTTCATTTTCGTTTTGAAGCCGCATCTGTTCGACCGCCATATTAAGCATCGCCTGCCGGGTCACTTCCGTCGTATTCTGAAGCCCCGTCACCTTTGCTGTCATCTCTGCCATTTGCTGTTCACACTGCTGCAGCTTGACATCGACCACCGGCGCGGTCGACGCGTGCGCGGCAGGATCCGGATAAGAGCTTCCTGGGACCGGCGCCGGAACACAGTATTCGGGATCCATTCGTCCGGGAGCAGCCGAAGTGGACTCAGGAACAAGCTTCCAGCCAGGCGGAACCATGGTCACTACAGGGATCTGCGGGACCGCTGATTGAGCAACATTACCGGGCTGCGCGGGGGATGTGAGCGGAGGGACGTGCGGAACGGGCTGAGCCATCAACTGTGAAGTGAGTGTCGGAGTTGGCTGCGGCAGTTCGCTCACAGCAGGAGGAACGGCCGCCTGAGGTACTGGCATCGCGGTCAACGGAACCTGCGACGTCAACGGAGGGCCGGGAGCGGCGCAATCAGGCTTTGCGCAGTCTTTACCTGCAGCGCCTGTCTGCTGAGACTGCTGCGCAACATCGCCGATCATGGGCTTCAGCAGCACGCTTTTTGTGAAAGCGCAACCGCTCGATGACCACAGACAGAGCAAGCTCAGGAAAGTGCCGAGGGCTCGTCGTGCCGAATGATTGCGGAGAAAGGCAGACCGGGCATTGATGTGTAAGTGCTGGCCATCCATTGCGGAAATATCCGAAGAACAAATTGCCACAGAAAACAACCGAAAGAAACTGTGTCGAGAACAACTCGCGGCATTTCAACGCTGGCCTGATGTCTCAACATGGGGCTCCGCAGATTCAGCCGCTGCCGGGGCACCATAGTTGCATTCCACCACCGTCACTTCACCGCAGCCACACTGCAGAATGATGGCCATCAGATCGCCGGTTTCCGGATCTGTCCGAACAGAAACAACCGCAGCCTCACCCGCACATCGCGCCTGCTGGCCCAGACGTACCGGAGAGTCACTGAAGCGAACCTGCTGGCTGGAAAGAACACGGCCTCGTGAAGCTAGTACTGCGCTCATAGGACTACTCTGAACTGAAAATGCTGTGTAAAGAAATTGTTCAATCGACCTGCAGCCGGCTGCTATTTGCTGCGTCGCTTGATGATCGACTTCAGCTGTAGTTCCGCGGCTGTCAGCAGTCGGGAAACTCTGGATTCCGACAGTCCAAGTACCTGTCCGATCTCCTTCATTCGCATATCGTCCACGTGATACATTGCGACCGCGAGACGCATCTTTTCCGGAAGCTGTTCGATCGCATCTGCCAGCAGTTTTCGTTCGTCATCGCAGTGTGAACCGGCATCGACCCGAGTTTCACGGCCTGCGGGAACCGGGAGTTCGCCGAGTTCGTCAGCCCAGTTTTCAGGGCGAGTCAGTCGCATTGCCGTCAGACAGTCTTCAACTTCGCGAATCGTGAGTTCGGTCGCTGCTGCCAGTTTTTCCGGCGTCAATGGCGGTGCCATATGGACTGAGACATCGCGAATGATCGCCCAGTTCTGAAGGATTGACTGAGGAACAGGACAGTTTCTTCGCAGTTCGTCAAGAATAGCGCCCCGGATCCGCTGATACGCAAAGGTAGTGAAGGCTGTCCCACGTTCCGGGTCGTATTGACCGGCCGCTTCGACCAGTCCCAGAATACCGGCGGATTCAAGGTTCTCGTGATCCACGTATTCCGGAAGAGATCCCAGCATCTTCCCCAGGATATGGCGCACGTACGAAAGATGTTCGAGGATCAAACGATCCCGAAAATCCATCGTGCAAACTTTATTGTAGGCTTTAACAGCGGAGTGCATGCGAGTGCTCATTAGATGATTTCGCAGTGTGGGATGCGTTTAACGATCTCAAATTCAGGCGCGAACTAAACGACGTTGTCAACTGGAACTGCGGTTGGCACCCGTATCTGCCATCGTCTGCAGGACTCTGACAAACATGCGAATACAGACCGCTGAAATAACAGCCGCAATGGCCGCTCGCATGACGATTTCCGCGGGTCCTACGCTTCGGGCGATTCCGATCAGAATGACAACGCAGCTGACCAGAATCCCAAATGCGCGTCCCCATGGACGACGATCCAGAATGATTTCATGAATGTGCATAGATGTAAGACTCGTGATACTGATCGGCCTTCAGGAAAGTGCTCCAACACTTCGGCAGCAAAAAAACTTTGTCAGGCAGCCCCACGAATCTGCTGACTATCAGACGTCGCTTCCGGACCAATAATGTCTTCCAACTGCAGCATGACTGCCGAGTCGATGATCAGATCGTTGGGCACTTCCTGATAAGCAATGACTCCGACGTCCGGCGTTGTTCTGGCCAGCAGGCGTTTCAACGGGCGACGAACCTTCTGATCGACGAGCAAAGCCAAAGGTTGCTGGCGGCGTTCTGAGTCCTTCGCCGCCTTGCCAACGGCTTCGATCAGGCGAGTTAACGGCCCGGCTCCCAGCGCCAACTGATCCTGGTGCAGTGACTGTCGCATGCGAGTGTCCAGTTTGGGTTCCATCGCAATGACTCGCAGCCGTCCGTCGGTCGCGCGGAAGCGTTCACAGACCAGGCGACCAAGGTCGACACGCACATGGTCGGTCAGCTCTTCGCTGGTCTTCGAATGAGGTGCATGATTGACGATAGACTCAAGGATCAGAGTAATGTCGGCCAAAGGAATACGATCCTCGGCCAGCTGAACAAGAACCTGATGCAGCGTTCCCATGCGAATCGTCTCCGGCTTAATCTCATCAACAATGGTAGGAGCAAATTCACGAGCCCGATCAAGCATCTGCTTGAGCGCCTCGCGTGTCAGAAGTTCATGGGCAAAGCGTTTCAAAACTTCCCCAAGGTGGGTAATCATCACACTCAATGGATCCACAACCGTGCAGCCTTGAATCTCGGCCAGACGGCGGCTTTCCGCATTAATCCAGCGTGCATTCAGGCCAAACGCCGGTTCGGTCGTCTGTTCGCCGCTGACCGTGACCTGACGGCCTTCCGGAAGAATGGCCAGCAGTTGTTCAGTTCGTAGTTCTCCGCCGGCCACTCGTCGCCCGGCGACCAGAACTCGATATTCTTCCGGCTGCAGGCCCGTCAGATTGCTGTTCACGCGGATCGGTGGAATCCACAATCCCTGCGACCGTGAAAATTCCCGCCGCAGTGCCGTGATGCGTTCTGACAAACCTTTGACGCGTTTGCTTTGAATAAACGGAACCAATCGAGCGCCCACTTCAACGACAGCACGATCAGTCAGCAGGAACTCGTCCAGATGACGCTCATCATCAGGTGCCGATGCCTTCTCAGGATCTGTTCCTTCAGGTGCCGTTTCTGTAACAACCGGCGGTGATTTTCGGCGGGCGATCATGACCATGCCAAGAGAGATGCCAAGAAATGGCAGCTTTGGAAGTCCGGGCATCATGGCGATCAGCCCCAGAATACCGGCACCGACCCAGATGGAACGTCGGGAAGTAAACAGCTGGCCGCCAATTTCATCACCCAGGCTGTCATCGGAGGTGGTCTTCGTGACCAGAATACCGGCGGTGGTCGCAATGACCAGAGCGGGAATCTGAGTGACCAGACCATCGCCCACGCTGAGGATCGAAAATGTTCGGACGGACTGCGCGAACGACATACCGTTCACCACGCCCATGATGATCCCACCAACGAGGTTAACTCCGGTGATGATCAGACCGGCGATCGCATCGCCGCGAACGAATTTACTGGCACCGTCCATCGCCCCGTAAAACTCTGTCTCGCGAGACAGTTCATCACGACGACGACGGGCTTCCTTATCGTTGATGCTGCCCGCATTCAGCTCGGCATCGATAGCCATCTGCTTCCCGGGCATCGCGTCCAGAGTAAATCGAGCTGAAACTTCTGCGATACGTCCGGCACCTTTGGTGATCACCATAAAC
The DNA here is from genome assembly GCA_041688565.1 of Planctomycetaceae bacterium. GTDB lineage: Bacteria > Planctomycetota > Planctomycetia > Planctomycetales > Planctomycetaceae > SXXK01. The sequence continues at coordinate 24,781 of JBDNHX010000058.1, forward strand.
TGAATGGTGACAAGGATCAGAAAGATCGTCAGACCGACGACCAGTTGTCCACCAACGACGTAGTTCCCGAAGGCCGTGACGATATGCCCTGCATCACCTTCCAGCAGAATCAGGCGTGTGGTGGCGACATTGAGCGACAGCCGGTACAGCGTGAGCAGAAGAAGAAGTGAAGGAAAGACAGTCAGTTCCAGAGCCCGCTTGGCGCTGAGAGTTACCAGCAGCAGCAACACGGTCGCCGCGAGATTGGCCGCGAGAAGCAGGTCCAGCAGCCATTGAGGCAGCGGCACCAGCATTACGACCAGGCCCACGATCATGCCGAATGAAAGCAGAGTTTCGCTCTGCTTCATCCAGTGCTTGGTGAGGGGTGTTCCTGGGAGTGCCGGAGTTGACATGGAATGACTGCAACCTGAATGGAGACTGGACCAGGAACCTGGAAACAGGATGGCCTGTTAACCGAACACGACATGATCTTCGGGTATTAGTGAAAACTCATACTCAGTACTCTGGCGATCAGCTGCCATCCGTCGACGAGCACAAACAACAGAATTTTGAACGGCGTTGAAATGACCATGGGCGGCATCATCATCATGCCGAGCGACATCAAAATGACGGACACGACGAGGTCGATCAGGATGAAAGGGATGTACAGACAAAAGCCCATGATGAAGGCGGTCTTCAGTTCGCTGATCACATAGGCCGGTACCAGAACCTGCATCGGTGTGTCCTGCGCGGTCTGAATGGTTGAGACTTTGGCCATGCGGGCAAACAGTGCGATGTCTGCTTTGCGAGTCTGCCGGATCATGAAATCATGGAGTGCTGCGGATCCATTTCTCCATGCGGTCTGGCCGTCGATCGTTTCGTCCAGATAAGGGCGAACGGCATCCTTTTCAATTGTGGTCAGCGTAGGGCCCATAACGAACATTGTCAGAAACAGTGATAAGCCAAGAATGACCTGGGTGGGTGGAATTTCCGTCGTGGACAAAGCGCGTCGTACAAACGACAGAACGATGACAATGCGCGTGAACGCCGTCATTGTGACAAGTGCGGCAGAGATCAGTGCCATCCCGCCCAGAAACAAGGCGACCTTGATCTGTGGCGAGAGTCCCTGAAATCCATCGGATTCAAAGATCTGTTGAATTGTTTGTGCGGAATCCATTCCGGCAGCCAGTTAAGAATGTGTTGGTGGGAAAGTGTCGCGGAGGTTGTGAAAATGAGGAGGGATTTGTCATTCGGTCGTCACCGAAAACTGAGGTCGATGTGCGGATGCCTGGTAGCGTTGACTCGCGTTGTCGCTTTCGGAAATCTCGCGTTCCATGTCCGAAAACTCGTCATGAAACGAAGAAGACGCGATGACCAGTTGCTTAATGCCGCCAGCGTCGGAAGCCACAAGGGCGCGATAGCCGGCCATTTCAATCAGTGAAACCGTTCGTCCCGGACCAAGCGACAGTGTTTCCAGGACACGTGACCGAGCATTTGACGTTGGCAAAAGACCGCGTTGACGCTGATACCGGCGGACGCCCAGAGCGGCCAGACTGAACAGACAAAGAGCGATCACGATCCATGCGACGGCTCGCATAAGAACCTGCGTCGGGCTGGTTTCGATGGACACCTCAGCACCACGCTCGCCCAGCGGTTTTGCTGAGGCTGCGGAATCCGCAACAGGCTGCTCGCCCGTCAGATCAAGAAATACGCCAGGTGATTTTTCTGCGGTCGAGTGACTGGCCTTCGTGACCACAGCCGTTTGTTCAAACTCGGCTGCGTGCTCAGATGCACTGTCGGATGTGAACTTATTGCCTTGATCTTCATCGAGTGCTGGCTCGGGCTCAACGGCGGGCGTTGGACGAAGTGGCTCGGGACTTGAGTTCTCAGAATAACGGGTTGCCGGAGTTGACTGATAAGTCGCGCGACGCACGGGCGGGGCCGCTTCGGGGACAACGGCCGTCGAACTGGAAGAAAGCTGCGTGCGATCAGCGAAATTTTGTCGCGCCGACGCATCGGTCGAAGCACGGCTGACTTCAGAGGAGAACTGCGAGCCGTCGGGAGTCCCGGACGGAACTCGCTTTTCAGACCGTGTCTGCTGGGCGATCCGCTGCGCCAGCCTGGGGTCGATCCGTGATCCTGATTCCCGTGAAGAGGACTCAGAACGGTGAACCTGACTGGCTGTACCTGGACGCTGCTGGCCACTGGCCTGAGGAACGAACAGCACCACAACGGCAACGCCGCAAAAGAATCCGCACGCGTTCGACAGCCAGCGCGGATGCCGCTGGGCGAATCGAGAGAGCGTGGGATGGGATGACATTTCCGAAGGCTGCATGAAAGGTCTCGTCCGTGAGTCCCTGGTGATCCTGAAGTTCAAATTTCATTTGAGATTTCAAATCTGATATTTGAAATCTCAAAGGAATGGCTAACGCTTCCTTGCTGACGAACGAGGCTGGTGGTCGCGGCCTTCGTCAGAACTGACAATTTCTGTAATGCGAACGGCAAATCGGTCGTCAATGACGACCACTTCGCCGCTTGCAATTCGCACTCCCTGAGCCATCACATCGACTGGCTCAGAGACGGCGCGGTTGAGTTCCACAACTGCGCCTTCACCCAATTTCAACAGTTCACCGATCGGCATGGTGACTCGGCCAATCTCCACAGAGATTTCGATGCTCACTTCTGCAAATCGTTCCAGCGGCATTGCCGTGCTGGCTCGAGTACGCGACACCTGCGGAAACTCAACTGGATGTGCTTCTGGAACGGAGGGTTCTCCGCCTGGCATAATCTGGTCGAGCGCCGATTCGGTCGCTTCGAGGGTTTCGGCAGACGATTCGTTCACGCCTGTCTCCTCAGTCTTTCCGGGACGCCAAAATTCGGAACCCCTGTCGCTGCCCCAGCCGACAAGGGAAACCCAACCACTGTAGACGACCGGAAATCCTTGCTTCCAATGGACTTCCAGCCGACTGATCAAGTACTAATGTGTCACCCACAACCAGGCGATTCATTTCGCCCAGCGTCAGTGTTGCCTTCCCCAGTCCGACCGTCATCGTGACCGGCAGGCCTTCTGCCAGTGCTCGCATCTGAGGCGACACGTTTTGATCGGCGGTTGAGGGAACGGCTGTTTCGTGGATCCCGATGGAGGCCAGACCTGCCTGCGGCATCAACATCACAAATGTTTCTTCGCCAACGGATGTCGTAACAACCACGACAACTCGGACCAGATTCTCACGCGGCTGGAAGATGCGGCTTCTCAGCGGACGTACGATGACCTGATCAAGCTCCACTGGCAGAGGAGTCACTTCAGGCCAGCCCTGACTTAAAGCACGAGCAATTTCGCCGAACAGCAGTTCGACCAGTGACAGTTCAGCCGCTGTGAGCGCTCGCTGTTCGGGCCATGTCTCACCCAGCGTTCCCAGCATTTCACTGACAAGCGTCAGAACAATGCGATTGGAGAAGGCGACCATGCTGTCAAATTTTTCAGGCCCGATCTTCAGAAGGGCAGCGTAACCCGGGTCCGGAAGAGCCTGCTGAGCCTTTTGAGCAATCGAAGAATCAATTCTTGCCGGCTGCAGTGTGATCCGTTCTCCTGCCAATGCCTGCCAGTATTCCTGGAGCATCGAAGTGGACGTTGCGTTCCATGAAGACAGCGCGCGATTCGCCGTGCCTGCCAGTCGGCGCGGTGCAGTGAAGTCTACGCTTGTAAGGTTATCTTGATTGGTCATTGAACGTTGAATTCTTCAAACAGAACGTCGTAGATCTGGTCGTAGCCGTCAGGACAAAGAACACTGTTGAAGTGATCGCGAATTTCGCGACGCAGCCGGTTCTGTCCCGCCGCGCCCCGAATATCTTCCAGGTCAAGGTCCGAGATTTTACTGAGCAGCCAGTTGCGAAGCAGAATACTTTTCGCCTCCACTCGTTTCTTGAAATCTTCTTCCACAGCCTTTGGGATCTGCATCGTGATGGCGACTCGAAGGTACCGTGACATTCGGCCTTCATCGAGATTCACCACGATGCCCTGATCTTTACCCGGGGCAGCGAAGGGAACGAAGACAGTTTCTTCTTCCTTAGGCAGTGTGAATGCTTTAACCTTCTTTTGTTTCTTTGTCGAGGTGCTGTAGCCAGCGGCAGCATTTGCCGGTGCTTCAGCATGATCACTGCCAGCTTCTTCAGAAGCGTGGTCTGCTTCTTCGTCACCAGCTTTGTGCGGTGGGCTCGCAAGCATGAATGGCATTGCGCTCCCCAGCCCTGCGCTGATCACGCCTACCGCAATCCATGGCACCAGACCGGCAGCAGAAGATTTTCCCTGGCCTTCTGCGGGTGCTGCTGCATCGTGTTTTGCTGGATCTGACATGACAACAACTCATCTTATGACTGTTTGCAGTTTGTCGGTTCGTTACCGTCGAACTCGTACTTACCCTTCAAACAAAGCAGCGCATGGCCGACATGACGGCTGACAACTGCCCGTGTCTCATCAATCGACCATTGTTCCCGGACGACGTAGCGGATTTGCCGGTCAGGTAAACTATGACGTCAGCTGTAATGCGATTCATGAAGGATGCACTCCACTGGACCAGTGGTGAAACCCCGTATCAGAGTACAACACATTACGAACGAGGGTAAACACGCAACAATGCTTCACGCAGAGACAATGGAGACCCGGGGCAAGGATGACACTGACAATTTTGCCTGTTAGCATTCTGATCCTGCCGTCCTTCGTTGCCTTACCGTCTTAATGCCGCACCGCAAGTCGAGAGCTCACTATGTCTGCGTTTCGAAGACACATCCCTGTGACTGCGACCGAAACTCGTGAGTCGCAGGGCGCTAGCCGCGGGTTGGTCGCCCGCAAAAAAGCGGCGGCTACCGCCTTGTCGCTGACGGTGAAAACACAAATCGAGTACCATTGGCCGCTGCCATGGATATGGTGTAGTCTGATGACGTTTTGCTTCGGCTTCTGCGGCCCATTGTCTGCCCAGGAATCTCTTGCGCCGCACGCGCCGGTGGATTTCAATCGCGACATCCGGCCGATCTTGTCCAACCACTGCTTTCAGTGTCACGGGGCTGATGCCGAAGCGCGCGCAGCGGATCTGCGGCTGGATGATCGCGGGGTAGCTGTAGCGCACGGAGCCATCAATCCGGATGCACCGACCAGCAGTAAGCTGCTCGCGCGGATAACTTCCCCGGAGCCTGGCGAAGTTATGCCGCCACCAGAAGCCAACAAGCCATTGACCAGCCAGCAGATTCAATTGCTGCAGCGCTGGGTTTCGGAAGGGGCCGAGTATCAGGAGCACTGGGCCTTTCGTCCGATCCGCAAGCCGCCGGTGCCGCAAGTCGGCGATCGATCCTCGGTTCGTAACGAGATCGATGCTTTCATTCTTCAGCGTCTACAGCAATCACGGCTGTCTCCGGCGGTGGAAGCTGACCGTGCAACGCTGATTCGACGTGCATCGCAGGATGTCATTGGGCTTCTGCCGACGATCGAAGAAGCGGACACGTTTATCAACGACACTTCGCCGGACGCATGGGAAAAACTCGTGGACCGGCTGTTGCAAAGTCCTCATTACGGAGAACGCTGGGGACGACACTGGCTGGATCAGGCACGCTATGCAGATTCCAACGGCTACACAATCGACGGACCGCGCACCATGTGGCCGTGGCGCGACTGGGTCATTGCAGCCCTGAATCGTGACATGCCTTTCGACGAATTCACCATCGAACAACTGGCAGGCGATCTTATGCCGAATGCGACGAAGGCTCAGCGGGTTGCTTCCGCCTTCCATCGCAATACGATGATCAACGAAGAAGGCGGCGTGAAGCCCGACCAATACCGACACGAAGCTTTGATCGATCGAGTCAACACCACGGGGGCCGTCTGGATGGGACTGACTGTCGGATGCGCTCAATGTCATACTCATAAATTCGATCCGATCACGCACGATGAATTTTATCGGCTGTATGCGTTCTTCAACGGAACTGCCGATGCCAACAGTGTCGGCGAAACCGTTGAAGTGCGTGCGCAGGAAATGTTTGGCTGGAGCGATACACAGCTGAGCCAGTTGCAGGAACTACAGAATCTGAAAAAGGAAAAAGCGGATTTGGAAAGGAACTCGCCTGACCAGCCGAATCTTTCGGCTCTCGCATGGAACTGGCAGGCGGCAAAGGTTTCCGCTATACGAGCTTCAGGCAGCATCATTCTGAAGATCAATGAAGACAGTTCATTGCTGGTGAAGCCGCTGGCAACGGCCAACGATACTCTTTCTATCACCTTTTCAAAACCTGAGGTCCTGGACACAACTGCGGCCGTGACGGCCATTCGTCTTCGCACGCTGACGGACAGCAGCCTGCCTTCGGGCGGCCCCGGAACAGCCAGCAATGGCAATTTTGTGCTGACGAATATCGCGTTGAAAGCGGGCAGTACAGAAAAGCGATTTGAAAGAGCCTGGGCGGATCACAGTCAGCCGAAGTATCCGGTAGCTGATGCCATTGATGATCTGGCGACCACAGGCTGGGCCATTAACGTTGATGCTCAGCAGGCGGAGCAAGGCGTAAAAATGAATGCACCTCACGATGCCATTTTTCTGACCAGTGAACCGATTGCTTTTGTTGACAATTTGATGACTGTGGTGATGAAACACGATCTGAACAAGAACTACCTGGTCGGCCACTTTGCAATCGATTTCTCCACGGCCGCACCCGACATGAACGACAAGGGTTCGAAGTCGGCCGAGCGACTGACGCAGATCAAACAGCGGATCAAAGAACTTGAAACCTTGCTGCCGGCCAAAGGAGATCCCGTGAAGCAGATGGTGATGAAGGAACTGGAAACGCCGCCGGAAACTTTTGTGCTCAAGCGGGGCGATTTCCTTCATCCTGATAAAGAACATGGCCGCCTGTTGCCCGGAGTTCCGGCCGCGGTCAATTTGTCCGCGCCGCAGCAGGCTTTTTCCAGCCGCCTGGATCTGGCTCGCTGGTTGGTCTCAGTCGACAATCCGCTGACAGCGCGCGTGACGGTGAACCGAGTCTGGGCGAAGCATTTCGGACGTGGTCTGGTCGAAACAGAAAATGACTTCGGCTTCCAGGGAACACCGCCGACGCATCCGGAACTGCTCGACTGGCTGGCGGCCAACTTTATGGAACACGGCTGGTCGATGAAGCATTTGCATCGCACCATTTTGAATTCCGCCACATATCGACAAAGCTCCGCGTTAACCGACGATCCACAGGGCACGGCCGCAGCAATGGCTGATCCCGATAACTATCTGCTGACTCGACAGACTCGTTTTCGCGTGGAAGCGGAGATCGTGCGGGATCTGGCCGTCGTGGCAAGCGGCCTGTTTGCTCCTGCAGTAGGCGGCCCGGGAGTTCATCTTCCGCAGCCAGAAGGCATTTACGATTTTACGCAGAACAAAAAAGACTGGCCCACGGCCGTTGGACCTGATCGTTATCGACGCACGATGTACACGATGTTTTATCGCAGTGCCCCGTATCCCTTGCTGTCCACATTTGATGCGCCAGACTTCAGCACCGTTTGCACTCGGCGAGTTCGTTCCAATACTCCGCTGCAGTCTCTGACCGTGGCAAATGATGTGGTCTTCACCGAACTGGCCGAAGGCCTGGCTCGCCGGACCCTCACCAACGCCGAACTGACAACCGATGAAGCCCGTTGCAACCACATGTTTCGCGTCTGTCTGACTCGTTCACCGGCCCCACAGGAAATCGACGTGCTGCTGGATTTTTTCAGCCGTGAACTGTCTCGCTTTCAGTCAGAACCTGAGGAAGCGGCCAAATTTGTGAAGCATCAGGAATCAGACCCTGCGACGGAAACGCTGGCCGGCTGGACCAGCGTAGCGCGGGCACTGTTCAATACCGATGAATTCCTGATGCGGAATTAGTCACCAGAATTCGATCTCGTTGCTTCGTGTTTTTTTGTCTGATGTCATAAAGAATCGAAACAGGGGACGATTGTGATTTACAGGGAAAGTAGATCACGGTAGGGACGGCTGTTGCCAGCCGCCCCCCGCACAGATCCGTACTTGACGAACTACGTCATACGGCTCCTGCCTTGAGTCGGGCGCGAAAGCGTTGGTTGGGATAGGGATGGGTGATGCGGGGACGAGGCAAATGCAGACGGACGAGCCGCTGCATTCTTTCCCATGTCCACTTGCTGCGACCACGCTGACTCCGCTGACGGATCACCGTCAGCCAGAGCCGAGTGACCTCGTCAACGAAACGGCACAAGCAGTGACTGTTGCTCGGGACGGCGTGATAGTTCAGCCAGCCCTGCACAACACTCCGCAGCCAGCGACCCATTTCGCCGAGCGGACGATGCATACGTTTCCGCAACTGCTCGTTCATCTTCTGAAGGGTCGCACCCACACGTTTGGCTTTTCCTCGTAAGACACTTTCATTCTCTATTCCAAACCGGTTTATCCCGGTACACCCTGACCCGTTTCCCAGCCTCCGGGTGGGCCGCCCCAGCCTCTGCCGGGGCCGCGACGCCAATGGCAGTCGATTTGTGATTTTAGCAGGCATCACTCTCCGAGTGATGAATAGCATGGGACCGCGTTTCGCGGCCTTCGTCACTCGGAGAGTGACGCCTACTTTGCCTACTCGAGTGCCATCCGCCCCACGCAACCCGCCGGTTGCCTCCAGCACCTCAATTATTCTGGCGCGTGAAGAACATTTCCTTCTTCAGATCTGCAGCGAGAAACAGATGTAAGGGCAACAAACAGGCTTTCCGGAACATAACAACGACCAAGCCACAACGCCTGATTCAGCTGTCGAGCGCCACGTTTCCCATGGATTTGGCCAACAACTTAACACTCGCGCGGTGACGACAATCATTCGGCATCTTCCGAGTGGCCTCGGAATTCACATGAGCTTCATCAGATCTTCACAACACATTGCGACAATCCGACGCATCGAGGCGAAGTTGATCAAGTTGATGTTGCCAACCTGGAATTTCTGCAAGTGGCGAAGGTCCAATCCATCGTCCTGAAGCACCGCAAGAGAGTAATTCAGTGCTTCACAGGGATTTAACGAAAGGTTCATCAGCAGTTAACAGCCCAGCAACAAAATATGCAAAGACAGTGAAGCCTATCTGACAAATTCGGGCAACAACTGTCTGGACGGAAGGTAGTCCGACTGACTCGTCAAGACTCAGCTTATTTTCCGAAGCATCAGTGAGTACGCAACATTCAGTCGGAGTGTTTGAAGATTGTGTCATCGATCGCGACGTTGGCACAGGTGATTGGCACGCACATTTGAACCGGCCAGTTTGAGTGGGCGTGAGTAAAGCGATTGAGTTTTCTGGTTTCTATTTCCTGAGTTGAAGTTGAAAAGGTAAAGTTATGAAAAGGATGTTCAAGGGTTCCCTGATTGCGGAAGCCCGTCGCAAGGGTTTCACA
>JBDNHX010000427.1:0-4528 GCA_041688565.1 Planctomycetaceae bacterium
ATTGAAGTCCCCGGTGTTTTGAGCAAGGCAAACGAGCGGAGTGCCAACCTTGGCGAAGGGAAACTTGAGCATCGCATCAATGAGACGATTACCATTGATGTTGCAGTTGTGGCCAGGTACGGGTGGATCTCCATCTCCACAATGTCCGGGGGCTCGGGGAGCTGGACGGGCACGCCAGGCCAGTTATTGTCAGGCGTTACAATCGACCTGCACGGCGGGGGTTTCACGAACAAAGCGACTTTTGCACTGACGGGGGTACCGCCTGAACCGGCACTTTCGGAGTGGAAGAGTCGATGAACAATCTCGCACTCTTCTCGGAAACCCCCAGAGCGGGAAAGCTGGGGCATCGTTTCCTTCTGCCGCCTCATCTGGCGGCGACGGAGTCAGAGATCGCTGCGTATCTGCGCGTCGTCAGCAGCGATGTTGTGATCGGCCAGAATTTCATGGCGATGGGGCGAAGTGTTCCCCAGCACAACGGGACCGGAGTCGTTCGACTGGGACGAGAAATCATCGTCATCGCCGGAGTTGATGTGCAGCGGCTCTCCGAACAGAGAGTTGCTGAATTCCGATCCCTGCTGCAAAAACATCTTTGTTCGCTCGAAGATCTGGTGCTTGCTGGCATAGACTGGAATCAACTGGGGCAGGCCGGAGTGATCATCCGACGGCAAGAAATGGAAACATGGCTTGATGAGTACCAGGCATTGTCTCCCGTCGTCACACCGTGGCGGGGCGGCCCTCGCTTACAGGAAGTTGCCTCAACTCTTGTTTCCCCACCGGGTGCGAGCGCCGGACATCAGACGAGAAGTTATGCGAAACTGCTGCTCGCGTTTTCATCACTTGCCCTTTCATTCGTCCTCGGCATTTTCGCACGGCCGTATCTGACGTCGGTGATGTATCCTGGAAAAGGTCCGGGGCAACCTCCCGAATCCCTGGTCAGAACCGAGATTACTACCAGTTCGTCTTCGTCTGGCGGAAACGATGGTGTTCCCTGCATAACCAAACCTGCCGGACCAAAGTCGGAAGTACAACTCGTGGCAGTGGACTTGTCTGCTCTGCTTCAGAACGTCATGAAACGGAATAAGGCTGACACACTTGCCGAGATTCTCGATTCGTGGCCTCCTGAGAATCGCCTGTGTAAGGCGGACTACGACCAAGTGATCATTTTTTGTTCGCGTCTGATGGAATCTGATTGCGACGATAGCTGCTTAAACAGTTTGTCGCGGATCGCTAACTGGATCAGTAATTCGCAGATTCTCCCGCTGGGTGACCCTGCTCGCATTGCAGTGATTGCCGATCTGCAGCACAAGTTGGAGGAGGAGGGAAATAGGAAAGATAAGCATCTGTACGAAGCCATACGGAATGCCGCTGTCGAGAAGCAGATTGCGGCTGCAAAGACATATCTTCAACAGGCACCACGAAAGGCGATGATGTCATCTGTTGCCCCGTGGCTGAAGTGGGCCGAATCGCCAATCATTGCCAAGGTCAGCATGGATAATTTGTCAGGCAAAGAACCATTCACGATCAGGTTTGCCGCAAACGATCGTGCAATCGAGAAACGCGTGACATTAAAGGGGAATCGTGCCAAATCGCCTACACTGGATATGGATCTGACCGGACTTGAAATCACTCGACAGAAACCTTCGGCGACCGTAACGATTACTGTCACCCTGAACACGGACCCGGTCTCGGGGTCAGGTGAAAGCCGCGAAGGAATATTTCACCTCGGCACGCAGTCAGCAGGTCGAATCCCTGTAGACTGGAAGCCAGTGGGTATCCTGAGTCAATTTTTCTCGAGTTGCCCTCTGTCGCTGTCTGTTGAACTGCCGGGCATCGACACCGTACCTAAGCTTCCCGAATGGCGACTGGAGCCCAAACCATGACGCCCTATCTGATTATCGAAACGCCCCGGGGCGGTGGAGTCGGCCATCGCTTTTTGACATCACGTGACAACGTAGAGGAATCAGAAGCTGCAGAAGTGCTGGCGGCGGCCGGTCAACATCCGGCCGGCAAGACTTATGTGTCTGTTTCGAGGCAGGTCAAGCAGCAACTTCCCGGTGGCACCGCTCGTGAAGGGCTTGAAACGATAGTTCTCGCTGGGATCGATGTGGGACATCTTGCACCCAACGAAATTGAACAGATTCAATCCAAGCTGTTCGGGCGATTCGCTTTGCTGGATCGCCTGATTGAATCAACAGATTGGTCTCATAGCAGCCGGTCCACCGTGATCTTTTGCGAGCAACTGCAGAAGTGGGTCGCGGAGGATAAATTCCTAAGTTTGCCGACCGTGAAGGCGATTCCGGTCAGCAATGCTCGCAGGGCCACCACAACGCCTTGGTTCAGTAAATCCAGGCTGACTATTGCTGCACTCTTCATAGTCGGGTTAGGAATAATTGCAATCATCCGGTTTCTAACTTCTGATGGAACAGACCTAACAAAGACGGGGATTGATCCAGGGCAGCCGAAACCGTTGAGCAATAGAAACTTGGTGGACACCCTGGCTCACGAATGGCACTGTGAAGCTGGTGATGTCGTACGATCCCTCAAAAGAGCAGGAAACTGGGATAAGCGACGAGCGGCTGACTTTTTGTCGTTGGAAGCTGGATTGGCGGACAGCGATGTCATGGAAACTCTTCGCAGGGTCATTGCGAAAAAAAAAGACTCAGGCCAATTCTGGGTCTCTGGATCCATCGGCGATCCCAGCTTCAGACAATTTGTCGACCGTCGGCTTGGGTCTCAGCCGTCTGCAGCAGAGATGCAGTCGCTGCGCAAGTGGTTCTACCAGACATGGAAGGGGTTCGTCGTTGTCAGAGAGAAGGCCGACAAAACGAGTGGATCGTTAAATACGTTAGAGAATAAAGACGCTATTTCAAAACTGATCGTTGATCTTGCCCATATTGGAGAAGTTGGCCTTGGGGATTCTTTTGAGGAGCCGAAAACGCCTTTGCTGACTCGGCAAGATTTTATGGTCTACCGACTGATTGAAGACTGTCGCATCAATGTTCTGGCACCCGCGTTCGCGACCGGAGTCAGCGAAACAGATCCCGGGATCCCCCGAGTCGAAGATCTGGCAGCCTTTATCGCTCAGCTACGCGACCCGAAAATGGACGTATTAAAAAAGATCACGGCAAGCAGAGACGACCATTACCCTTCAGTTCGCAAGAAGAAGGGACAAGAGAGTTCGGAGAAAGTATGGAAAGCGTATGAGGAACTCGAGCTTTTCGTTGAACAGCTTTCGTCCTGTCCTGGAAACTCTCCAATCTGAAGTGGCGTGGGCGACACTGTCTGCGAATCCGTTCTTGAATGTTGAGAGTCGTTGAATAAGGCCCATTGGCCAGAGTCTCACTCGTCCGGTGACCTCTGGTGTGGCAGCATTATGGTTCTTAAGTTCCATGCATGTCAGACAGCTGTTCTGACTGATTGTTGTACCAATGACTATTGCACCGTCCACGCGTCTCCAATAGCTAAAAAAAAGCAACGGCCGAATGAGCGAGTGGAAGTCACCTCGCCCGGCACGCGGGAATCTGTGGGATGCAGATTCGAGCGTGCCGGGTGTGGTGGGGTGGACGTTGATGGATAGGAAGGACGCAGAAAACTCAGTGTGGGCTGAAGTTCGGACTCAAGGAATCATGGCACTCAGCACTCGGAGAGTTCAGGCTGCGTGATTTCAGATTTGACAACTGGCATCTGCGACGTCGACTTCAAGCAGCGGGACTGCGTCGCTGTGGGCCAGCCATTCGCTTGAGACCGCGGCGCGGACGTGGGGGTTTTGCAGGGCGAGGTTGAAGCCCCAACCCGTTGTGTCGGTGTCACCCGGCGATGTGCTCCAGTTGTTTCAATGATCTCAGCGTGGTTTCCACAAGGCGGTTCTGTTTCTGGTTGCGTTTGATTGCGGTGATGAGTTCCCGGACATCGGTGAGTGCCTGGCTGAGAGACTCTCGGACAGTCTCCGCCTGAGCCAGCAGCGTGGGCGTCAACTCTTCGTCACATTGCGAAGCGGCCGCAGCATTGGATGCGGTGGTCGCAGACGGCGAAGTCGCTCCGTTGGGTTTTCGTGTCGACTGACTGCGGGTGGATGTTGTTTGGCTGGATGTTGCATTGTTGGTCATGAGTTCTGTGGGCCTTTCGATTGAAGAGTTTGAAGGAATGAAAGAATCGGACGTGGGCAGATTCGAATGGATCGTGGGCATCTCATCGTTTGCAGGGATGGCACCGTGCTCGCTGAGCAGAGCCCAGAGGTAGGTTCGAGACGGGTCTCGACAAAATGCCGGGGCTTCAGAGTTACGCAGGTAGATGTCGCGAAATCCCAACTGGGCAGCTCGCGACAGGTAGGTCCGGTTGGTTTGGAGTCGGAGTTCGTTTCCGTCGCGACGCGAATCATCAAGCACCAGTTCGACGGGATTCAGGTTCTCGTCGTCTGTGGCTCGAATCGCCACCACGCCATTCAATTCGACAGTGACTGGCGAACGATGATCCGTGGCTCCCGGCATTCGACAAAGAAACGACTCCAGAAATGTCGCATCACCGGATG
>JBDNHX010000428.1:0-14289 GCA_041688565.1 Planctomycetaceae bacterium
ATCGCGTTCAAGCCGAAAGGCACCTGTGTGAGAACACGTCGAAGCGATGCCCGCGTTCGTGAACGTAAACTGCGTTTCCGGAAATCGCTTCTTCAACCATTCTACAACGCGCGGCCGATAGCCTTCCATCTCGGTGATGGAGCCACCCAGAAACACTACATGGCCCAACTTTTCGGTGGAGAATTTGTGAAATGAATTCTGAAGACTGCCACGGAATCTGACGTTGTCATTGTCCACCACCGGAACACACGCGTCGCCCTGCAACGAGCCGAGCGAAGAGTTGTCCGCCAGCACATTCACTAAACTTAGCAGACCAAAGACAGAGACGACGGAGAAGACGAAGGAAAAACGGCAACGCGAAATCATGGCATGGGTCTCCCAGACTGATGGCAGGTTCAGAAGCCAGAGTTTACAGAGACACCTCAAACGGTAACAGCATGCGACGCGGAACCGGAGATGATATCGGGGCGTGGAACTGAATCGCGATTCCTGCGTTGCATGCTGAGCGTCGATCGCATCGCTCCATGGCATTTGATTTGAAAGAGACTTGTCGAAGAGGAAGCCCAATGGCAGTCACTTAGTAGCGGAACGCGCCAAGCGTTTCGATCGTTTGCTTGATGATTCAGCGTTCCGAAAGCCTTGGCGGCTTCCACTACGACGATTCCCCCTCAAATCGAGTTGCATTGAGCGGGAAGCCGTCAGGGATTTTGGAATCCGGCTTTTTCGCGTCCCCCGAAACGCTTTGCGCGTTCCGCTACGACGTGGATGACGATGTTTAAAAGATTCTATTTTCGGGCACGGGGCAGCGACGCGGCACTCAGCGTCGCTGTCCGCCGAGGAAGGATGTTGAATCGGCCAAGTGGCGCCGGAACTCAGATGTTCGTTCCAGCAACTCTGTCAGTAGGCGATCTTCGTGAATAACTTCGTGGCACGTGACTTCCAGGCTGGGAAACAGGCCTTCGATGATTCGGCTTTCGACCATCGATTGAGCCAGCAAATGAATTCGGTCTGCCAGGCCCTGCCGCAGCTGCAACGTGAAGCTGAAAACCAGAATGCCTGACCAGAGCACAAGAAAGATCAAAGCGGGGATATAAAAATCCACAGCCAGCAGAGGAGCGGCGACTTCCGTTGCGCCCAGAATCGGAGCCAGAAACGAACTCCAGAAAAAGTTGTGTCCGATGCGACCAATCAGAAACACCACATACAGCAAAAACAGAGCCTCATAACGATACTGAATCCACGGCGTACAATGCTGCTCAGCCAGCTTTTCAATCACGTCATCAATGGCTCGCCGGGCATCGACCAAAAACTCGCCTTCCACTTGCGCGGCCTGGCGGCGCAACTGTGTCAGATCTCGGCGGTCGCTGAACTCCGGCGAAACAATGCCGGCCGAATGGACATATCCCGAGACAACCATTCGTGAGGCCTGAAGATGCTGATCGGTGATGCCGAATGAGGCCAGGCGGTCGAGTGACGAATCGGCGTCTGTCTCCTCCACTTTGGATTTGACCCAGCGAGCCCCCTGCATGGCTCCAATGAGCGCCATCTGGGCCGACGAGCGAGCGCGAAAAAAGCTGAACGAGGCAATAAATGATCCCAGCCCGTTGTAAAATCGCAGCACTGAACTAAATGGGCTGAAGCCCCAGATATCCGTGACAGCACTCAGCAGGCGTCGTTCCCACAAATTTCTGTTCAGCAACAACTCATCTCGCAACTGGCTCGTCAAAGTATCACGCAGCGATGAACGCTGTTGATCGAGCACTTCCTGCAGACGTCGAACTTCCGGCAGTTTTTTGTCGTAATCCATCCGACAAACTGTCAACGCTTCTTCGAGCAGATCGATCAGATTGGCTCGTCGAATGGCAACTCGGCGCGACGTCCCCAGCTGATTTGTCAGCAGTTCCTGCAGACGATGAAAATCTCCGGACGGCCGTTGCCCCTGAGCCTGTTCCTGGAACGCGCGGCGGGAGTCCACAAAGAACAGATCGGGAACCTGATAACCGGGTGCAAGGCTGTTTTTCCAGTCGTCACGAATGTCAGAATCCTGATCAGCATGAGTCTGAACAAAGACCAGCCGACAGCCGGCCGCGGCATCGGACAGTTCGTCGACGATTCGCGCGCTGCGATATTTTTGCTGAGTCGAAACGTAAAGCAGAACGTCACAATGCGGCAGAATTGATCGCAGCCGAGCCAGGTTGCTGCTTGTGTCGGCGCCTTCACTGGTGTCCGGGTCCGGGCAATCAATAATGATCAGATCACGCAGTATCGCCGCGTCGATCTTCTTCACCTGAAACTGGCTGAGGTCCAGACCGAGCGCGGTTGTTTCAAAATCGGAGTGAACAAGCAGCACAGGTATCATCGTTGTCGGCCGCTGCCGACCGGACTGAGAGACTTCCTGGCCGACAAGCGCATTCACCAGCGTACTTTTTCCCGTCCCCGTCCCGCCAAAGGTGGCGACAACCAAGGGAGATTCGAGGCGAATACGCAACGAATGAACTCTGTTGACGATCTTTGAAACCACAGTTCGCGCGCGGCAGGCCGGGTCCCACGGCGGACCATCCTCCAGCCAGCGTCGAATGCGCTGCACCAGATCATCGATTTCAGCGAGAATGGTCAGGTGCTCAAGTTCTGGTGTGAGTGACATGAAAAATTCCACAAAACCGTAGCTGAACTCGTGAGAGTTCAGAAACACAAAACCGTAGCTGAACACATGAGAGTTCAGAAACACAACCGAATTCTCACGAATCTGGCTCCGCTCGTGAGTTTTGGCAGGGGTTCTAAGTGCTCAGACATCAGGAAGCCGACAGGCCGATCCCTTCGAGTTCCGTCAGACATTTTTGAACTTCCAGAAACGCACTGCCTCGAGCCAGGCTGGCGGCCGACGTGAGTTCTCCCGGAAGTCCTCCGAGAAGTTCGTTGTGGATCAGGGTCGTCAGCCAGGCCGCACGGCGTTCGGTGAACGTGGCGTGCAGAGAATGGAACCAGGCCTGCAGCATTCCGGCGCCTGAACCAGCAGCCGTGGAGACC
Organism: Planctomycetaceae bacterium; assembly: GCA_041688565.1. Taxonomy (GTDB): domain Bacteria; phylum Planctomycetota; class Planctomycetia; order Planctomycetales; family Planctomycetaceae; genus SXXK01. Next base: position 3,028 of record JBDNHX010000428.1, read on the forward strand.
GCGGCTTCCCCGGCGATTGCGGCTGTGGCTCCACCCGCAAGATCGGCGACCACATGAATCACGGCCGATGCAGCCGCGTGACCCAGAATCGGGGCGACCAGTTCCCCGGCCGGACCGAATCCGATGGAGAATAGTACGACGCTGGTCATCGGACGAACAGCAGCCGACACGTTATTCAGCTGCCGATATATTCCATAAAGATCGGGCTTCGTCTTTTCGAATCCCAGCATTTGTTCGTCAACCAGCTGCCGCAGCTCTTCATCGAAATCGACGGCATCGTGTGCCTGCTTCAAAAGCGTCAGCAGGTGAGCTCGTGACTCCCCCTTTAAAACGGACTCGATGCGAGGCCGGATAATTTCATTCGCGGATTCTGCCATCCACTGCAGCCTGTCGAACAATTCTTCGACGACAATCAGAATCGCCGCCCATTCGCGCGCCCGATATTCTTCCATCGCCGGCGTGGGTTCTCCATGTAACGCACGCCGGGCCGCTCTAAAGGGCCACAAAATCCCAATGCCAACCATGTTGTAGGCGGAATTTATTCTTCGAGCCCATCCGTCCTGCCGAGACTGCCACCACTGGCGAATTTCGGCGACCAGACAGGAATTAGACGGCGCTGGCCAGTTGCGTACCTGCACAACGCTGTCCATCGCCAGGCGACTGGCCGTTCGTCCCAGATCTTCGCTCGCGGTTTTCAGCTCCCGCAGATAACCGGGCACGCCCCGCTGCGCATGAGTCAATTCTCGCAGAGACCCGAGCAAGGTTCTCATCCGGATTTCATGAAAACGCAGGCGTGAAAGGTCGGCAGACAGACTCCGCGGCGTATTGTCCGGCGGCTGCACAGGTGCTGTCGTCGCGTCAGTCCCGGCCGTGGCGTTTTGAGGCGGCAGGGGACGTTCAAAGAACGGAAGCCGCAATTCATCAGCCGCCCGGCGATCGGCGGGCGCCAGATAAACGGCGTCCGGATGAATGTGCGTTTCACGGCAAAAGGTATTCAGCCACATCGGCCAGTAAGGTTCATCCTCAGGCAGCACAACCTGATTGAACACGACGAGCACGGCTTTGTCTTCGTCGCCCGCTTTGCGAAAGAATTCCTTCACTGCAGCATCGTTGTATTTCTGTTGAGTCAGCACGGCAAGAAGCACGTCCGCGCATCGGCGAACCGCATCAGCTCGCACCCAGTTGACTCGCGCATCGCTATCGATATCCGGAGTATCAAGAATCAGCAGTGATGGCGGCAGTTCCCGGGCCGTCCGCCAGAAAATCTGATGCGCATCACTTTCCTGAAGCGATGCTGCGGCCTCGCTCCATTCGTGCAGCTCAAAGTCAGGAAAGACGTTCTGCAGATCATGAAGTTTGGAAAAACCTTCGGGCACCAGGCAGACCGGATGTTTTGTCCCGGATGCCAGCGGGCTGCTCGCACTGGCTTTACAGCCCGCCAGATGATTAAAGATTACACTTTTTCCGATGTTCGTCCCTCCGACAACTGCGACGACAAGAAACGCCTGCTCACCCAATTGAGGCGCCAGTTTCTGACGCAACAATTCATACCATTCACGTCCGGCGAGCGGCGGCTGCTGAAGAATTTCTGCCTGCTGTTCCAGTTGAACCAGGGCAGGAGTCAGCCGACTCACGATGGAGGCACAGGTTTCGAAAATACGTTCCCGTTTAACTTCGTCCACCATTCATCACCGAGGCCGAGAGTGAGTCTGTCCAGTCGCAGGAACCGCCAAGGCTCCCTGAATAATCGTGGGCTGTTGTTTGTCTTCGGCGCCCATTTGATCGTGAAGAATTGTAGCGAACAAGCAGAAACACTCGATTCCTCAGCAATTCGAAAGCCGTCCGCCGCGGAAACGTCAAAACCTTCAACGGCGACCAGGAAAGAGCCGCGTTTTCAGATCATTTCAGCCTCTAATTACGGTCAACGATGTCGTGCGCCTGTGGCCACGCGGAATTTTGGTCCCACCGCAAAATCGCCACACGTAGCTGCGTCCAATGGCTATATTGCCCGCAAGTCGCAAAGATGCGATCGGCGTTTTGCGTCGGTGACTGCAGGCTTGTCCTCCACAGTCACTTTCGCAAAGGTCTGGACTGTCTCTCTGGACACGGACCGACGGAACGCACCTGCCCGAGCTTCGCTGTTTTCCTGACACCTGACAGCGGGACTCGATTTTAAATGACATAGCATTTCTGGAGAAATTCGTGCGTTCATTTTTTCCCGCGCTGATCATCGTCATTCTTGCGGGCTCAAGTCTTGCCGGAAGTTTGTTGGTAGCCGAAGAGCCTCTGCGTCATTCGTTCTTCATCGCTGGCCCGACGTTTACGGGAATCATTGATGAAGACGGCCAGGAAACGTGGGATGCGAAACGACCGGCAGCGCGGGATGGATTCATCCTCCCGAACGGCAATGCGCTGATCGCCTGGGGCGACGAAGTGCGTGAACTGACCAAGGAGCATCAGACAGTTTTTCATTACGTCAAGGCAGCCGAGAATGACGAGATCGGCACAGCCGAACGTCTGGAGAACGGTCGCACGCTGATTACAGAACTTGGTCCGAAGCCGCGTCTGATGGAAGTAAATTCCGACGGATCAATCGCAATTGAAATCGCTTTGCAACCGGAAACCGACAACGCTCACATGCAGACTCGCATGGCCCGCAAACTGGCCAGCGGAAATTATCTGGTTCCTCATCTGCTGGCTTTTAAGATCAAAGAATACGCACCTGATGGCAAAGTGCTGCAGCAGTTTGCCACCGACACCGAAGATCTGGGCGGACGCGCGGCTGAAAATTGGCCATTCACCGCGATCCGGTTGGAGAATGGCCACACGCTGGTCAATCTGACTCACGGAAACAAAACTGCGGAGCTCGACGCCGACGGAAAAGTGATCTGGAAAATCAGCAACGACGATTTCCCGGATGTCAGACCGTTCGCCGATCCGTGCGGTGGCCAGCGGCTGCCGAATGGGAACACCGTGATCGCCAGCTATGCGTCGCAGGGGCCTGTCAAAGTCTTCGAAGTGACTCGCGACAAAAAGATCGTCTGGAAATACACCGGCCGGCACCGCGCTCACGAATTTCAGATTCTGACGACGAATGGTAAGCCGATCGAAGGCAAGCCAATGAAGTAGTGGGCGAAAGAAATCAGGATTTCACCGCAAGGGCTCATCTTCGCGAATCGCGAACGAGGATATTTCCGCCTGATGAGTCCATTTGTTTTTGGGTTTTGATGGGGTGAGCGATTGAGTAGACTGCACTCGCGGCGGTAGTCAAACGCTGCTCGCACAACTACAGACGGTTGCCGCAGATGCGAATTGATGTCGGCAGCAGTGGTGGCGAATTCCAAAGCAAGAACTGCAGGCGACTGCCCAATGGCAGTCGATTTGCGATTATAGTAGCCATCACTCTCCGAGTGATGAAAGCCAGGGGCCGCGTTGTGCGGCTTTCGTCACCTGGAGAGTGACGCCTACTTTGTCAAATCGAGTGGCATTGGGCGACTGCCGTTAATAAAGGAGAGATAACAATGGACCAACACGAACTTCTTGTCACGCTGAAGACTTTGCACGCTCAGCTAACAGAAGCCGGGGACATCGACCCCGAAACTGATCAACTGCTGCAGACTGTCACAGCGGATATTCAGCGGGCTCTGGACAATGACAGAACAAAAAGCAATCCTGACGATTCCCTGAGCGAACGGCTGCGAACCACGTTGATTGAATTTGAAGTGCGTCATCCGAACGTCAGCGGTCTGCTGGACCGCATCACCAGCGGACTCGCCAGTATCGGCATCTGAGCCGGCCGTGTCGGCTGCTGTTCGGGGCGATTCAGTCCCGCTTACTCGATGCTGCAGGCTGTCATTCCGGTAAGGATCGCTCGATCAATAAGTGTCTGATGGTTGCCTTTCGCTCCGCGAAAGAACGCTACTTTCGCGGAGCGACAGGCGACAATTATTGATCGGCCCAGACTAAGCAGCTTGCAGCAGAGTCGGCGCGTAAAAAAACTCCGAAGCCAGAAGCTTCGGAGTTTTTTTGTGTGTTGGCCAGGCGATGAATTATCGCTTAGGAGCCGTGCATTGACCGTGTGTGTCGGCCATTGATGTTTTCTGTTCAGTGATAACTGGGCACTGAGACGCCATTTCCGCGTTCAGCTCTGTGTAAGCTGACCATTCTGCTGGCAGGTTGTCTTCATGGAAGATCGCAGCAACTGGGCATTCCGGAACGCACGCTTCGCAGTCGATGCATTCATCCGGATGAATGAACAGAATCGCTTCACCTTCGTAAAAACACTCTACTGGACATACGACCACGCAGTCTGTGTATTTGCAGTTGAAGCATGGCTCGGCGACGACATGAGTCATTGAACACCCTTTCCCACCAGAAATTCTGGTCACTCACAAAGATACCAACGCCCAACACGGGGCGAATTGAAGCAGTCAATTGCAGTGATATCGCACATCGCAAAGCTGCGACGCCAACTTATCACCACATTTGTTACGGAGTTTTATGACATCCTGTTCGGCAATTTCCAGAGCGTTCAGTCAGGCAATTCCACAGACTCCAAATTGAGACAGAGTCTCCAAACTTTGCGTCATCCCGGAACCGTAAAATGCAGGAATCACGGCGTTCATGCGGACAGCGGATGTTTTGCCTCTGCCAGGCTTTCTTTAAGAATGGAAAAACTGGCGCCAGTTATCGTTTCCTACAGTCTGCCGGGTTTTCCTAAACGGATTACTTCTGAACGATTGTGCCCCGCCACCGCAAACGGTTGTTGTCTGCGACCGATCAAACTGGCACAATCTTAGCAAGGGTCATTGTTGACGAATTCAATTTTCCTTTTTGGGTGAACCATCCGGAAGGGTTCGCCGTTCTTTGAGATCTGCTGTTCCTGCAGGTTCGACCGACAGAGACTTTTCCTTTCCCGTACATCGCATTTGCCGATCACTTCGGGACGTTTTCAGATTGGGCCGTAACCGTGCCACTCACTGACATCGATCGCAAGCTGCTGAGTGACCTGCTCGCCGGACAGAGCGGAACGTGGAAACTGTTTGTTGATCGGTATACAAGCCTGATCCTGCAGGTCATCCACCACACGTCGCAGGCTCACAGCCTGAAACTGAACGCCGACGACGTGGAAGATCTTTGCGCCGACACCTTCGCTGAACTTCTGATTCGCGACATGGCTGCTCTCCGAAGTTTTCGAGGTCGATGTTCGCTGGCTACTTATCTGGGTGTGATCGCCCGGCGGGTTGTCGTTCGCAAGCTGACTCAGCATCGCTTTCTGCAGGCCATGGGTCACGTGAACGCTCATCAGGCCGCGGTCGATTTTGCGTCCGGTGAAGAATCGTCGACCAGACATGTAGAACAACGGGATCAGGTGGAAAAACTATTTTCCCGACTGCCCGCCGAAGCAAAAAAAGTGCTGCACTGGGCCTATCTGGATGGGCTCAGCTATCAGGAAATCGCCAGCAGACTTGGCCGACCGCTGAATTCCATCGGGCCAATGTTATCCCGCTTCCGCGCCATGGCCGGGTTACCAACGACCAAATAGTCGCCCATTATCTCAGGGGAATTTTCCCCGCTGGTCGATCGATCAAAAGTGAAACCAACAGGCCGCCGACAATGGTGGTTGTGGCCCCAATGAGTGTCAGCCAGGGCCACGCGATGGGAGTCCAAAATTTGACGTATGCCAGAACGACAGTTCCGGCCAGCATTCCGCACAGAGCGCTGATCTGCCCGACTCGAACTGTGGCGACTCCCAGAGCAAATACGCCCACCAGAATGCCGCCCGCAAATCCGGCCACGGCCAGCACCTTATTGACAATGCTCAATTCAACGTTCATCGAACCCACGGCGATCGCGGTGACCACCTGCAGTACGCCGAAGAGTAATGTCATCAGCTGCGTCATCCGAAGTTGATGCTGAGGCGTTCCCTGGTTTCTCAGAAAGTCACTGACGACAGCTCCGGCAGACGAGTTTAATGAACTGCTGAGCGTTGACATGGCGGCGGAAAATACCGCGGCAATTGTGAGTCCCACCAGACCGACGGGCATCTGATGGATAATGAACGAGATGAAGACTTCATCCTTCTTCAAAATATCAGACCCCGGCTGCGTCGCGTAAAAGGCTGCGAGTCCAACGCCAACGGACAGAAACAGTGTGAACTGAGCCAGCACGACAAATCCGCTCGCGATCAGAGCCTTCGCCGCATTCCTTTGGCTGCCGGTACACAGGTAACGCTGGACCATCATCTGGTCGGTTCCATGAGTCCCCAGGGCCAGCAGGGCACCGCCGATAATTCCCGCCCAGATTGTGTACTCTTTGGTAAAGTCGACAGCAAAGTTGAACAGCTGGAATTTGTTTTCGGAGGCGGCAAACTGACCGAACTGCGTCCATCCGCCGGGCAGCATGCGAATCATCAGCACCAGAGCGCCAATGCCTCCTCCGGTGTAGATGACGAACTGCAGGCAGTCGCTCCAGATGACGGCTTTCATGCCGCCGACAAATGTGTAGGCCACCGTGCATGCGCCGACCGCGACAATACTTGCGGTAAGACTGAGCCCGGTGACTTTTTCCACCACGATGGCGGTCAGAAACAGACGCAGGCTGTCACCAAGATTGCGTGTTACGAGGAAAATCAGCGAAGCCGTTTTTTGAGTCAGACCGCCGAATCGCTTGTGCAGAACTTCGTACGCGGTAAACAGCTGCCCTTTAAAATAGAGCGGCAGCAGCCACACGGCAACAATCATTCGGCCAATGACATAGCCAAAAGCCAGCTGCAGAAAACCGAAATTGCCTCCTTTTTCGTAGGCAACGCCTGGCACACTGAGAAATGTGACGGTGCTCGTTTCCGTGGCGACGATTGATCCCAGAACGGCCCACCACGGAAGATTGCGATCGCCCAGCAGGTAGTCTGAAACATCCTTGTTGGCACGCCCAATCCAAAGACCCAGCACGGTGACGGCCGCCATGTAGATCAGCACAATGAGTGCGTCAATTCCGGAAATTGTGAGCGCGCCCAAGGAAACAGTCAGCATGCGTTCACAACTTCAGGGGTAAGGACCAGAGTTGTTAAGAGAAGCCGAGGTTCCACAGCCCAGGCGGTTTTCCAGATCGTCGCAGGTTGCTTAGATCGCTCGAAAAATAATAGTCGCCTTTCGCTCCGCGAAAGTAGCGTTCTTTCGCGGAGCGAAAGGCGACTAGAGGATACTTATTGATCGAGCGTTCCTTACGGTGTCGGCTTCTTATCCGAACTGCCGTCCTGCTGTCCCTTTTTGGGATCTCGCAAATGCCATGCAACGAGCCATTCTTCGGACATCCGCTGAAAGCCATAATCATCGACCATGCGTTCTTCCATGTCGGCAAAGTGCCCTGCCCCGTAAAAGATTCCGACTTTCAGGTGCCCTTCTTTCAATTCGCGATGCATCACATCCAGACACTTCCGATTACGCTCGGTAATGATTGTTGAAGTGCCATCGAACCCCGCAAACGCATCGCCCTCACCGCCCTTTGCCAGCTGCACGGCAGCAATGCGGCGAATCCGGTAGGCTCGATCGGACGAAAGTGCAGACAGCATGATGTCGAGATTCATGGCAATTGGATTCTGTTCCTGTTGCGCCGCGACGGACTTACCCATCTCCTTCAGGAACATGCCCGAAAACGTTTCTCCGCGACGCGACATCGACGATTCAAACTCTTCCGATGTCATATCTGCATGTACGAAATTGTCAGCCATGTAGTCAACGCCGGCCAGCTGGAACTCCATCCCGAGAGCATCCTTCATCCCGAGCTGAACGACGGAAATGGCGGTGAGTCCCACTTTTGCGTCGGTCCATTCTTCTTCGTCAGACAGGTCTTTTCGGCGTGAGCCTACACCACTGCCCGGACGCATTCCAAGATTGACAGCTTCTTCCGGCATCACCGCTTCGTACAGAAGGACGTCGTACTTTTTAAAGACATCGTTCAACTGAGCATAATACTCGGGCTCACCAAGATGGATGGCTCCAATCAGCTCGACAGTCGCGTTGGGATAATTTTTTGAACTGCCGAAAGTGATGATGGACGTTTCAAGGGCCACCGCCAGATTCTTTTCATTCTTCCGGATGCGGATATACGGTTGCTCAGATTCTTTTTCTTTCTCCGTGGTCTTTGACTCCCTGGTGGTCTTTGAGTCGGTGGTGTCCTTGGTGTCCTTGGTGTCCTTGGTGTCGGCAGTGCCAGCATCTTTTTTGACGGCCCTGGCATTCACAGCCTGAACATTTTCTTCAGCCAGCACCGGAGGTGAAGTCAGAAAGAGTTGCGCGGCAATGGTCATCGCAAGCGCCAACAAGACAGTCAGCCAGCGACGCCAGCCGCTGCAGCACGGGCATGCGCCGCGCTGATCAGACCCGGGAATGTTTGCAACGGGAAGAAGTGAATCAGCCATGAGTGCCACTCTGCCTCAAAAAATCATTGGGAGTTCGTCATCAGCGGCATTCATTGCCGGGTCTAAAAATTTCGGGTCTTGTTCGTTTTCCCGCTCACATTTTGTCTTTGATTCGATCAACGATCCGAATTATCCGTCGAATCATAGTCAGTGAGAATGTTTCAGGGGAGAAAGAAGACGCAGAATCCCGCGAGTTCGGTGATCGCGGCCGTTTAGCCAATGGCACTCCCATTGACGGAAAATCAATGTAGCGGAAGCCGCCAGGGCTTTCGGAAGGCTGGCGTCTCAGGCATTAAACCGAAACACCTGGCGCGTTTCTACGAATTGAGCGGCGTACGGCTCCGCGAGAGCCTCGTCCAATGCCATTCGATTTGCGATTGTCGTAGCCATCACTCTCCGAGTGATGAATGCCATGGGCCGCGTTTTGCGGCCTTCGTCACTCGGAGAGTGACGTCTACTTTCTGAATTCGTTGAATCTAACCCAAAATTCGCAGTTGATTGCCAAGTTTCTGCCGGATGATACGAAATATACTGTAGGAAGTCTGTAATTCATCACGGGATCATATGTCATGCGTGCGGTCGTAATACTTTTTGCTTTGCTGATTGCCGGCTTGGTGATGAAAGCCGTTGAGGTTGCCGGACGTGTTGAAGATCTCACTGGAACACCTGCTGAAGTGGTTCCGGAACAGCAGCTTGACACAGCAGTGAAACGGATCAACGAACAGTTTCATGAGCAATGGCAGTCAGAGAATGTTCAGGTCGTCAACACGGTTGATGATCTTGCCGTGTTTCGCCGATTGTCGTTGGCGATGTTTGGGACCGTGCCTTCCTTGGAAGACATCCGCGCGTTTGAAGCCGACCAGCAGCCAAACAAGATCGATCGCTGGGTGGTTGCGATGCTGAAAGATTCCCGTTTCAGTGATTACTTTGCCGAACGTCTGGCTCGTAGTCTTGTGGGAGTCGAAGATGGTCCATTTATCATCTTTCGCCGCGACCAACTGACAGCATGGCTTGCCGAACAACTACGTAAGGATGCTTCATGGTCGCAGATGACAAAAGAACTGATTGCTGCGGAAGGTTTGTGGACTGACCGACCGGCAGCAAACTTCATTACGGTTGCGCGGATGGAAGATGAAGACTTAGACGAAAACAAACTGGCGGGCCGAACGGTTCGCACTTTCCTCGGGCAGCGCATCGACTGCGCGCAGTGCCATGATCATCCATTCGACCCAGCCTGGCAGCAGGCAGACTTTGAAGGTTTGGCGGCGTTTTATTGCCAGGCGACTGTGACGCTTGGCGGAGTCGCTGACTTTGCGAAAGGTAAAGATAAGCAGGAAGTTGTTTACAAAGTCGTTGATCCGGGAGCGGAGGAAGGTCGAGTTGTGCCGGAGGCTGTTCCGTTTCACCCGGAATGGTTGCCTGCTGACGGAGGTCTGAGACATCGCCTTGCTGAATGGGTGACGCACAAAGACAATCGTCGCTTTGAACGCGCGATTGCGAATCGAGTGTGGGGATTCATGACAGGGAAACCACTGCTGGAACCAGTTGACGATTTGCCGCATCCTGAGGATGGCGAAACAGACGCGCTGGATATTCTAGGCGAGGAATTTCGTGCTCGCGGTGATCGGTTGAGTGTGTTGATTCGCATAATCGCGCTGTCGGATGTCTTTCGACTTTCATCTGAAACAAGTGCTGATAGCGAAGATGCATATACGAAACAAGTGCAGGCGTGGTCGGTGTTTCCATTGGTGCGGCTGCGTCCGGAGCAAGTGATTGGTTCACTGTTTCAGGCCGGTCATATTCGCACGATCGATCAGAATTCCAACCCGTTTGTGCGACTGACGAAGTTTGGTAATGAGAACGACTTCATCAATGAATACGGTGATCTGGGAGATGACGAACTCTTGCAACAAGTTGGCACGATTCCTCAAGCATTGCTGCGCATGAACGGTCGCTTCACTGCGGAACGAAGCAAAGTTGACAATCTCTCGGCGCCGTCAGAGATCATCCAATTCTCTCCGGACAACGCCGCGATCGTGGACAATTGTTTTCTGACGTGTTTGTCTCGTCACCCGAGTTATGACGAACGAGAGTATTTCCTTGGCTTATTGGATTCAACGACGGAAGCAGCGGCAGAGAAACGCAAGGCGAATCCAGATGCTGCGGAAGTTGACGCGACCGAAAAGCCTACGCGAACCCGGGCACAAGTGGTCGAGGATTTGGTGTGGACGTTGTTTAATAGTCCTGAGTTTTCGTGGAATCATTAAAATGCAACATCCAACTCGCCGACAGGTTTTACAATTTCTAAGTGCGTGCGGAGTTTCGCTCGCTCTGCCCGGCATGACGGCCCGCGCCGCCATGCGGCGGCGGGATGAGAGACCAAAATCGCTCATCACGTTGTGGATGAATGGCGGGATGAGTCAGTTGGAGACTTGGGACCCGCATGCGGGGACGAAGTCCGGCGGCGAAGTGAAAGATATCGCGACGTCTGCTGGCGACATTCGCATTTCTGAACTGCTGCCTCAAATGGCGGAGCAACTGCATTCGTGCATGTTGATTCGTTCGCTCACGTCAAAAGAAGGCGACCACGAACGAGGTGCGGCTTATGTGAAGACCGGCTATCGTCCTGAGCCGACATTGAAATATCCAACGCTCGGTGCGATTGTCGCTCATGAACTTCCGGACCACGATGTTGAGATACCTCAATACGTAACACTGGCTCCGGACCGTATCGTGCCGGAAGGTGGTTACCTGGGAAATCAATGGGATGCGTTTCGTGTTTTCGATCCCGGTTCCGGATTGTCGAATCTGAAGTCTTATGTAAGTTCTGAGCGTCAGACTGA
>JBDNHX010000429.1:0-8305 GCA_041688565.1 Planctomycetaceae bacterium
CAATCATATTGGTCCATCAGGACCAGCGGACACTGACTTAACCCTGCTGTCCGTTCAAACTCGCGATGGAAAACCGCTGGCGGTGCTGGGGAATTATGCGAATCATTACTACGGCGCGCCGCTGGTCTCCGGCGACTTTGCCGGCCGCTTTGGACTCAAGCTCGGCGAACTGCTGGAAGCCACCAATCAGCAGCCCGGATTTATCGGCCTCATGTCTCAGGGCACCAGCGGAGACAGCATGTGGATGGATTACAGTCGGCCAAAGATGGATGTCGGCCTGGACGCCTATACGACCGCGATCGCAAAGATCGCCTTCAATGCTTATCAAAGCATCCGCCATGAATCGAACATCACACTGGCGATGGCCGAAGAAACGCTGAAGCTCAATCGACGTGTGCCTGATGATGCTCGATTGAAATGGGCGCAGGAGCTGGCGGCTCAGGTCGGTGACCGCTTGCCGCGAGGTTGGTCGGAGGTCTATGCCTTTGAGCAACTGCGGTTACACGAAGACCCGACGGCCGAATTAAAATTGCAGGCGATTCGGATTGGCGATGGCGGGATCACTGCGATTCCCGATGAGGTCTATGGCATCACCGGGATTAAGCTGAAGAATCGCAGCCCGTTAACTCCCACGATGAACATTGAACTCGCCAACGGAGCTGAAGGATACATTCCTCCGCCTGAACAGCACAAACTTGGCGGCTACACAACGTGGGCTGCGCGCACGGCTGGACTGGAAGAGCAGGCCGAGCCGCAAATCGTGGAGACTCTGACAAGGCTGCTTGAAAAGGTCTCAAATAAACCGCGCAAGCCGACAATCGACGAACAGCACGCCTACGCAACGGCCATTGTGGAGTCAAAGCCGAAAGCGTTTTGGCGTCTGGGCGAGATTGAAAGTACAGTACACCGGTCGCTCCCTCGACGGGATTCCGCCGCGATGGGCAAATCCATCGACAAAGCAAATGGGCAAGCAGAAATTCCCGCCGACGGAGCGGCGGGTGTACGGTACGCCGTCGACGCAATCGGCAGTCACCATGCAGTTTACGAAGACGGCATCGCGTTCTATCTGCCCGGTCCACGAGGCAACGGTTTGAACCAGCAGCCGCGAGGAAACCGAGCGGCTCATTTCGCGGGCGGGCGAGTTGCCGCGAAAGTGCCGAAGCTCGGCGAAACGTATAGCGTCGAATGCTGGGTTTGGAATGGATTTCCGAACAGCGATCGAGCGGTCACGGGATACTTTTTCTCTCGCGGCCCGAATGCCGATCCAGGCGTGGGGGGAGATCATCTGGGCATTGGCGGCAATTATCTGAATCAGGGTTGGGATGGAAAGCTGCTGCTGTTCAACGGCAATGAACGTGATGAAGCGCTGGCGGGACGCACAGTTCTGGAAACTCGCACGTGGCATCATGTTGCTCTTGTGCGAAACGGGAAGCACGTGACTGTGTACCTCAACGGCAATTCAGAACCGGAGATCAACGGTGAACTGGCACCGACTTTCGCCGACAGCGAAGATCTCTTCCTTGGCGGCCGCAACGATCAAATGTTTGGACTGGAAGGGCGCATGGATGAAGTGGCCTTGTACGATCGCGCATTGACGGTCGATGAAGTGACGACTCATTATGCGGTTGCACAAGTTTCGCGTGAACCACAAATCAATGAAGTTGTTGCGCGTCCCGATACGCCGCCACTCTCACCTGAAGAATCCATGAAGGTCGCTCATGTGCGAGACGGCTTTGAGTTGCAGCTAGTTGCCGCAGAGCCACTTGTCATTGATCCCGTGGCGATTGACTGGGGAGCTGATGGCAAGCTGTGGGTCGCCGAAATGGCCGACTATCCGTCGGGTATGGACAACAACGGCAAGCCGGGCGGACGAGTTCGATTTTTGGAAGACAAAGACAACGACGGCCAGTACGAAACATCCACAATCCTGCTGCAGGATATTCCATTCCCAAACGGAGTCATGGCGTGGGGCAGGGGAGTGCTGATCACGGCGGCACCGGAACTGATTTATGCCGAAGACACCGACGGCGATGGCAAGGCCGATATTCGCAAGACGCTGTATTCCGGATTTCTTGAAGGCAACCAGCAGCTGCGAGTCAACGGCCTGCGCTGGGGACTGGATAACTGGATTCACTGTGCCAGCGGAAGTCATCATCCGGGCTACGGTGCCCAAAGTCAGATTTTGTCGCATGTGACCAATGAAAAGACAACGGTCGGAAGTCGCGACTTTCGAATTCGTCCGACTGAAGGTCTCATCGATCCTCAAAGCGGCCCGTCGCAGTTTGGACGGAATCGCGATGCCTGGGGCAACTGGTTTGGCGAACAGAACAGTTATCCCCTGTGGCATTATGTGCTTGAAGACCAGTTCATCCGCCGCAATCTGCATTTCGCTCCACCCGATCCTCGTCGACTGATGACGGAGTCGAACCCGCCCGTGTATGCAGCGGCTCCCCCGGAAAAACGGTTTCACAGTTTTGAGCAGTCTGGTCGGTACACGTCGGCTTGTTCGGGGATCGTGTATTTGGATGAGGTGTTGTTTGGTGACGCGCAGATAAAAACATTCTCAGGCCATTCCAAGTCCCCTCTCCCCCGCGCCGGGGGAGAGGGTCAGGGTGAGGGGGCCGCGGCTTTGGCTTCGAACGCGGCAGAACAAAAAGCCCCCTCATCCGGCCTAACGGCCACCTTCTCCCCCGCGGGGGAGAAGGGACGAATGGGGGGTCTTGAAACGCAACACGCCTTCACCTGTGAACCTTTCAGCAACCTCGTTCAGCACAATCTGCTCATTGACGACGGAGTCAGCTTTCGCCTGGAACGTGATCCGGCTGAAGTGGACAAGACAGACTTTTTTGCTTCGGAAGATCGCTGGTGTCGCCCTGTCATGGTTCGAACTGGTCCCGACGGCGCGCTGTGGATTGTCGACATGTACCGATATATGATTGAGCATCCTCACTGGCTGCCCAAAGAGGGACAGGATGAGCTGCGACCGTTCTTTCGATCGGGTGATGACCGAGGCCGCATCTATCGTATTGTGCCTTTGAGCCGCAAGGCGCTAGCCGCGGGTTCCGATTCGCCCGCAAGTCCGCCAACACCGCGCATGGACAACCTTTCCACAACGGAACTCGTCGCCCAACTTGAAAGCCCCAACGGCTGGCGACGTGATACGGCTCAGCGGCTGCTGGTCGCATCCAGGGATGAAACGGCTATTGAGCCGCTTAAGAAAATGGTCACAGACGGATCACGACCAACCGCCAGACTTCATGCACTTTGCACTCTGGAGGGACTCGAAAAACTGTCACCGGATCTCATCACTGCGGCACTGAAGGATGTTCATCCCGCGGTACGTCGCTGGGCCGTGCGACTCGCACCGACGGCAAATGTCCCGTTGAGTTCACTCGTAGCATTGATCAACGATCCCGACGCGAAAGTTCGCCTGGAACTTGCGTGTGTTGCGGGCCAACGTGGCGACGTTGCTGCCGCAACGATCCTCGGAGATCTTTTGCATCGAGACACAGACCCGTACCTGCGAGCTGCCATGATCAGCTCACTCAATGCCGACAATATCAACAATACGATCGATCGATTTGGGCACATTGTTCAGCAAGAAACATCGACTCTCGCACCGGACGTCACAAACATGCCGGGCTTCACCGCCAGCGACCGTGATGAACTGACCAGCGTGTTGTTCGAACAAGCGGCCTCTATTGCCAACGATGCTGATCTTGAACGGCTGTTGCTGCTGACAGTTGATGACTCCAGCGATCGGCTGCAGGCCTGGCAGTTGAAGAGCCTTGCGAGAATGCTTGATCGATTGCAGGCTCGAGGCTGGGTGGTGTCGGATCACATTTCAACTCCGCAGCACCAGAATCAAATCGCAGCCGCCTTCGTGATTGCTCGCCGGATGGTGTCTGATCCGGAGGTACATGAAATCCGTCGCGTGGCTGCCATTCCGCTTCTGCTGCGAGATGCCGATCATCCGGAAGATGAAGCGACGCTGCAAAACATGCTGACCCCGCAGACTCCAGGCTCGGTGCAGGAAGCCGTGATTCAGCACCTCGGCAGGCAATCGAAGGAATCAGTAGCGGAGATCATGCTGGCAGCCTGGTCTTCTCATTCGCCCTCCATTCGGTCTCAGATTCTGACAGTGCTTTCCAGTCGTCCGGAGTGGGTCATAAAACTTCTGGTGCAGATGGAGTCCGGTACCGTCGCCGCAGCAGAAATCGACGCTTCTATGAGACAACGACTGCTGACAACGCGAGACGTCACGGTTCGTGAGCGACTGGAAAAAGCCTTCGCGTCCGGAACTTCGGCCGATCGCAAAGCAGTGACGGAGTCGTATCAGCCGGCGTTGAAACTGACCGGGGATGCAGCTCGTGGCGCCATTCTGTTTGGAAAAAAATGCACGACTTGTCACAAACAGGGAGGAGTCGGTTTTGAGGTAGGTCCCAACCTTGCTTCGCTGACGACACGCACACCGGAATCTCTCTTCACGGCCATCCTCGATCCCAGTGCGGCCGTTGAAGCAAAGTATCTGAACTTTGTGGCCGTCACCACATCCGGCCGCAGCGTGATCGGACTGTTGTCCACAGAAACCGGCAGCAGCATCACGCTCACGGCAGCCGAAGCAAAGACAGAATCTATTCTCAGAACCGAAATTGAAGAGCTGAGAAGTACAGGTAAATCCCTGATGCCCGACGGTCTCGAAAAGGATTTGAGCCCTCAGGATCTGGCGGATGTGATCGAGTATGTGAAAGGTCTGAAGCAGTAAGAAGAATGGAATCCATTCGAAGTCCGAACTGGCGTCATTCATGGTAGGGAACAGCTCCTGCCAGCAACTGAAAAAGACGCTTTAAAACGTCTGATCTTACTCTCTCACTTCCTGTTACGCCTAGTGCAACCAGTCGAGCTGTCATAGCTAAGGCTGATCAGGTTGACAACCCAGCTTGATTCCGAGCCTGCTCAGCCTGCCATGCGTTCAAAATTGCCTCAGGCTGACCAGTCAGATTGCTCAACCTGAGATACAAGCAGGATCAGCAGGAAATTTCGGGCGATCGCCGGTATAATTGCAGGATCTCAGAGAATTCCACAGAATCCTGCCCCAGTCAGACTCATCATGCCAAGAATTCAGCAACTGGATGCTCACGTTGTCAACCGCATTGCGGCTGGAGAGGTCATTGAGCGTCCGGGCAGTGTCGTCAAGGAGTTGCTCGAAAACAGCGTCGATGCTCTGTCGACGCGAATTGAAATTGACATCGTCAACGGCGGTCTGGACCTCATTCGAATTTCTGACAATGGTGAAGGCATCCATCCTGACGACATGCTTCTGGCCGTGACCAGTCATGCAACCAGCAAGATTCGATCGGACGCCGATCTGGACCATGTGGCGACGCTTGGATTTCGCGGCGAAGCTTTGGCGTCGATTGCTTCGGTGGCTCGTTTTCGGATTCGCACTCGACCTGAAGAATGTGTGGTTGGCCGAGAACTGGAAAGCCACGGCGGACAGATTGTCGTAAATCGTGACTGCGGCTGCCCGGCTGGCACCGTGATGGAGGTTCATAACCTGTTTTTTAATACTCCGGCACGGCGACGATTTTTGAAGAAAGCGTCGACGGAGTTTGGACATATTGCCGAGCAGTTTTCACGAATCGCGATTGCCAATCCAAATCTGCATCTCGTGCTGCGTCATAATGAAAAACTGGTTTATGAGTTTCCGGCGACTGCTGATGCGCTGGACCGAGTCCGTCGATTTTTGGGTAGTGAAGTGGCCGACCATTTGATTGCTGTTTCATCGGAGGCGGAACTCCCATCCGGCGAAATCATTCGGCTGTGGGGTTACGTTGGTGAGCCATCTCTGAATCGGTCGACTCGGAAGGATCAGTATCTTTTTCTGAACGGTCGATGGATTCAGGACCGCAGCCTTCAGCATGCTCTGAGCGAAGCTTACCGCGGACTGCTGATGGTGGGTCGACATCCCGTCAGCTTTTTGTTCCTGGAACTTCCACCGGCCATGGTGGACGTCAACGTGCATCCGAACAAAAGTGAAGTTCGGTTTCAGGACAGTCAGTTGCTTTATCGCCAGCTGCTGAAAACATTGCGAGACAAGTTTTTGACGCTTGAGTTCCGGGCCAACATTGAAGTCAATGGGGCAGGGCGGGCAGCGTCGAATGAATTGAAGTTCGATCGCCCCGCTCCCCGGCCAGCGGCTCAGAAGGAACTCGATATCTGGGCCACCCAGACAATCATTCAGCCGCCCAGGATCGGAGATTTTGCCAGATCGCCGGCCACCACCCTGAATCCTCATGGTCGGTCGTCAGCAAACGACCGTGCAGTGTTTACCAACCCGGCCGTGATTGCGGCACTTGCAGTCGAGCCGACTCAACCGCTCGCGGAACCAAATTCGCCTCGAGCCGAGTTTGCCACTGGAGTGCACTCCGGCACAGAAATCGATCTGGAAAACGGAGCCGAATCGCCTGGCCATTTGATCTCCGTTTCATCTCGCTCGGAACGCACTGACGACTGTGACGTCGATGGTGATACTGGGGCAAATTCGGAGACTGAAGCGGGCGGTGCCAGCGTATCGCCGGGCCTTCTGGACGCAATTCCTCCTTCCAATGAGTTCCGGGCCATTCAGATTCATGACTGTTATATCGTGCTCGCCAGTGACACTGGGCTGGAAGTGATTGATCAGCACGCGCTGCACGAACGCATCCTTTACGAGCATCTGCGAAACCGAATTCTTGCAGGAGGCGTGGAGCGTCAGCGACTGCTGATTCCGGAAACGATCGAATGTTCGGCTACGGAGTGCGTGGCCCTGCTTGAATCTCTCGATCTGCTCAAGGAGATCGGCTTTGAACTTCAGGAATTCGGGGGGACCACGATTCTGCTCATGTCACATCCAACTCTGATCCCCCGCGGCAATCTCATCCGAATCGTCAAGGACTTCGCCGAGCAGCTTCTTCAGAACGACGGCAAGATGACACGCCGCGATCTGCTGGACCACATGCTGCACACCATGGCCTGCAAAGCAGCCATTAAATCGGGCCACCGTCTGACGCCGGAAGAAATGCAGGAACTGCTTCGACAACGGCATCTGGTCGACGACTCTCACCACTGTCCCCACGGACGCCCCACGTCGCTCACACTCAGTCGCGACACCCTGGACCAGCAGTTCGGCCGACTCGGATAACAGCGGTTTTGAACATCAAAGGGGTCAGGCCTGTGTGTTGATACTGAGCATTACGCCTGCCAGTTGATGTCGAATCACGATCATCTGGTATTGAGACCGCTGGTGGATGGTGAGAGGGGTCGTTTTATGAGTTGAATTTGTGGCACGCACACGATGCGCTACCATACCCCTCTATCGCACCAGCGGCATGGGCCATGTTTATCATCAACACTACAAGAGTTTTCCGATTCATGATAAGGAGCATTTCTTTGTCGTGTGTCGTTACGTGGAACGAAACGCACTTTGGGCTGGCTTCGTGAAACGTGCGGAGGATTGGCGCTGGGGCTCGCTGTGGCGTTGGCTGCAAAACCGGAACCCGAACCCAAACTATTGTCATCGTGGCTGTTGCCCAGGCTTCCCGGCTGGACGGCTCAGGTAAATGAGAGCATCACGAAAGAGGAACTGGATGCGGTTCGGCTGTCTGCTCAGCGAGGCAAGCCATTCGGCAATGAAGCCTGGGTGGAATCGATGGCAAGACGGCTTCACATTGAATCCACCATGCGTCCTTGAGGCCGACGACAAGTCCGTTCGTCAACGGATGAGGCAAACAAAGAGGCCGGACCCTTGACGCTCTCCACTTTTCTGAATCAACGAGCTACGCACCCTTATTCAATGTCTGATTCTCTGCGGCAGGTTATTTGTGAACGATGCACGCCAAGTGTCATCACACATTTACGCACCCTACGGGAGTCCGTTGAGTATTTTCCAAAAGCCGTTAGCATCCCCATATCGACTAGCACTATGACACTGACGGGCAACGACATAACACCAGAACGAGAAAAGCAACTCGACGCGACAAAGGCCGCGTTAGTGGACATCGCATCTATTGACACTCAGCTACTTGCAAGAAAAGAGCTCTCCAGCGAAATAAACTTCATTGCTGCCGTTGAACCGGCAACTGAGATGCTCGACATTTTGAAGCAACTGCACCAGCGAGATTTGTCCAGACTATCGACTTCTATGCTTCAGTATGTCGCGAATCATGCCTCGCGTTTTCAGAAGTTTGCTGATTCGGTGAAGGCGTTTCCACTCAGTAAACCGCATCCCAAAGAGGAGTGCGACGCGTTAATAAACCAATTCGTC
>JBDNHX010000430.1:0-11696 GCA_041688565.1 Planctomycetaceae bacterium
AGAAAAGAATCACGACTTCCTTCTCCGTGGCGACGTCTTTACTCCGGACGTCATTGAGCGATGGATTCTGCACAAGAGGGAAGATGAGGTCAAAGCCATCAATCAGCGGCCTCATCCGTATGAGTTTTCGCTCTACTTTGATTGCTGATGGCCCGCGTTCATTGCTAATGACTCGTTCACCGTGGATTATCCTGTTGCCAGCCACGGTGTGATCGAAAACGCGATCGGAATTTCCTCTGTGACTGTTCTTTTTTTTGCGGGAAGGGTATACCCTCATCGTCCCCTTTATGGGCGAAGTATGGCCGCTTTCTCGCTCTGCACGTTCAGGAACACCACTCTGATGAGCCAGTCCTTTCAGAATACCGATCCGTACGCACCGCCTCGTGATATGTTCGTTGTGGATGCTGCCTTAAGCGAGCGGCTCAGCTTTCTGCGAAAAGTTTACGCGCACGTGTTTGGTGCCATCCTGCTGTTGGTGGGCCTCGAGTTCATCTTTTTCCAAACCGGCTTCAACGTCACACTGCTCCAGATAATGGGGCAGTCGGTGTGGATCGGGCTGTTCGTATTCCTTGGCGTTTCCTGGTTTGCTCAGCGTCTTGCCTTCAGCGGGGCCTCGGCAATCGCTCAATACACAGGCCTCGGACTTTACGTGGGGCTTCAGGCCGTCATTACAGCGCCGATACTAACTTTTGTTGCCCACACCAATCCGGCTCTCATTGGTCAGGCTGGATTTTTGACTCTGCTTATTACCGGTGCGCTGACTCTGTACGTCGTTCTGTCGAAGACCGACTTTTCCTTCATGAGGAACGCCTTGTTTCTTGCCGGGATTGGTCTGTTTGCCGTCAGCGTTGCTTCCGCCATCTTTGGCTTCAGTCTGGGACTCGGCTTTTCCGCAGGCGTGATCATGCTGATGTGCGGTTACATCCTCTACGAAACATCCGCGATCATGCATCATCTGCCCACCACTGCTCATGTGGCCGGTGCGTTGATGCTGTTCGGTTCAATCGTTACCCTCTTCAGAGAAATCCTGTTCCTGCTGATGCGGCTGAACGACGACTGATCATCAGGCTTCACCGACAGGGCTCAGTGTGCTGAGCCCCCTGTTTTCGCGCGCGACTGGGATTTTTCTGCTCGTTTCCACGGGGGTGAATGATGTCGCTGCCGGCTGACAATCAACAGGCTCTTCGGGACTATGCGATTCAGTTAAGCGGTATGCTGTCGGACATCCGGCCTGCTCTGATCAAACCGCTGACGGCAGAAGTTGTATCCAGAATCGGACTACTCGCGGATGTGCAGCATGTCCATTTGATGTGGTTGCGCAAAGGAGAATGTGCATCACTGACCAGTTCGGTAATTGCCGAATGGTCCTCTGGCACCGCGCCTGCCGTCGCCCCCCGGATGCAGAACGTGCCCATGCAATTGTTCAGCACGGATGCCGTTACATCCCTGAAAGCCGGGAATGATTTTTTCTCTGCCTTTGACGAGAGAAAAAATGCCTGCAGCAAGCTCGTCTCCGGTCTCCTGCGCGAGCTGAATCTGGATGCCTACGAAATGATTCCTGTGACGTCGGGCGGTCGCCTCAGCGCGGTGATCGGCTTGGCATTGGAAGCTGGTGCACAGCGCCTGGATGTGAACACTCGGCAGCTGATTCGACTCTGTGGCAGCATTCTGATGCGGTCTGTTCAGCTTTCACGGCGTGAGCAGATCCGACGTCGAAATCAACGGCAATGGAAAAGCGTCGTCAACGGGGCGTGCGATTTTGCTCTGCGTATGAATTCGCAGCTTGAAATTGTCGGCGTCATTCCGTTTCGCCAGCAGAGGCCACCTCAGGTTGTCGGTCTGCTGCTGACGGAGTTCGTTTCCAGAAATTCTGGCGAAGCTGTGCTGGAAACCATTCATGCGGCTGTTAGCGCGTCGCAGCCAAGGTCACTTCAGTTTTTTGCGATTGATGCAAATGCCCGCCCGTGCTCATATTCCGCGCGCGTGGAGACCGCATCGCCGAAATCACGTCGCCAGGATCTGACACTGTATCTGACCAACAACGATGTGGAGCGGGCTCAGACGGAAGAACTGATCTGCTTGCGGGAACAACTGGATCGCGCCACCAGGCTCAGTCTGCTGGGCAACATTGCGACTGAATTTGCGCATCAGCTCACCCAGCCATTGCAGGCCATTTCGAATCACCTGTATACGCTGACAAACCGAGTAAAAAATGCTCAGCCGCCGGAGACTATTCTTTCCTGTGCCCGCAATATCGGCACCAGCGTGGAGCATGCCGGAGCCATCATTAAAAGTCTGCGCGACTTCGTCACCAACCGCAGCATGACACTGGCCCCTGCAAAGTTGGCCACGATGGTTCATCATGCCATCACAATGGTGGGGACTCAGTCGGATCGAAGCGGTGCCAAGATTCATGTGCACGATCCGTATTTTGTGCTTGAGTCCGATACCAGCCCAATGGTTCACGTTGATACCGTGCAGACCACGCATGTGATCATCAATCTGCTTGTGAATGCGATGGAGGCGTGTGAAGAAGCGAAAATTGAAGGCCCTGAAATCACGATCACCGCAGGTCCGGACAACAACCCCAACCATATTCTGGTTCAGATTTCGGATAACGGTCCAGGACTGGCTCTGGAAATTCCCGACAGTGTGTTTGAACGATTCTTCACTACAAAAACAGAAGGATTCGGAATCGGACTTGCCATTTGTCGCGATGTGATTGAGCGTCAGCATGGCAACATCAGAGTCCGAAACAATCCAACCCGCGGCTGCTGTTTTTCCTTTACGCTGCCACTTTGCTCCGGCGAGGAAGAGGACGACGAAGACGAAACCGAGTCAGACTCCCTCGCCGAACGCCAGGAGAGCGTCGAGACCGATTAGTCTGATGGCTGACGAGGTAATGCATAATCCTTGATTCGGAACAAGATAAACCGATTACCCGGAGTTGATCGTTTTGGTCTTCCCCTGTCGAAGCGACACCCAAATCCCTCTCGCTTGCCAATAAGCGGGTCCTGACACCTTTTGTGACCAATTCCGAAATTTCGCGACTACCGACAGGCGGATGCTGCGAGCCATCCGACGGGCAGATTTTGACCGCTGACGTCAGGGCTGTCACGGACAAGTACGTCAGTGGCGGATGCTTTTATCGCAGTGCAGGGAACTCGGGGGTGTAAGCCGTTCCAGGCGTAGCTTCACCTGCGGCCGGCAGCTTTGGATTCCAGTCCTGGTTGCCGAGGATTTCTGCAACGCACTGGTTGAGGCTGTAGCGGCACTTTTCCCAGAGTGCGGCGTCCCCAGCATCTGCAGACTTCGCTGAGGTCAGAAATTCGGCGAACGTAGATGGGAATTTCTGGAGAAGATGACTTGCCATTTGCATCGCGAGGTCATAGCTCATCTGCTGCCGATCATCAGGCGCCGAGAATGACTGCCCCGACCAGAACTCCTGAATAGTTTCAGAGTTCCACCAGATCGCATGCTTTCGAGACAGTTCACGATCTCGCTCAGGCTTCCCAAGCCCAGCGATCTCCTCTTCGACGATCTGCGTGATGCCTTCATCCAGCCATCTCGGCAAATCGAGGTGCTGCAGGAAGTAGTGATTCAACTCGTGAGCGATCATGGCTTCACAAGTGGCCGATAGTCCGGCCAGAACAGCAATATGGGGACAAGGTCCCGAAAGGCACACTCCGCTACTTCCGCCGAACTCACCTTCCTCCGGGTACCAGTCACCGATGTAGTCGAAATAGCCGTCTGAGTCGGAAAGAATAAGGACGACGATCTTCCCAAATCCCTCATCAACCACCGCGTTGCCATGAAGCTTGAGGATCCGGGCTTGGCTCTTCTCACAGAATCGAATAAGTCGCTCGCAATCCGGCTTTGGGCGGTTGCTCACGAGTAGAAAGTTCACTGATTCCCAGATGCTGTAGTTGTCCTGCAGATGATCCGACAGTCGGCCTAGCCATCTGGCCTGAACCTCGGTCCAGACATGCTGTCGGTCCAAATCCCCTGGAAGTGCATCGACCCACTGATAGAGGCGATCCCAGTCCGGCCTTGGGTATCCGTGCCGATATGCAAAAAAATTATCAACTTCATCAAAACGAAATTGCCCGGAAGTCATGTGAGCCTGCCCGAGAAACAACTATGGGTGATCCGATAAATTAACCTGATTGCATCGAAGCAGAAACAATGAGCGACCGGCTTTGTGGCGGTGCGTTCGTTCAGTTTCCAGCACGTGCGCGAGCTTGCGTCAGAGGTTTAGGCAGAGTTGGTATCTGCACTGAGCGCTGCGTTCATTTTTCACGCCGGAAAAGCAAAGGCGGTATGAACCCGCGAGACGTGCTCGGGGCCGGGTTTTGAGAATGGCGCGGCTGGTGGAGAGTAGAGTTCAGGGGATTATTGCGGCGCTGCGGGGCTGGCGGCGTCGATGGAATCTGCTTCGGTTCCCTGAGGTCTGATCAGCTCAAAGTAACGACGAATCGTTTGCCGGTGCCCCAGCGGAATTGATTCTGTCTCCAGAGCGGATTCTTGCATGGCTTCGTACTTGCCTGCATTTTTGCGGTACTCACGCACAGCCTCCTGTTCCTGCTCGGGACTGGTTGTGGTTTCCGTATCGACTTCGCCGGTGCCAGAATCCTGGCCGGTGATTTTCATCTCTTTACCGGTCTTCTGTTTCGCCGTCTTTTCGCCCTGCGAATCCCCCGGGCTTCCCTTGCCGGCTTTGTTGCCGCCCTTATTTGGGCCCTGAGCCCGAGCCTGAGCCTGAGCTTTGGCTTCGCCTTCGCACTCCGCTTTGCATTCACCGAGAGCCTGCGCCTGCTTGTTCAGCAGCTCGGAAAGTTTCTTCTTCTGCGCCTGTTTCTCGCATTCTCCGGCAAGACCTTTTGCACCCTCTTCAAATTTACTTTTTTCGCCCGTCGACATTCCCTCCTGAATCTTGTCCATGGCTTCTTTGATGCGACTTTGCTTTGTCTGCTCGGCCGCGTTCTTCGCAGCCTGCTTAAGTTTTTCAGACACGGCTTTTTCTGTCTTTCGATCCAACTGGGGCATCTCCATTTTCGACAGCTCATCGGCTGCCTTCTGCATGTCCCCCTGAGACAATGCTTCGCCTGCCGCTGCCGTGGCGTCCGCGAGCGACAAGGCTTCACCGATTTCCTTCAGCTGCTTTTCGGCTGATGCATCACTCAACTGCTGCTGCATTTCCTGCACGGAGGCCTCCATCTCCGACAGGCGGGCCAGCGCTTCTTTCGGCTCGACGCCCGGCAGCGTTAAGGCCTGAATCTGCTTGTTCATTTCGCTGAGCATTTTTTCCAGTTCCGGGTCATTCTGCTCCTTCTGAAATTCCTCCACTTCCTCCAGGGCTGTGGCAGCGCGTGAAGCCTGCTCGGTGACAACGCTGTTCGTGATGACGGATGCCATCAATGGCGACGGGCGATGTGTGATGGTGGCGAGCAGCATCGCGACGACGGAAAGGAAGAGTCCCCAGCTCCAGAACTGAGGTGCCATGATGGGCGCCACGCTGGCCGGATTCATCGAACGGATCTGTTCTTCTGCGTCAGCAATTTGCAGGCGTCGCAATGAGTCGACGGGCGAGGACTCCAGGAACTGCAGAGCGGTTTGAATGCGATCCTTCAGGTTGCAGGACTGATCAATCTGCTTTGCTGCGAATTGCTGTGACCGCGACCGCGCGAAAGCCACCGTGACGCCAATGATGGCAGGAATGGCGACGAGCATCCCCACCCAGATCCATGAAAAGGAGCTTCGGGTCAGCAGACGAAGACAACTCAATGCGCAACCGGATGCACCGCCGATCAGCAGGCCGGCGGATGCACATTGCCAGACCCACTGACGTTGCTGCCGGCTTTGAACCGCGCGGACCTGTTGTTGAATGTGATGCATCATGCTGATTCCTGTTCCGACGATCCCGGGGCCACGATCCAGGTCCGGATGTTGCTGAAAAGTTTGGTCTGTTTCTGCCTGCGATCGAGCAGAAGTCATTCTCCGATTCGGCGAAGAAAGCGCATCCGCCGACTGAGTTTCACGTCCTCAAATCGTATCCTCGGCCGTTCCCCTTTGACAGACAGAATACAGTTGACGGGCAGAATACAGTTGACAGACAGAATACAGTTGACAGACAGAATACAGCGATCCCGCGATTTCTCTGCATCTCGCCGACGTTGTGTTGAAGGCCCCTCAACGGGTCGTTGACTTATTGGGTTTTCAAAACCCGAAACGTCAGTGAGGGATAGACTTGTGGCGTTTTTCGCGTAAATATTCGCCGAACCTGTGGGGAAAGTAGATTTCGCCTGCATTTTTAACAAATGCCCACACCTTTGGCGAATGTTTACTTTTTCGCCACACATCCCTCGCTGACGCATCGGGTTACGATTAAATCAACACCCATCTAGCCGCGGGTGTTCATGTAAAAGTGCGGCCGCTACCCGCGGCTAGCGTTCAATGACAGTCGATTTGGGATTATAGTAGCCATCACTCTCCGAGTGATGAATGCCAAGCGCCGCGTTATGCGGTTTTCGTCACTCGGAGAGTGACGCCTACTTTGTCAAATTGCTTGCCATTGAGCGAGCCCCTTGCCGCTCGCTGAATCAACAGCCTTCCGGCTTCAGCCGTTCGATTTTCTTCGCAGTCCCGGAAACTGCCTTAAAAAGTCGACTCGTCGCAGGGCAACATCCAGCACAAGAAGCAGTGCAGCCGCAGTCAGCAGCCACGGCCAAAGAGGCGACGGTCGCGTCGCCGAAGAACTCCGCTGTGCAAAAATGTCTTCGGCTGTGGGATTGTAAACTCCTCCTGAAACCTGAGCGATCTCCTTCAGCAGCAGTTCGTTCACCGGGCGAATACGAAGTTCGTCGCTGTAGCCGATCATGAGTCCTCGCGATTGCCGCTGGAGCACTTCCCCATTCTGCTTCATGACGATTTCCAGATTGTAGGCCCCCGGATGAGCGGTCGACATCACCGCCCGATAACGACCAGGCGCCGTTTGCCGTAACGACTTTTTTTCTGTCCGCAGCATGGGGTTGATGACCGTCATTTCGATTTCGGACAGATTGAGAAACTGGCCGGTATCGTTTACAGCATCCACCAGGAATTCCGTTTGATTTCCATTTCGAGCTGCGGTGATCTGCATGCCTCGTGTCTCACTCTTTCGCATGGTGTGGCGAACAACCTGAGTCCAGAATTTTCCGTAGCCGGGCCATGTGAGCCACTCTGCTGCCCAGCGGCTTTTGGCATCCGAAGTAAACGCGGCCGTCATCCCCAGACCATAACGCCACCAGGCAAGCAGCGGATCGCCTTTTTCTGTCGCGAGGATGATCTCACATGTTGGCTTCGGGCGAGTCATCACATATCCAAGAAGAAACGGGGCGGCTTCCATATCGATGTCCGCAAGGGCTCTCGTAGCACGAATCACCTGCGGCACAAACGGTTGCTCATCAATCGCCGACTTGCTGGCAGTGACAGTTTCTCTGGCAAAGATCTGCGGAACCTGCGACGGATCTTCGGCAAGGTAGTAACGACCCTTGCCAATGCGGGCGATCGATTCCAGCAGCTGCGTGTCGGTTGATCCTTCGCTTCCGACAGCGACGACGGAAACCGTGATTTTTGCCGCCGCCATTTGTCTGGCCAGGCTTTCAAAGTCGCCGGAATTTGAGATCCCATCCGTCAGCATGATGACGTGCTTAAGTTTCGAAGCGGTGGAACTGAGAATCTGAAACGACATTTCCATGGCCGGATACATGCTGGTCCCGCCGCCGTGCTGCAACCCGGCAATGTCGTCGCTGATCCTGCCCTTGTTGTTCGCCGACTGCATCTCGCTGACCACGGATGTCTGGTCTTCAAATGCCAGCACAGCGACCTGATCGCGATTCCCCAGCAACTCCACCGCGGAACGAGCGGCCGACTTGGCCATTTCCAGTTTATCGCCATCCATGGAGCCGGAACGATCGATGACAAGAACCATGCCCAGCGACGGTTTCTCCTTTTCTTTCTCAAAGTCACTGCGCACCGGCAGGATTTCTTCCAGCGTACTTTTGTAATAACCGCCCAGTCCAAAAGACTGCTCACCACCCAACATGATAAATCCGCCGCCCAGTTCCTGAACCCAGATGCGAGCGATTTCCATCTGCTGCTGCGTCAGCTGAGTCACAGGAACGTTGGACAGAATCAGCAGTTCATAATTCTGCAGACCGGCCAGGGAATCGGGCATCCCCTGCGGCGGACGAACATCGACCTGGATACTTTCATCTTCCAGAGCATACGCGAGTTCACGGATGAGATCGGGATCACTTTCGATGATCAGGACTCTGGGCTTGCCGGATGTGTAAACCAGGCCGGACTCCGAATTATTGTCCAGGAGCGTGTCGCTGCGGAATCCCGACAGGCGCACTTTAAAAGCGACCATGCGATCCTGATCGACCGACTGCTGGAATCGAAACTTATTCTCACCGGCAATCACTTTGCGGAATTCGCTCACGACTTTGTGATCACCTCGAAAAACTTCCACCAGTCCTTCGTCGTCGTGACTGGAGGAAATTGTGACATCCACAAAGAACGGCTCCCCTTCGCGAACTTCCGCCGGAACGTTGACCTCCGACACCTGAATCTCCGGTTCGGATCGCGGAGGCAGGGGAATCGTCGAGATGGGGACAGCACTTCGGGAGGCTGCTGCCATCGCATTTCCGCTGGTTTCATTTCCGTCGGTGAGCACGACGATTTGGGGCACATAACCAGGCGGCACAAATCCAGCAGCAGCCTCAATGGCCGCGGCCAGATTTGTGCCGTCTTGCATGCTGTCGTCCGCCATCTGCTCGTCCGCCAAGGGTTCGTTCAGGCCGAGAGAACCGGGATCCGGCGGCAATGCTCCTTGCGCTGGAGCGGCTTGTGGCGGAGTTGCGTTGAACGGCGGCTCAATTTGCACAGGGCCGGCGGTCACAGCGAATGGCAGACACGCAACCTTGTGAGGCCCCCTGCTCTGCTCCGCCAGTTGCAGGAATTTCGCGGCGGCGATTTGTCCATTGGTGCCTACGCTTCGACTTTGATCCACAACGAACACGACAAATTTTTCGTCGGTGCGATGCAGCCAGGTCAGACCGGCCAGCGCCAGGATCAGCAGCAGGGCCAGCAGTGACCGCGTCAGCATGGAGACGATTCGCTGAGGTCGCGGAAAGTCGCTGAGACTGCGAGCAAAGAAAAGTCCTAGCAGGATCATGATGGGGATTATCAGGATCAGCAGAGCTGGGCGTGTGAATTCAAATGAAAACATGAGGCTTGAAATTAGAATGGGGCGTTCGTGAGAAAATCGCTGCGCAGGTGGCGAATGCGGTGTCAGGAGATAAACCGTCGATGGTAAAGAAACCACTCAACACTGGTCAGCAGGCACGCGGCTATCGTCAGGTAAAACCAAAGCGGCTTACTCATCCACGTCTCCGAGTTCATTTTTACAACCTGCGATTCCTGAAGATCTTTGGAGGGACGAAGGTCGGTTTCTCGTTCATTTGCCAGATTGACAGCGATCTGACCGAACGTATGTGTCGGAAGCTCGGCGGCTGTTTCGCTGGTCGTCGATTTTTTTTCCGTCGATTTCTCTGCCGTCAGTTTCCAGATGCCAGCTTCGTTGAATGGGCCGAGCGTCATCATTCGTCCGGACGGTGCGGAAGAATCGGGAATAGTCACCCTTGATGTGCGGCCTGATGGCGCTTCAAGAAGAGCGACGTTGTCTGCGGCCATTTCGACATTCAGACGCGTAAGATCTCCGGTTGAAACCGAGTTTTGCAGTTCGCCCGATGTTCCTGAAAACCAGCCGAGCGCGTTGGAGATCAGGATCGGAAAGACGGTCCTGAAAGCCAGATCGCTGCTGTCAAGATTTACGCTGAGCACCAGGCATTTTCCGTTGGAGCGTTTTACTGCTCCGTAAATCACATCGCCGGAGATGCTGGTTGCCAGCGCATGAGGCGGCGTCGTGAATTGAAGTTGTCTTGCCTGGTGAACAAGAATGTTGTCGAGACGAATATGAGTCATCAACGGGGAGTAGCGGTCCTGCTCCGTCACGATCGGATTTTCAAGGAACTCCCCCTGCGTCCATTGATCGCAGTCGCCGATCGGATCGATAACGAATATGTTGCCGGGCGGAAGCGTCGCCGGCAAGGCACCGTGCAGCACAATGATGGAATCGGCCGGCCACTGTTCGGGGATTGTTTTTTGGGTCGTGATTTGAACCAGCCGATTGGCCTCGAAGACCTTCGTCAGGAACAAATTTCCTGGCGAAACGAGAAGCACCTTTTGTGTTTTTCGAGCCGGCAACAGAGCCCATGCCACGTTGTCCGATTCCAGCAGATCGAGGGACGTGTCGCCCGGCTGATCTGATGGATTAAGTGGGTTCGCTGGATCTGCTGCTATTGACGAATTGCGGCTATCAGCTGCTGGTTCAATCCGGGTTAGAGCGGCGGAGATCTGGCCGCCATCGATCGAGATCTTTTCGATCGAACGCCGCCAGACTTCTTCGGGCTTCAGTCGCAGAGGAATGACGTCTACCGGGATATCATTCAGAGACAGTTCCAGGCGACAGGCGACAGGCGATGCGGACGCATTTTTGACGGTCAAAAAAATTTCATAGCCGACAGGATCCACCAGGCTGCGTCTGACCTGCAACTGCGTGATTCCAATATTGGACGCATCGGTTGCAAACAAACGGTATTCGATCGGCACGGCTTTGGGCGATTCCTCCGATGCTGCTGATTGCTTATCAGACAGGGCCGGACTGGTTGTGATTTTTTTGGAAGAAATGTCCGGTTCTGGAGTTGCGATTTCGTCTACGCAGCCATCTGAAAACACAATCACCTGGCCGTGTGAATGTTTGCCCAGCAGTTGTTTGCCCAGCTCAATTGCGGCGACCAGTGAAGTGGGGTTGTCGGTGAACTCCATCGCGTTGAGGGATTGTCGAAGAGTCGGAGCGTGGTTGGTCATTCCGACAATGACTTCCGGTGTCTGGCCTGCCAGAACAATAGCCATTTCATCACGAAATCGCAGTCCGTCCACGACTTGCAGAGCCGATCGGCGAGCCGCATCGAGTCGAGTTGGGCGGACATCCGTGGCTCGCATGCTGGCAGAATTATCGAGCACCAGCACGACGCGTTTTGCCTGCAGCAGTTGCGAGGAAAAATACGGGTCAGCCACAGCCAGAACGAGCAGCAGCAACATCAGAAGCTGCAGCAGCAAGGATGTCAGATCACGAAAATGTTGCCACAGGGATCGCGGCGTTTTCTCTTCGTAGATTTGTTTCCAGAAAAGATTGGTCGACACGGGCACCCGTCGCAGGCGGACTTTCAGAATGTACAAAGCCACGATCGGCAGCGCGAGGGCTATCAGCGTCAGGGCGATCGGGGATGCGAAGGTCATAGATGTCGACGTTTTCGAGACGCACCTGAGACATGTGGTGCAATGGGAGCTGGTTCAGCGGTCATCGTCCAACGCTGCCGGGGTTGTTACGAATCGAGGATTCAGGGCAGTATTGCAGGGAGCGGATGAGTATACAGGCTGCCGCCAAAAATTTCCCCCGAAGCTCGGTCTGCATTTGGGTGCGGGAGCCACGGTGTTTGGCGCTGTCTTTTGCGGTCGCGGCTGATGATGGGGCTGGTGATTCGGGCCAGCGTTCGAATAAACGCGAATAAACGTGCCACCCACCTTGCAAT
>JBDNHX010000431.1:0-23457 GCA_041688565.1 Planctomycetaceae bacterium
ACCAGAAATCGCATCGTCAGCGTCATTCCCAGAATCGTGATCAGCTCGGGCAACGGCAGAAAGTCCGACGAACAGGCGACAATCGCAAACACAGCGCAAATCGACGACCACCAGGTGGAAACGCCGGGGATCGAAATCCGCACAAGGAAGAACGAGGAAATCGCGGCGATCAGCACTTTCAGAAGGGTCAGCCCTTTTTCTCCCGCCACAAGCCACGAGAGGCTGACAAGATGGTCGAACAACCAGCTGACATTACTGACCGATTTTCCGTCCATCGTGAGCGAAAACTGATCCGTTCGCACGGGAACAAAACCGTTGGCTCGCATCTGATCGCCCGAGCGAATCAAAACCAGCGGCTTTGTATCGTTGATTTGCCCGAAGGCCATCAAAATCGCAAGGAACACGGCGGCCCAGCGGAGCATGAAGTCGCCGCGAATGGCTTCCTCCTCGACCAGTTCCGGCGTGAGAGGCTCATCCTCAGGAAGATCATCTTCCCCGGTTTTCTTCTCTGGATCGTCGAAGTCGTCCGAAAATACAGCCCTGGGAGCGGGAGTGCCCGGGCTGGAGGAATTTTCAGACTTTTCAATTTCGTCGTTGGTCTTTTCGTCGCCGGTCACGCGAAAAATCTCTCAGGTCAACAGGAAGGAAACCAGCAAATGCCGGCGTGCAATACGCCCATATCGGGAATCTACGCATTCTGAGCTCGATTCGTTGGTCAAACTTACAGCCGCCAAAGGCAAACAGGCAAGCGAAAACGATATCTCCTCTGACTTTCCGTCACAGTCTGACACATCCTCCCTTGTCGGGAAGTTCATCTGGTTATGATTGGGCGAGTTTGGCGATGCTGATGTCTGTTTGCATCCCCTTCAAATGGCTCAACTGCCAGGTGCGGGTTGATACACTCGGAAAACATGGCATCTATTTTCCAATTTTAATGTCAAAACACGGCTCGACGTGACCAACTTCAGCAGGCTGATCCAGACCAATGAACACCGTCCCTCCTCACATTCAGCAGGCTTTACAGCAGTTTTCTCAGCTTCACGCGGTGCAGTTCTGGAATACGCTGGACGAAAAACAGCAGACGCAGCTCGCCAGTCAGCTGGCTGACGCGGACCTGAAGCAGCTGAAGGAAATCTGGGAAAGCAGTCGGCAGGAGAATGCAGCCCCTGCCGCAGCGAGCGATCGAATTGAACGTGCCAAAGCTCCCGGAAAGGTGATTCGTCAGCCGATCTCTCCTGAGGATCACGCCAGCTGGCAGGCGGCCAGAGCTGTGGGTGAATCTCAACTGGCGGCCGGAAAGGTTGCGGTTGTGACGGTCGCAGGCGGCCAGGGAACTCGCCTGGGCTTTGACCATCCGAAGGGTATGTTTCCGATCGGGCCCGTTTCTCAGCGGACTCTGTTTCAGATTTTTGCCGAGCAGATTATGGCTCGCCGTCAACGCCACAACGCCAGCATCCTTTGGATGATTATGACAAGCGATGCGACTCATGAGGAAACTGTCGCGTTCTTTGAAGCCAGCCATTATTTCAATCTGCCAAAGCAGTCCGTTGTATTCTTCATGCAGGGCAGTCTGCCGGCCCTGGACGCCGCGACAGGAAAGATCCTGCTCAGCAGTCCTTCAGGTCTGGCGCTGTCTCCCGATGGACACGGCGGACTGATCATGGCTCTTCGGAACGCGGGCCTGC
This sequence comes from Planctomycetaceae bacterium, assembly GCA_041688565.1. GTDB lineage: Bacteria > Planctomycetota > Planctomycetia > Planctomycetales > Planctomycetaceae > SXXK01. Next base: position 1,686 of record JBDNHX010000431.1, read on the forward strand.
TTGATCGAATGCAGCGGGAGGGTGTGGAACATGTCTTTTATCATCAGGTCGACAATCCGACTGTCATCATCGCTGATCCCGCTCTGATCGGGTTCCATGCTCAGCAGAAGTCCATGCTGACAACGAACGTCGTTTGCAAGTCGAGCCCGACAGAACGCATGGGCGTGCTGGTCGACGTGAACGGGCACACGGAAATCATTGAGTACAGTGAGCTGACTCCCGAGCAGGCCGCGGCGTGCGATGACAGCGGCCAGTGGATCTTCTGGGCTGGCAACACGGCGATTCATGTTTTTGATCGCAGCTTTTTACAGCAGCTGGCCGAGGACGGATGCCGATTGCCTCTGCATGTTGCCCGTAAGAATGTCCCGTTCATCAATGCGACTGGCCAGCTTGTCCAGCCATCGGACTCTGGCAATCCCAATGCCTTCAAGCTGGAACGGTTTATCTTTGACGCGCTGCCATTAGCTGAACGGACTCTGATTGTTGAAGGTAATCGCGACCGTGAATTCAATCCTGTGAAGAACAAGTCAGGCTCAGATTCCGCTGACACCGCCCGCGGCGCTCTTAACAGAATCGGACGCCAATGGCTGACCGCCGCCAGTCAGCCGGTCTCAGATCACCAGCCCGTCGAAATCAGTCCACTGCAGGCTCTGGATGCCGATGAGCTGAAACTCAAGCTGGCGGATGGAACATTGAAACTGGCCGATCTGATAACTGAAGGCTGAGGTGTGCTCCACATCGGAACGCCCGACCTCCACTTGTCGACGAACGCCCCAGCTTTGGCGCGTCCGGCTCCGGCTCGGCCTGTTGCTCAATCAGCCCCAACGCGGCCAGACGTTCTGTGGTTCCTCACGGAGCCCCATTGCTCATTGCAGACCGCGCCGCAACGTGAAATCCTGATCCCGCCGGTGGAAGTGTTCCATATCACCAGCGGCTACAACCTCCGCGAGATCCTCGACCACATCGACGAACTGCGATTCCGTTTGCAGAGGGAAAAGCATGAATTGTCGCACCTGTACGAAGCCAGGATCAAAAACAGGGGCAACGCCGGGCGGAACGGCGGCGAATACTACAGCCACCGACCGCTAACGCGAGCCATCCGTGGCCAGGAAATCTTTACCACGGATTTCATAGATGACGCCGATAAATACAGAAGACAATTCCATATCGGAACTGTCAGGCGGCCATACGTGGGGCCGGTTGTTTTGCCCGTTCAGTTCTCGATCGGGTTGCATCATCAGCGTCTGGTCGACACCGAGAAACGCCGATAACCACGCTCGGCAAATCCGAAAGGTCGTCGATTCCTGCCCTCACAGGTCGGATTCCGACGACGAACAGGAAGGAGACACAGAATCATGAAAACATCGACAAATCCCCCGTGTAAGCCCGAGCATGACTTTGCCCTGATTGTGGGTGGAGTCGGCGAACTGACTCAGCATGTTGAAGACGCCCTGTTCAATGCGGGTTGCGATGATGCGACTTTGAGCATCCAGTATGGACTGCTTTACATGGAGTTCAGCCGCTCCGCACCTGCTCTGGAAGATGCGATCATCGGTGCCATCAACGCTGTTCGGAACGCTGTCCGGAACGCTGGCATCGGTGCCGAGGTTCTTCGAGTGGACGAATGCGACCTTGTGACGCCTTCGGAAATTGCTCGGAGGATTGGACGGACTCGGCAGTTAATCCATCAGTACATGAACGGCACACGCGGTCCGGGCGGATTTCCGCCCCCGGAATGTCACTTGACTGACAACGCTCCCCTTTGGGCGTGGTGTGCGGTGAGTTACTGGCTCGTGCAAAATGATCTACTGCGGCCCGAAGTAGGCTGGAACGCAGAAGTGGTGGAAGCCATCAACAATTTTCTGGAGTCCGAACGCCAGCGGCAGCGATATCCTGAACTCGTTGACGAGATTGCACGCGGGCTGACGATTCATAATTAACAATGGATAATTGACAAGGGACAACGAATCGCAGATGAAAATGAGTGATGGGGAATGTGGTTAAAGAGAAGTCATTTGCGTTTGCTGTGCGGATTGTGAATCTGTCCAAACACCATACGACTGAGAAGCAGGAGTTTGTTCTTTCGAAGCAGGTTCTGCGGTCAGGTACGGCAATTGGAGCATTGGTTCGCGAGGCGGAGCAGGGAGAGCAGGGAGAGAGTAAGGCTGACTTCATTCACCAACTTCATTCACAAAATGGCGATCGCTCTCAAGGAAGCCAACGAAACCGAATACGGGATTCTTCTTCTCCGCGAAACGAACTAGCTCACTTCGCAGGAAGCCGACTCCATCCTGAACGACACGAAAGAATTGCTGAAACTTCTGACAAGAATCATCAAATCAGCAAAGAAAGGAATGGGACGGGGATCGGCTTACGGCTGTTGGTCATGGAAGTAATTGCGAATCAATTTAATCCAGGTTTCAACGGTATCTGTAAATCGTTTGCCGAAAACGAGACCCAGCGATCCTCCGACAACGGCCCCTGAACCGATCGACGCACCTACGATGAATAATGGTGATAACGCCTCCTCACCAAATTCCCCGAAGACAATTGCCGCAGCGAGCACTGCTCCAATAAACGTGCCAAGGAATACTCCAACCCAGGCATCTGCAAAGCGATAGTCGTTGTCGGGTTTCATGTTTTAGTTTCCAAAGCGAGGCTATCTCGGCGAGGTCGACTATTTGAGGGCGTCAGTACCGGAAATTGACCACTCCGCATTTATCCCCCAGCGCCACCAACTGCCACGCGAACCAAAGAGGATAAAAGCATAATTGCACTGACGAAATCCCTCGCAGCAGATGTCGCAGCAGATTATCGAGCCGCCAGAGTCTCGACGCGTTGAATAATCAGTTTCTGGATCACAATGCAGGCAGCCACATGGCCGATCATGAGGAACACGGGAACCAGGTACTGAAAGAAATCATCCGACCGTCCCAGTCCTCTCGTGAACGCGGACAATGCCGCGATCATCATGCCGCACGCAAAAGGCAACAGAAACCAGCACACGGCAATCGCGACCAGCATCCCGCCGCGGCGAAAGTAGACGGACAGCAGCGTTCCGAAGTGAAGTGTCACGACAGCCCAGCTCAACGAGGCCCATAACCAGGGCTCCTTGATGACGTCGATTGTGTCGGAGAAAAAACGATCTTCCGTGAGCGACAGTACCAGGCAGCCAAATCCAAAACAAACGACAGGCGGAATCACAAACGGCCACAGCCCGATCGCCAGTTGGTAAAGTACCGCGCTGCGCTTTTGGGGCAGCATGCACAGCGACACAAGTGTCTGCTGATAAACCTCCCCATTGAAAACGTTGCCGAAGAGTTTCCCCGAAACCAGAACCAGCGAAGCGACACCTACAAGCATCAGGCTGATGCCATAGGTTTCGAAAGGAGGATATTCCCCCACCATCATTGAGATGATCACAATGACGGAGACCGACAGAACAGGCAGTCCCACGAGCAACAGCCGGAACCAGAACAAGCCGCCTCCCACAAACTGCCACGACTTCCACGCCATGGCCGAGTCCCAGCAGCGGAGGGACTGCAATGAATTTCGATTGACTGGAAGCCCGCGTCTCACGACCATGTTGACTGCCGCTCCCTGTGCAATCGAGTTCTGATTGAAATACTCAAACACCAGCAGACTGGCCAGAAAAAATGCGGCTCCCATGATGAGATGAAACGTCATCTGAGCATGCCAGATCGCTTCACCTCGGTCAAACATCAGGTACTCGCTCGATGCGTTCCAGAACGTCCGTTCCGCCAGCCAGCCTGAGATGTGGCTGGAGACCGTCGCGAGCGAATTCAGTTGCCATTCTGTGCAGGCAAAGGACAAGAGCATGAAAACCCAGTTCCCGAATTCCAGGATCAGCCAGAGGACGAACATCCCAGAAGCCGCTCGTCCGCTGTTCTGACTCACAGTGCTCGCAAAAAGTCCTGCCTGGCTCAGACAAAACGCATAGCACATCAGTCCCACCAGACTGGCAACGATCTGTTCCCGGACGACTCCGCCCAGTGTCACAGCCAGCATCAGAAAAGGTGCAGCGACAAATATCAGGAGCACAACAACGGCAAGGCGAGGCAGCGATTTCCCCAGCAGCAATGTCCGGTTTCGCACGCCTGTCATTCGGAGCAATGGCAGAGTCTCTTCTTCTTTTTCCTCGGTGATGGCGGCCGAAAAATACATCAGGCCCAGCAGAGTCAGGCACCAGTAGCAGCAGTTCATCACATTCCGAATCAGTTCAAGGCCCGATGCGCCCAGCCTTGGCGACGTTAAGATCTGCAACACCAGCAGGTACATCATCAGGAGGACCATTCCACATCGCGTGATGTGGTGAGAAAGCAGTCGTGATTCCTGCCGGATACTGCGAGTCAGAAAGGCGCTGGTTTGAGCAAGCATTGGAATACCTGACCACTAAAAAAACTAACAAAACTGGGACTGGCTCCCGTATCTTGCGGAAAAGGCTTAGAAAAATAATGCAAGGAGGGTGCCTGTCCCACTTTTGTTCTAAGAAAACTATGTACGCGGGATTCTAATCTGATCGAACTGTGACTGAAGCTTCTGGCCCTGCTCGGGATTGACCATCCCGATCCAGCCGATCATCCCAGCCAGCCAGCTTTCAAAATGAGGATGCTGGTCTGTGTTTTGCGCGGCCAAACCTGTGCGTTGAGCGTTATGCAGAATGGCTCGCACCTGGCGAATGGTCGTTCGTGGAACACTCAGTCGATCATTGACCACAACGCCTGTAACTGACTGCTGCTGGCTGCGTCGCTGCACGCGTGTCTTCACAGGATTCAGCTGAAAGTTTTCATCGTCAACGATATGCCTTATGCGAGCCAGCACGTAGCCCACAGACGGAGACGGCTCTTCCACAATGGACCACGTCAGATCATCCGCATAGCGTGTATAACGCCAGCCCAGCTGCAGCGCCATCGCGGACATCCTCCGATCCAGCTTGCGGGCAATCAGGTTCGAAATCGCCGGACTGGTGCAGGCTCCCTGAGGCAGAGCGCGCGGCCCCGTGGCCGCATGGAAGACGGTGTCGTTCAATCGCAATATCTGGCGAGGACATTCGGTGCACAGCAGTGCGAAGATGGTGGCCACCGCAGGCGAATATCCGAGGTCTCGAAATAATCCGCCGACTCGGGCAAAGGTGATCGACGGAAAAAAATCCTTCAGGTCGGTGTTGATGACCACCGACGAACCAACATGGGGTGCTGCGTTTGTCACGACAGAATGCTGAGCCACAAAGCCGTGAGCATTTTCATGCGCGGACACCAGATTCAGCACATTGGTAAGAAGCCAGTGCTGAGCCGCCGCGAGCTGCTGATGGGGAGCTGACAGACGTCGAGTGCCGCCGCTCTTTTTAGGAATGTCGAATGACACGTAATGGACTCGCGTCGGCGCCTCACTGTGAAAGGCCAGCCAGCGCAGCTTTGAAATCGTAAGCCCCATTGCGGTGGCCACATCGGCCGGACTGCCCAGAATCGGCAACCCAGCCGCGGTTAGCTTTTCGACATCGGAGTGCCGCTCCGCAAGTCCTCGCGAAACGCCTCGCCCCAGAAACACAATGTCGGTGGCGTGCCGCTGAATCACACGCTCACGATGGGCGGCCTGCTGCCGCTCAGTCTCCGCCCGCTTCTCGGCGTTGCGACGCTGGCGATCTTCGCGACTTTCTCTGGCGGATTCTGTGTCGCGTTCTCTGTTGAGTTTTTTGGGCCCGGCCTTGTCGAGCCCCGCCTTTTCAGTCTGGATGTCGAAGCCGGACGCCGAATCCGCAGACATCTTACTCTGCTGGCCAATCGCGTGAATTTCCGTCAGTTCGCGTTCTGAAATCAAACCCATGCCAACCATCGTGCGATCGATCGTTTGCACACGAGGCAGATCGGCGGACGGAATCTCGTGACGCGAATCCAGCGCGGCCGCTCGCCAGCCGCCACTTTGCAGAGCTTCCGATCCGCTGTTAACCGGCGCCGGTGCAAATTTTTCGGTGTCCAGTCCGGCCAGTGATCCGGGCGGCAGATGGCGTTTTTCTGCAGCAGGAATTTGCTGGCTGGGGACAATCTGAGGCGGCGCATAGGAGTTCGGCTGATCATGTGCCGAAGGCGACGAAACCACAGACGGTGGTTTTGTTGGCCGAGAAGTTCCAAATAAAAACCGCAGCAGTCGAAGCAGCATGTGTACGGTTTCTGAGTGAAATAAAAACGCGAGGGAGGCAACGTCTAACTTCGATCTGCGGACCAGTGGCGTTCACGGGGCCCGTCAGGCAATGGATGCTGACAAAAGCCTCGGCTTGTTCTGGTCGTCAGAATCCATTGCATGACGGGCCAGACGAGCAACGCCTCTGGGGACGAGTTGGAAAGAATAGTCAACCGCGGCGTAACGCCGCAGCAGGATGGTCTTAGAACGTTGCTCTCCCCCGCTCGCGGGTTGTTGATTTAGTGAGCCGCAAAGCGCTAGCTGCGGGTATGTGTCTTAAAAACACAACGAAAACACCCGCGGCTAGCGCCTCGCGGCTCAGGTTGTGACTAAATCAAAACTCCGCTCGTACGGCAGGAATGTTACTGCGGCACCGTCAGGAAACAAGCCCCATCCACTTCATTCACCGTCCCTGCGTCTCCCGAACGGAAACTGAAACAGGAAGAGAGACTGAAGCAAAAACGGAAACGGCACCCCGTGAACGAAGCGGCAGGTATTGATGATCTGACTGGTCCGTTCGAGACGGCCGCTCAGACGCGGCCCCGAAGTCGATTCAGAATCCCCTTCAGCACTTCGTCATCAGAAGGCAACGGTGAATCAATCACTTTCCGCAGCGGAACAGGAACTTCGTCCATCCGGTAAGCCGTGGCGCGGCGGTGAATCCCATAGATGCCTGTGTAAAATCTTACGTCCGCGCGAATGCCCCAGTTGGCATTGGGCGGGTCGAGCACAATCACCGGCAGCCGCCGAAGATTGTCCTGAGCGGCCTGCGTAAATCGGCTCACACGCTCGGCGCCGACAAGGATCACGCAGTCGACTTCGTTTCGTTCCAGCATTGGCCCGGCAGAAAATTCGTCGGGATTAAATCGTGGATATCCGCGATTCAGACTCACGCTGAACGGATAGCCGGTCTGCCAGCATAAAACGCTGTCCGCTCCCGTCACGTCCCCGGGAACGCGCATTCGACGGGCAACGAAGCGAGTGAAGTTGTTCAAATCGGTGACAAGGCGCAGCAAAGCTTCCACAGACGCATGACCGGTCGTTGATTCGGCCAGACTGACTCCAAAGAAAACGGCGCCGTAGTGACTGGCCTTCATTCGCCCAACCAGCTGTTTTAGAGTCTCGATAGGAACTCCGCCGACGTGGCTCTCGGAAATCTCTGTTCCCTTCAAAAGAGCCCGCATGGCCCAGAGTACTTCAAAGTCTGCACCTTTTTGAATCTGCACAAACGTGTCGGCCACGGCCGAAGTCGCTGTTGCGGACGAATCAATGACAACCACATGTCGACCGGCGCGACCGCCAGGAACGGCAAACCCTTTCGCTTCCACAACACGTTCAAGATGCCGCGGATGTGTGGTGATCGGGTCACTGGCCCAGTAAATAATCAGATCGGACCGATGACGAACTTCGCCGAGGGTGGATGTGGATTCCCCAGCATTCTGAAACGCCAAAATCGATGGACCGTGGCCAATGGAGGCGGTCGTGTCGATCGTCCCGCCAATAAAGTCGGCCAGTTCACAGACCGCTCGCTGGCCATCGGTACTGCTGCGAGACAGTCCAAAGAACAGCGGAGCCCGAGCCTGGCCAATCAAGTGTGTCGCATGATCAAGCGCCTGATTCAACGAGGCCGACTGACCGTCGATCTCGGCAATTTCCAAGGCGAGCGGTTCTCGCAACGAGTCAAACCACGGCCGGGCAACGGAACATTCTGGGGCGAACGAAACGACTCGATCCACGCCGACTTCCAGGGTCAGGTCGTCGCACACACAGCCGCAGCGAGTGCAGGCGATGTCCGACAGGATTTGCAGTTCCGGTGATCGATGACTTTCCATACTTCTATAGCTTCGTCCCGCGGACCCCGGGCGTCTACCGTGGCCTGTCGGATGGATGGGATTTCTGAGCCTGGGAATTGCTTTCATGGGTTTTCACAACCCGACACGTTAGTGAGGGATCAAGTAGCCGCGTATTTCCCGCACAATCCCTCGCTGACGCAGCGGGTCAGGATGAAATCAACAACCCGCAAGGGCCCACCGAGTTCCTGATGTTAGAAAATGGACCAGAAATATGTTCACATGATCAGTATAGTGGGCTTTGGAAGCTCAGTGTTCTGGATCGCGGCTTTCCACGCAGGACCGAAACAGTGTATTTTGCACCCTTGCCTGAAGTCGGCCGACTAGAATTGTCCTTCGGCAGGCAACAGTGAATCAGTGTGTAAGGATCTTCGGCCCGGTTTTTTGTTTGGGCTGGTTCAGAAAGATTGGGAACTGACAATGTCCACGTTCCAGACGTCGTTCTTTGCGGCGCTATTAAGCGTCAGCCTGATGAATGCGCCGGCTTCGGCTCAGAAATCCGGCAAGGTTTCCGGCGAGCTGGATTTTACGCCACTGACGTTCGGCAACAAAGCGCCGGCCAACAGCGCTGAGATTCAGTTGACGGCAGAGCTGCGAAAAATCAACGAAGAGCAGACTGAACTGCGAGTGACGATGGTTCTGCCGGAAGGCTACCACATTTATTCGATGGACAAGTCGTTCGGTGCCTCCACAAAGATTCAGCTGACGGAGACGGGGACTCTGAAGGATGTCGGCGAGGACTGGAAAGCCGATCATGAACCGAAAGTCGTTCAGGATGAAATTCTGGGCCAGACAGTGGAGAAGTTCTACGGCAAAGTCACATGGTCGAAAACGCTGAACGGCTCGGTCGATGCGGATTCGGTGGTCTTTGGGAAGTTGTCCGGTCAGTACTGCGGTTCCGGCGAGAATGGGATTCCTGGTGAATGTATTCCGATTAACAATCGCAAATTCACAGCGAAGCTTGCGGCTGCCCCTGCATCAGATTCAACCGAAGCCAGCACGGCCGCCGCTTCGGCAGAAGCCGATCAAAATCCTGTCAGTATTTCTCCCAAGATCGGCTATGGAAAATCGGCTAAAGCCGGACTGATGGAATTTGAAATTGGCCTGACCCCGGCCAAAGCCGCAGTCGGTCAGGAAGTCACTCTTTCGATCAAAGCAAAAGTTAAAGAACCGTGGCATACGTTTGCTCTCGATCAGAATCCGGACATGGCCGGGCTGCCAACAACTCTGGAAATCAAGGTTCAGGGACTGAAGGCACTTAGTGAAGAATTCCGTCCGTCTGCCGAACCTGAGATCAAGACGATCGACGAATATGTCCAGCGCGTGCATCACGGTGAAATCATCTGGACTCGCAAGTTCGTGGTTGAACAACCCAGGGCCGCCGTGAAAGGCAGCATTAGGTTTCAGCTGTGCAGCAACGGAACCTGCCTTCCACCGACGAATGCCCCTTTCGAACTGACCTATACTGCTGGGACGGTGGTATCCAATGCGTCTTCATCGGCATCCGAAAGATCTGCGACAGACGGAGCCAATCTGGCGGAATCCGGCAATGACAACATTGCCAAAGAAGGTTTCATGGCGTTTCTGCTGACCGCCATTGGGGCGGGTTTCGTCGCTCTTTTGACACCTTGCGTGTTCCCGATGATTCCTGTGACGGTCGCTTTTTTTCTGAAGCAGGAAGAAAAGAAAGCCGGCAGTTCGCTGAAGCTGGCGATCGTTTACTGTCTGAGCATCATTGGGGCATTTACGATTCTTGGACTGCTCGTCGCCGCCCTGTTTGGACCGGCCAGCCTGACGACTCTGGCCAATAACCGCTGGCTGAATCTTGGCTTTGCGGCGCTGTTCACATTCTTCGGTGTGATGCTGCTGGGAGTGATCGATATTCAGATCCCGTATTGGCTGTTGAGCTTTACGGCAACCCGGGAATCCACGGGCGGTTTTATTGGCGTCATCTTTATGGCGCTGACCTTCACACTGGTTTCGTTCACCTGCACCTTTGCCTTCGTGGGTTCGCTTTTAGTGCTGGCCGCTCAGGGAAGTTATCTATGGCCGGTGATCGGGATGCTTGGGTTTTCAACCGCCTTTGCGTCACCGTTCTTTGTTCTGGCCTTGTTCCCGACGATGCTTAAAAAACTGCCTCGCAGCGGTGGCTGGATGAACGACGTCAAAGTTGTCATCGGCCTGGTCGAAATTGCGGCTGTCGTAAAATTCCTCAGCGTCGCCGACATCGGTTTTTCAGTCGGTCGAATCCCGGTCTTTCTGACTTTCAACATCTTCATGTGGACCTGGATCATTCTGGCGACGATCGCTGGCGTTTACCTGCTCGGGATTTTCAAAAAGCCGCGGCCAAAGTTCTCCTTGATTCGCTATGGTTCGGCCGCTTTTTTCCTGGCATTTGCAGGTCGCCTGGCGGCCGGGCTTTATGGCGTTCACCTTCCAGCAGATCCTGTCTGGAATCTTGTGGCTGCATTTTCTCCGCCCGACATTCAGGTTCGTCAGACGGATGAACTGGGCTATGTCATTGAACATCATAAGGTGGACTTTGCTCTGGAATTCGAACGCGCGGTTTCGAAGGCTTCCCAAGATCAGCGGCCTCTGTTTATCGACTTCACCGGTGTGAACTGCGTGAACTGCCGTCAGATGGAACGCACGGTGTTGATTGAACAAGCTGTGGTCGCAGCCATGCAGAAAATGGTGCGAGCCCAGCTCTTCACCGACGAAGTACCAGGGATCAGAGATGCAGAGATTCGTGAAAAACTGCTACTGCTGAACCAGGAGCTGCAGTCCGAACTGACAGGATCTGCGGCGCTGCCCAGCTATGCCGTCGTGTCAGCCGATGGCAAAAAAGTTCTGTCGTACTTCAGTGGTCTGGATTCCTCCGGCGGGAAAGACTTTCTGCAGTTTCTCAATGCAGGTCTTGATCGCTGGGAGATGATGTCAACTGGCGGGAAAGACGCTGCGGCCGGGATTGAATCTCGCCGTGCTGCGTTGACCGCGGATTTCCGCGAAGGCAATTGATTGGCCCTGTTTCGTCGTGTTCTTCAGCCTTTGTGAGGGTTATGCTGGCTGTTGTCGCATGATTTCAAGCGGCTGATCGTCCGCAGATTTTTCCGAGATACCTCCATGTTTAGCCGGCTGTTTGGAAAGAAAAATTCGCACGAGCGAACGGATATCTCCAAACGCTTCAACCTGATTGGCCGCGTTGGGCAGGGCAGCATGTCGAAGGTCTGGAAGGCAACAGATCTCCAGACTGGTCGCACGGTGGCTCTGAAGGTTCTTGACAAAGAAAAGACGGCGAAGTTCGAAGCCCGCTTTCAGGGTCTGCATAAGCCTCACGAAGGTGAGATCGCTTTGTCACTCGACCACCCGAACATCGTGAAGACACACGAGTTCGGTTGGACGCTGGAAGACGAAATGTTTCTGGTGATGGAGTTTGTGGATGGCGTTAGTCTGTCGCTGCTGGTGGATCTTCAGAACGAAGAGATGAACCGGTATCGGCTGCGATACATGATTCAGATCGGCGAGGCTCTGCATCATTTTCACCAGAAGAACTGGATCCATCGTGACATCTGTCCTCGCAATTTAATGGTCACGGTTGAGAAGTCCGTCAAGATGATCGACTTCGGACTGGTCGTCCCCAACACACCCGATTTTCGCAAGCCCGGCAATCGCACGGGCACTGCGATGTACATGGCTCCCGAACTGATCAAGCGTCAGACGACCGATCAGCGGCTCGACATTTTTTCCTACGCCGTCTCGTGTTACGAAATGTACACGCGCCGATTTCCGTGGGAGTCCGCTCAGACACTGGACGCTGTCCTGCAGCACATCAACCATCGGCCTTTAAATCTGTCGACGGTGTTGCCGTCTGTCGACAAACAGGTGTCAGCCGCCATCATGAAAGGTCTGGCTGCAAATCCTGATGAACGATGGCAAAACGTCTCCGATATGGTGGCCGAGTTTCGTGAGGCAGAATCGCGAGCGATGAAGGCCGCACGCGAAGCAGCGGCAGCGAAGCCGGCTTCTCCGGCAGCGACCAGTTCGGCTAAAACAACTCCGACTGCCGGTCCGACCGCAAAGCCAAAAGCGAAGCCCGTGATGCCGGCGTCCAGCAATGCGCCCGCAGCCACTGCGCCGGCCTCAAAACGCGAGGGTGAAACCCCATCTGGTCAGGCGTCATCTCCGAATGCCACCCCAAAGAAGTCCGCAGCGGGTAAACCAAAGAAGCGACCTGCGGATGATGATATCGATCTGAACGAAATGTTTGCGGACTGAATCGCCGCTTGACGCCTCGGTGCGGTTGGAATTCATCGACAGAAAGGGAATAATCCTGTTTCCCGCCGTCTGAATTCCTTCTGCATGAAGGCCCGCCCATGAAGATCGTGTCTCCGCTGATTCGCACTGCTGCGATGATCGCGATGCTTATCAGCTGTTGTTTCTCAAACAGTCCGCTTCCTGCTGCCGACTGGAAAATGCTGCCTGTTCCAGATGCCTGGCGCAGTGTGCCGAGCGGCGAACTGGCTCCGATCAACGGATTTTCCTGGTACCGCACGCTGGTCATGATCCCCAAAGAATGGGACGGCCAGCCGCTCACGTTGTTTGCCGAAGCGCTCGACGATGCTCGTTCAGCCTACGTCGGTGGTCAGCCGGTCGGAGCCACAGGTACATTTCCGCCGCAGTTTCGCAGCGGTCTTGGAGAAAAAGGACGCTACGCGGTCGATCCGTCGCTTGTGAAAGCCGGTGAGTATGTCACCGTGGCCATTCGAGTTTATCAGAACGATCCTCGCCCCAACTCCAGCGTCGCCCCGCCAGTGTTGATGAATGAAGCCACACAGCAGGCATTTCGACTGGAAGGTGTCTGGCAATATCGGCCGGGTGATGATCAGACCTGGGCCACTGCCACACCTGCAGATTTCGAATTTGATTCGTCGAAGCCGCTCAGCGAACCCGATGCGGTCGCCAAAGGTGTGTATGTAAAAGTCGATGCGGTCGACAACATGGAAAAATATGTGGCTCGCCGCAACGGAGATACGGATCCACTGAGCCCCGCCGATGCCGTCAGCCATTTTAAAACCCCCGAGGACCTGGCCGTGCAACTGGTCCTCGGTGATCCCGAGATCGCTCAGCCGCTGTTCATGTCATGGGACGAACGAGGACGTTTGTGGGTCATGGAGTATCGCCAGTATCCGGACCCCGCAGGCCTGAAAATGGTCAGCCGCGACACATTTTTGCGGTCCGTTTACGACAAAGTTCCGCCCGCGCCTCCCCATCATTTCAAAGGCAGCGACCGCATCAGCATTCATGAAGATACGGACGGCGATGGTGTCTGCGACAAGCACACGAACTTTGTGGATGGGCTGAATATTGCGTCCTCGTTCGCCGTCGGCCGCGGCGGAGTTTACGTGACGAATCCGCCGTACCTGCTGTTCTACCCGGACAAAAATCAGGACGACATTCCGGACGGCGATCCGGAAGTACTGCTGGAAGGATTTGGAATCGAAGACTCCCATTCTGTGATCAACAGCCTGCGGTTTGGTCCTGACGGCTGGCTCTACGGCGGTCAGGGCAGCACGGTGACGGGAGTTGTAAAGAAGCCAGGCAGCACGGATCCTCCCGTGCGTTCTTTGGGTCAGCTCATCTGGCGATACCATCCTGAAAAGCAGATCTATGAGATCTTTGCAGAAGGTGGCGGCAACACGTTCGGCTGCGAGATTGATGAAAAAGGCCGCATCTATTCGGGCCACAATGGCGGCGATACACGGGGCTTCCATTATGTTCAGGGCGGTTACTATCGCAAAGGTTTCGGAAAGCACGGACCACTTTCCAATCCTTACTCCTTCGGCTTCTTCGAAAATATCAAACATCACAGCGTTGCCCGGTTCACTCACAACTTCATCATCTACGAAGAAAATACGCTGCCACAGCGATTTCGTGGGCAGCTGTTTGGAATCGAACCACTGCAGGGACAGGTGGTGCTCAGTAACTTCAAGCCTTATCAGTCTTCGTTTGAAACAGAAGATATCGAACGAGTCCTCAAGACGGATGATCCCTGGTTTCGGCCGGTGGATATCAAGGCCGGACCGGACGGGGACATTTACATCGCCGACATGTATGAGCAGCGAATTGACCACAGCAGTCATTACGCCGGACGTGTCGACAAGACCAGCGGCCGAATTTACAAGCTGACCAACAGGGGCGAGCGGCAGGGCGTCAGCTCTCCGAGCCATGCGTCCTTCGATTACTCAAAGTTCTCCACCACAGAGCTGATCAGCCTGCTGGATCATCCTGGAAAATGGCATCGGCAGACGGCGGTTCGCCTGCTGGGAGATCGCAAAGACAAGACCGCTATTTCAGCATTGGAAAAACAGCTTTCCACTTCCACCGGTCAGGCAGCGCTCGAGCGACTCTGGGCTCTGAATGCCTGCGACGGACTTACCGATGCGGCCGCCATTCGGCTTCTGGGCGATATTGATCCGCTTCTGGGCCATTTTGATCCGTTTGTGCGAGCCTGGACGGTCCGGATCGTCTGTGATGCAAAAACGGTTTCTCCTGAAGTTGCAGCTGCAATTACGAAGACGGCCGGCACGGAAGCTAATATTGATGTTCGCAAGCAGATGGCCAGTTCCGCTCGCCGATTGCCGCCCGACCTCGCTCTGCCCGTCATTCGTGAGCTGTTGCATTTTGATGAAGACGCAGGCGACATTCATCAGCCTCTGCTTATCTGGTGGGCGATCGAATCGCAGGTCGGTCAGACGGGCATCGATCACATTGTGAAGCAGCTGCTTTCGGAACCGACCGCATGGAATCGACCGCTGGTTGCTCAGCACATCGCCGAGCGCCTGATGAAGCGATACGCTCTGGCTGGAACACGTGACGATCTGATCAGCGCAGCTTCACTCCTGAATTCCGCACCGGATAAAGCCAGCACAGATCATCTGCTCAAAGGATTTGAAGAAGCCTTTCAGGGCCGTAGTCTGGCTGGAATTCCTGACGAACTCATTGCTGCACTCGCAAAGAGCGGAGGCGGTTCTCTGGCTCTGAGATTCCGTCAGGCTCAGCCCGAAGCCATTGCAGAAGCCGTCAGGCTTATGCGTGACACCAGCGCCGCCAAAGATGTGCGTCGCCAACTGATTGAAATCTGTGGACAGTTGCATCGCCCCGATCTTTTGCCGGTCCTGCGGGATATTGCGAAGTCTGAAAAGGACCCGGCTGTTCTGGCCATCACATTCACGGCCCTTCAGAATTTTGATGATGCCGAGATCGCTGCGGATGTGACGGCGCGTTATGCCGAACTGCCTGAAGAACCTCAGCTGGCTGCTGAAGCGTTGCTGGTCAGTCGCACGTCATGGTCGAAGGCACTGTTGTCAGCGGTTGACCAGGGCTCAATTCCTCAGGAAAAAATTTCCAGTTCGGCCGTTCGAAAAATGCTGATGCACAGTGACGATTCCATTAAAGCGGCCGTTGAAAAACATTGGGGCGAAATGGCCGGTTTGTCACCCGCTCAGGTGCAGTCCGAAATCGCACGCCTGAACACGGTGCTTTCAGCCGGGTCGGGAAATCCGCGAGCGGGTAAGCCATTGTTCATGCAAAACTGCGGCCGCTGTCATCTGCTGTTTGAGGAAGGCGGGCGGATCGGTCCCGATCTGACTCCGTTTGCCCGAACCAATCTGGAACGCATGTTGATCAGCGTCGTAAACCCAAGCCTGGAGATCCGCGAAGGGTTTGAAAACTACGTCGTCGTAACGAATGATGGCCGAGTCCTCAATGGATTTCTCGCCGACAAAGACAGCCAGGTCGTGATCCTCCGCGGCGTCGACGGGCAGAATATTATCCTGAAGCAGGACGACATCGAGGAAATGAAAGTGGTGCCTCAATCTGTCATGCCGGAAGGAGCCCTGAAAGCGATTAACGATCAGCAGCTGCGTGACCTGTTTGCGTATCTGCGGTCGTCCCAGCCGGTCAACTGATCCGACCAGAGCATTGACCGTCCGATAGGGAAAGCACGAATTTTCCGTCGTCGCAGTCGGGAAAATGAGAAGTTACCTGGACGAAGCTTACAGCGACTTCGACGAGCCAACTTCCTGCGGAGCAGTCCTGACGGCAAAATCATACAGGCCGCCACCGATGACAGCTCCTGCGGTGGGAGCAATGATATACACGGTGAGCCAGCCGAGGTCATTGAAGCCCGGCAGAGCAACGGATCCCCATCCCGCGAAGTACGCAAATAGTCGTGGCCCGAAATCCCGTGCCGGATTAAAGCAGGCCTGCGTCAGCGGTGCGATGACGGAAATGAGCGCGCTGACGGTCAGCCCAATAAAGATCGGAGCGTTGCCCGGCAACGGCGAGCCCGAATTGCGTTCATCGGTCACGGCAAAAACCACGAAGGCCAGAATCATTGTGCCCAGCAGCTCCGCAAAAAAGGCGCGGTTTGGAGACATCAGTGTTTTCAGCTTTGCATGATCTTTTGGCGAATAGGGTCCTTCGCCGGCACCGATAGATCCGGGTGCCGGAAAGTATTCGCCATAGCACATGGCGGTCATCTCACTGCCTGCCCGCCCGCGAACCACTCCCTTGCTGGCTTCTCGCGCCGCAATGTGAGGTTCAAACAAAACAAACAAAGCTGCAGCCGCTACAAACGCACCGGCCACCTGAGCTCCGATATAGGGCAGAACACGCGACTGCGGAAAGCCCCGCCAGATCATGCTGGCGATTGTCATTGCCGGATTAATATGAGCTCCGCTGACTGAGCCCACAGCATAAATCGCCAGCATAATGGCGACGCCCCACACGATCGCCACCTGCCAAAGTCCGCTCTGAGCACCCGTCAACACGGCGGCGTGCACCACACCGCAGCCAAAAAAGATCAGCAGGAATGTCCCGAGAAACTCGGCAATAACAACTCGCTTCAATGACGGCGCGGACATGGATCGCTCCTGCTCTGCAGAAGCCGTCACACGGACCGTCTGCGCAATGCATGAAATCGTTTACGCTGAACTGACATGGAGTGCCAGGGTGAGAAATTCTTCCCGATCAGCCTTTGAGGAACTTCTCGATGGCGTCCAGTCCTCGGGTCAGTGACTGCATGGAGGCTGCGAAACTCAGCCGCACATAACCGGGAGCACCAAACGCATCACCGCTGACGAGTGCCACATGGGCTCGTTCCAGCAGCGCGGTACAAAACTCAGTGGCATCCGCAACAGCCGAACCGCCACCCACGGGCTTACCGAAGTAGCTGCTGACATTGAAGAAGACGTAAAACGCTCCGCCCGGCTCTGCAAACGTCAGCCCCGGGATTGCTCGCAAACGTCCCGAAACATAGTCGCGGCGTTTTGCGAACTCCTCGCACATTTCGGCCACACATTCCTGCGGACCATTGAGCGCTGCCAGCGCTGCGTACTGACTGACGCTGCAGGGATTGGATGTTTGCTGACTCTGCAGCTTATTAATCGCGCTGCTGACATTTTCCGGTGCCAGAGTCCAGCCGATTCGCCAGCCGGTCATGGCGTAGGCCTTGCTGACTCCGTTGACAATCACAGTTCGTTTTTTGACTTCTTCGCCAAAAGAAGCAAATGATTTGAACGTATGGCCGCTGTAAATCAGTTTATCGTAGATCTCATCGGACAGCACGATGATGTCTTTTTCCACAGCGACCTTAGCCAGACCTTCCAGTACATCGACCGGATAAACTCCCCCCGTCGGATTGCCTGGACTGTTCAACATCATCATCCGCGTTCGCGGAGTGATGGCCTTGCGAAACTGCTCGGGCGACAAACAGAAGCCATCCTTCTCCTGGGTTTCGACCATGACCGGTTTCGCTCCCACGAGTTCCACCAGTGCCGAATAGCTGACCCAGTACGGGGTGGGAATAATGACTTCATCGCCAGGCTCGCAACAGGCGACCAGCACATTGTGCAGGCAGTGCTTGGCGCCATTTGAGATGGTGACTTCCGATGGCTTGTAAACAACGCCATGATCTCGTTTGAAGGCATCACAAATGGCCTGCTTCAGTTCGGCTATGCCTGTGGCCGCCGTGTAGCGAGTATGCCCTGCATCCATGGCGACCTTGGCCGCCTGACGAATATGCTCGGGAGTAATAAAGTCCGGTTCACCGACAGTGAATTCCAGCACGTCAATCCCTTTGGCTCGCAGCTCACGAGCCTTCGCAGCAGCGGCCAGAGTTTCGGACGGCTTTAGATTGTTCACAAGCAGGGACGTGTGCATGGGAGTTTGCAGTTGCGTAAGGTGTTCAGGAATGGAAATCCAGCAGGACAACGGCGAAGGCGGGCACGTCCTGGTTCAGGGCGTTCTGCAGAGGAATGCCTGATATTGGATTCTGAAGTTCGCCCGCCGTTGATGGCCCGACTGTCTGCACGCAGACCGCAAGAGTCTACTCAGATCGACTCGTCTGGAAAAACGGGCGTTCGTCTGTTGCCTGATTTCTCAGAAAATCGGCCCTCAGAAACGCTTCATTTGGACCTCGGGAAGACAACACGCACAGGAAAGGCTCGTTTTTCTCCAAAATCACACAACGCCAACCGCATCCTGCAAAAACCTGGGGAGAATTTCCTGCGGCCCATTCAGAGTGCGTTCGGCTGCTACGTCTCGCCGAAACCCATGCCGGGCCTGTCTTCAGAAAAATTTGCGTGACATCCCGAACCGAATTCAGGAACGACAAACAATGTTTCGTGGACGCCGCCAACATGAAGCGAGCAGAGGTGAGGAATGACGGGTCGAGCGTAAAAGTGGGCGCAGAGCAGGAATCCCCGTCAAATCGAGGCTGGAATGCAGCATCCGCGGGAGGTGATGGGTATCCTGCGGCTACATTTCCGGTTTCCTGTCCGTTCTCTCATCAGTCCACCGCCGTGCAGATAGCAGAAATTTTTGAATCGATCCAGGGCGAAGGTCCATGGGCAGGGACGTCGTCGCTGTTCATCCGAACCTCCGGATGCAATCTGCGCTGCTGGTTCTGCGACACGCCGTACACGTCATGGAAGCCGGAAGGGACTGCCAGGTCGCTGGAAGAACTTGTGCGCCGCGTTGCAGATTGCCAGGCTCCGGACGTGGTGCTGACAGGTGGTGAACCCATGCTGGTTCCCGATCTGGTCCCCCTGACTCAGCGATGCCGTGAACTCGGCCGACGTGTCACGATTGAAACCGCCGGGACAGTCGATCAGCCGGTCGAATGCGATCTGATGGCCATCAGTCCCAAGCTAAGCAATTCTGTTCCGGACGATCCGGCGTGGCACGATCGACACGAACAGGCTCGGTTTCGTCCGCTCGTGATTCGCTCGCTGCTGTCTCGTTACAACTGCATTTTAAAGTTTGTCATTGACCGGCCGGAAGACGTAGAGGAGGTTCAGCAGTGGCTGTCCAATTTTCCTGAAGCCGACCCCGGAATCGTCTGGCTGATGCCTCAGGCAAGGACTCGGGAACAGCTGGCCGAGAAAGCCGACTGGCTGCGACGCCTGGCTCGAAAACACGGTTTCAACTTTTCATCGCGCCTGCACATTGAAATGTTTGGCAACGTTCGCGGCACTTAGCCGCGTGTTGATGAAAGCAGGGCGAATACAACGCCTTCGTCAACGTCACCAGTGCGGATGATCCCACGACGGCCACGGTCAATGATGGAGACCGGCCGGGGCTCGAAGGAACTGGCAACGAATTCTCCCCACAACGCAGCTACACCGGTCGAGAACCCGACCCCTCCACCGGACTCATCTACTACCGAGCACGATGGTTCGACACCAGAACGGGACGATTCATCAGCGAAGACCCCATCGGATTCGCCGCCGGTGATGCAAACCTTAGCCGGTATGTGGGGAACTCAACGCCGAATGGGGTTGATCCGAGTGGGTTGGAACTCGAGACTACAGCAGCTGCACGACGGCACGTGCTGTCGGTTTACCTGAGTCAGCAGTCCGATATCCTGCACTATCAACGGAATCGCGCGAATCTCCGACAGCAATTGGCTTCACACATCCAGAAGTATAGAAGGCCACATCAGGGACGCGTACCTACTGGCTGGAAGGCGCCAGAAAGTACGAACGAGTATCACTCGATCCAGAGTGCGATCAATACGCAAGTCTACACGCAGGCTGTCACTCACAAACAAGCCCGTTCCGCTGTGGAGAAGGCGGTGGAAGCCTATATTCAGGCGGCCAGCGCTGAGGCCTACCAAGCCAATGTTGCTGCCGGTAGAATGACCGGAAGTGCAACACGGCAAGTTGGGAATTGGAAAGCAAACCTTAGTTCGGAGCTCCACGAAGAATTCGCGATTAAGGAATCAGAAGATGAAGCATGGAGGAATGCGCAGATAAACAAATGGGGAGAAGCCCTGGTCCTTGAATTGATTGGCATTGGAGTCTTAAGGCTAGCGAAAGGGTCCACTGCGGTGCCCGTCTGTGCCCCAAAAGGAGGAGACTTCATGAATGAAGCTGGTCAGTTGGGCGGAGAATTGTTTCCTGCCGACAAAATTCCCGGGCTGGTCAAGTATTTGGATCGGCGAGGAATCTACGTGCATGAGGCGGTAAATGGCAATTTCGACGGAGTACGTGGCGTGATAACTTTGCCCCGGAACCCGACAAAGTTGAATGTACGACACGAACTGTCGCATATGCTTGACTACCGCAAGTATGGCGACGACTACTACAAGTTGTTCACGCCCGCGCAGCGTGAACAACTGGTACTTGAAAGGCTGAAAAACAACCGAATTTGGGATAAACTGAATGATGCAGAGCGCGATTGGTCGTTGAAATACCCGTCTGCGAGGCGATAACCGATAGGCTTACCTTATGAGTACGATTACAAAAATTGAAATGGCTGTAGAGATTGCTGAGCGGTCAGTGACGAATGATGGATACGGACATGGACCATGTCTTTCCGTTCGGCTGGTGGGCGATTCATCGAAGGATAAATGGGAGGTCGAATTCGCTTACGAGGGTCTGGCGGATCGTAGTCCGACTACTGACCCTAGCTCCATCCTACTGCTTGTGGATTTGAAGACTGAAGAGGTCACGACCGTCAGTTTAATGTAATGCCCCTGCCCCAAACAGTGCAGTGAGAGAGCACATTCTGGGGATCGCAATAAGGTGACATTCTAAATTACTAGTTTGTTGATCTTCGTGTGTCTGCTCTCAAGGAAATTCTGGGGCGGCCCGGCGATTGGCGAGGACGAAGTCTACGCTTGGGATTACTGTCAGCGGCTGGTTTCGGTGACGAAACGCAGCTCAGCCGATGCGGTTTTGCAGACGGTGCCTTATGAATACGACGGGCTTGATCGACGCATTCGACGGAAGGTGACCAACTCTGCCGGGACTGTGACGGCTCAGCAGCGGTTTCTGTACGACACGAACGTCCTTTCGTCCCTTCTCCCCCTCGGGGGAGCTCTCTGCGTTGCATCGGCGTGTTGAGTCGCGATGCTGCCCGGAGGGCGGATGTGGGGGCGACTCAGGAAGTCGTGATTGTGCTGGATGAGCGGCTGGCAGGGGAGTCTTATCAAAAGGTCGATCATCGCTACATGAACGGTCCGGCGATTGATCAGGTGTTTGCCGATGAAACGGGCGGTAACGGGGTGCTCTGGTATCAGAAGCCGAAGCTGACCGAGAAGGACATCACCGGTCTGAAGTACTTCGATCAGATTGCGCCGCTACTTCAGCGGCTGCACGACGATGCGTGTGATCGTGACACGGCAGGCAATCGCATACTGCACTATGACCAGTACTGCA
>JBDNHX010000059.1:0-3108 GCA_041688565.1 Planctomycetaceae bacterium
AGACCTTCCTGACCAACCCCAATCATAAAGTGACGAATGGATGATTTTTCGTTGATGCTTTCAGGAGGAAATCGTGCCACTTCACTTGACGTCTATATCAAAAAGATCTGACCCCTTTGATGCTTCAAAGAGACCTGACCCCTTTGTGCTTCCTTTGTGCTTCTCATTACGGGCAATATACGTCTTGGAGATACTCATGGAACGCTGGATTTTGGTTATCTCTGAGAACGTGGGTTTAGCCCTTCTACTCTTTTTGGATATCGGGTTCGACCATAGCAGTAGTCTTGGTCTTGACTATGCAAATTTCTTGCAACTTATTGCACTGTATACGGTATTACTCATTGTCGGAGTTGTAGTTTCGTGTAAAAAACGTGACCTAGTACTTATTGCGATTCAACTGCTTATCCCTTTCAGTGCATTCTCTGTGATGTTCTTTCTGTACGCTTCGACGTAACACTATCAGGTGTAAACCACTCGGAGGTGATCCAAGGGAACCGGAACAAGGTCCAAGCTAAAAAGGTGTCAGGATCCGTTTATTGACTTTGATTCCGTCGAGATGCATCGTACATATAGCTCGTTCCAAAAGTTTAGCGACACTTCTATTGACACGGTGATTCGTCTATGACATGGAAGAGTCGCAAAAGGGGACATTCTACTTTCCACGGGGCGCCTTATGAGACTTGGCAATGAGTAACACTCATAATCAATGCGATGGTGTCGGGAATGCCACGAATCAAGCACCGGGGTTTCGTCACCATTTCGTACAATTGACGCAGTCCTATCAGGCTCACGGCGGTGCGGTGAATACCGGGACAACGCCGCAGGTGCAGTACAGCTATGCGGACGGTTCGTCAAACACCATTCGCATCACGGGCATGACGTATCCGAACGGTAGGAACGTGGTGGATGATGCGATTGCTGCAGACAGTTTGAATGATGTTCCATGGGGTATGTGGCGGGTTGGGTGGTGATGCTGCGTGTCGCTGTGTTCGATGTGAACGAATGATCCGGAGGTTTCTTTCGATGAGCTTTGATGACCGTCTCGGAGAGCACGACCGACTTGCCACATGGCAGGGAGCCCTCAATCGGCCGACTTTTGTCGGCTTTGCTCGCAATGCACTTTGTGGTGATGAAATATGGCTGGATCTTGAGGTCGCTCAGAACTCGATCCGGCAGGCGAGGTTTCATGGTCAGGGGTGCGTCGTCAGTCAAGCGTGTGCGTCTATGTTATGTCAGGGCATCGAAGGAAAACCGGTAGATGAAGTGTTGGAATCTACAGCAGAGCAGGTGATGAATTTCGCCATCCGAGATCTGACCATCAACCGGCAGCGGTGTGCATTGACGGCGTGGGAAGCCTTGTTTCAGGCATTGAACGGTGCCGCCACAAACCGTAAATTGATTTGTTTGCCATGCGATTGTGATGCGGCTGATCTTCAGGAATCGTCCAGAGCCGTTGACCATCCGCCGTGATTCATCGGTGAACGTCGCTCCTGCAAGACAATGCGTCCCACGAATTCATTTCACCGATCGCGATGGTCAATTTCAAACAGGAATCTTCGCTCAGAGTCATTGAAAGTATACAAGCTCGAAGCGCCAGCGAGTGGGCTGGCGTGCCTTTTGGCCCACTCGCTGGCGCTTCGAGCTTGTAAGGGCAGCCTTCCTCGATCGCCACAGAGTTCAAACAGCAGATCCACCACCTCTCACGGAATTTCACGGAGAACAGTTATGGCTTCACTGACGGCTTATCGTGGACTGCAGGTTCTGTCTCCGGATCCCATCGGAGATGGTGGCCTTGCGATTCAGAATGATCTCTAGGCACTTGTTGACTGGAGTCCCAAGAGTGTCTGGGCCCAGTCAGCCGATCCGACAGTTGATGATGACGAGACGGAAGACTTCTTTCCAGGCTCGATTTGGCTGCGGACCAACACCACACCCCCAAAACTGTTCGTCTGCCGAAGCTCGGCGACGGGCGCAGCGGTGTGGCAGCAGATTCTTCTTGAAGTTGCGCAGGACAGTACGCCCATGCTTGGCGGGGATCTGGACGTCAATGGCAAGCAGATCGTCTCTTCTTCAAACGCGGACATCGTGGTGAAGCCGAATGGCAGTGGAAAGGTAGGATTGGGAACCACATCTCCAAATACGTTGCTGCAAGTGGCGGGACCAATTGCCACAGCGATAACGACGAAAACGGCGAACTATTCGATATCGTCGACCGATAGTGTTGTGCTGTGTGATGCGACAGGCGGGTCGCTGACGGTGACTTTACCGAGTGCTGCGGGAATCTCCGGTCGCCAGTATTCCATCAAGCGGACCAGCAGCGGTGCGAACACGGTTACGCTGGCGACCCAGTCCGGCGAGACTATCGATGGGGCAGCCACGCGATCGTTGGCAGCTCAGTATCAGTCGGCCACTGTGGTTTCCGACGGGTCCAACTGGTGGGTTGTTTGAATCTGAAGGTCGGTGCCATCGTATCGCTGGCGACGCAGGAGTCGAATTCTCGGAGGGCTGACACCCTCCGCTCGCCGGTTGTTGATTTCATCGTAACCTGAGCCGCGAGGCGCTAGCTGCGGGTAATTTCGTTGTGTTTTTTGAGACACTCACCCGCAGCTAGCGCTTTGCGGCTCACTGAATCAACAACCCGCTCGCCGGACGTTATGGGCGAGCGGTGCGGCGTCAGCCCGCCGAGTGCGGATTGTGAACCAGAACCTGAAGGGCATTGTGAATGGAGGAGATTTGCGTCATCGGACACCCGTCTCGACTAGGAGGCGCGGACACGGAACTGGATCACCAGATACGAGTTTGGCATTCCCTGGGCCTGAAGGTTCATCTCATCCATACTGGGCCGCTCGATGACAACCTGCGAGCGATGAAGATGGAGGAGCGTGGCTGCGTGATGCATACGCCCGGCGACTGGGGCGCGTGCAAAGGCATGCACGTGATTTCCTATTGCAACGGCGAATTCCTCAAACATCTGGAGGCCATCAAGCTTTATGCGAAGTCCACGACATTCGTGAATTGCATGACCTGGCTGTTCGATCAGGAAAGAGAAATGCATCGCCGTGGCCTGATTGACTGCTTCCTTTATCAGACGGATCACGCTCGTGAAAA
>JBDNHX010000432.1:0-6897 GCA_041688565.1 Planctomycetaceae bacterium
AAATACTTGAGTCCCTGAAGATCAGACGGCTCAATCGCGGGCTTTGGTTTCCGCCCGCGACGAGCTTTGGCATTCGCTTCGTCGGGCGACGTGTCGTCAGCCCGCGCAGCGTCGTGCGACTCTGCAACGATATGCTGCATCGTCATTAAGTCGTTCATCAGATTGTCTGGCATGCTTTGCCACAATCGCCGCTCGCTGTGTCACTCTGGCAGACGGAAGTCACCAGAGGGGCACGTGCGCATGAATCGTGCCAAAGATTTACATTTTTCTGGACTGGGAATTGACCCAAGCCGCAGGCAACATCCGTGCCGAACACTATTGCTCCCGACCCTTTTTCATCCTGTGTTTGCCGAAACGAGAGGAGGCTGGAGCCTCTTGGCAGTGCGTTCCAGGGCTGGAGCCCTGGAACGAGGTTTATTTGCGAAGAAATCGGTAGCCCACTCCGCGGACGGTTTCGATGAGGTCGGGGGTGTCTCCGAGTTTTTTTCGGAGGGCTCGCACATGAACATCGATCGTGCGTTCCAGCGAATTGGCATCTTCGCCGCGTGAGGTTTCCATGAGTTCGTTGCGCGAAAACGGGCGGCCGGGCTGAGACATCATGGTCCACAGCATTCGGAATTCCGTCGGCGTCATTTCCAGTTCGATGTCGTTGAATTTGACGGAGTGGTTCGTTCGATCAATCTCCACTCCGTGAAGACTGAGAATCATTTTTCCGGCTTCAG
Organism: Planctomycetaceae bacterium; assembly: GCA_041688565.1. GTDB lineage: Bacteria > Planctomycetota > Planctomycetia > Planctomycetales > Planctomycetaceae > SXXK01. Next base: position 723 of record JBDNHX010000432.1, read on the forward strand.
CCGTTTCGGCTCGACGCAGCAAAGCCTTGATACGATGAATCAATGGCTGGACACGAAATGGCTTTGTCACATAATCGTCGGCTCCCATGTTGAAGCCTACGATTTCATCTGTTTCGGCACCACGAGCTGTCAGCATCATCACCGGAACGATTTTAGTTTTCGGATCAGCCTTTAACAGTCGGCAGATCTGAAGGCCGTCGATTCCCGGCAGCATCAGATCGAGAATCACAAGATCCGGCAAAAGGGACTGGGCTCGCTGCAATCCGCTGCGCCCTTCGCATTCCCAATGGACGTTGAATCCTTCCTTTTGGAGGTTATAGATGACCACGTCGGCAATGGACTGTTCATCTTCAATCAACAGGATGGTTGGTTGCATGGAAACGGGAGTACCTTTAAACGTGGATAAACTGGCCGGACGTTACACCCCGCCCGCCGCGCGCCCGGGTCGGCGACGCAGTCGAGGATGCCGGATGATGGCACCCTCAACCAGATAAACGACATCTTCAGCAATGTTTGTCGCATGGTCAGCCACACGCTCAACATGGCGAATGACCGAAAACAAATGCAGTCCCGGATCCACGAGTTCCGGACGCTGCTTCATCACTTCAACAACTTCCTCAATCAGCTGACTGTTCATGTTGTCCACATGTTCGTCACGCTGACAAATTTTGCGTGCTGCAGCCGCATTCTGTTCCACAAACGCATCAATGCTGTCATGCAGCATACTGAGTGCTTCGCGAGTCATTTCACTCAGGCGACTCGGCATGGGAAACGGACCGTACTGAGCAATCCCGGCGGACCGTTCGGCGATGCTGACCGCAAGGTCGGCAACACGTTCAAGCTCCGCAGTAATTTTCATAACGACGGCCACACGACGGAGGTCATTCGCCACCGGATGGTAGAGTGCCAGGATTTTCAGACACTCTTCCTCGATGCGAACATCCCATTCGTCCACCTCATGATCGCGACCGGAAATTTCCTGAGCCAGTTCACTGCGGCCGTGTCTCAGTCCGTCCACAGCATCATGAATCAGTTCTTCTACCGCAGAACACATCGAAAGAACGTCTCGATGCAGGTGCTCCATCTCGCGAACAAAGTGAATGGTCATCGACGAACGTACTTTGAAAAGGGCTTGTTAATGAATTGTTAAGGATGCGGCTGGATCGAAACTTCCAGCCAATTTTTTTATTAAAATTGTCGAAAATCGGTCCTGTGGCAGGGCCACGCCAGCGATGAGATGCACCGCAAACGCTGCCAGACGAACATTGTTAACCGAATCGACCGGTGATGTAGTCTTCCGTTTTCTTCTCGGACGGATGTGTAAAGATTTTCATCGTAGGCCCGGTTTCAATCAACTTGCCTTTATAGAAAAAGGCTGTCTGATGACTGACGCGGGAGGCCTGCTGCATGTTATGAGTGACAATCACAATGGTGTAGTTGGCGCACAGCTCGCCGATCAGGTTTTCGATGCGATCCGTGCTGGCCGGGTCCAGTGCCGAAGCCGGTTCGTCCATCAGGATGATCCGCGGATTGGTTGCGAGCGTACGGGCGATGCACAGTCGTTGCTGCTGACCGCCTGACAGTGACATGGCGGAAGTGGTCAGTCGATCTTTCACTTCATCCCACAGCGCGGCCTTCTTCAGGCAGGATTCCACCAGGTCCGCCAGCACAGCACGATTCTTTTCTCCGGCAACACGCGGTCCGTACGCCACGTTGTCAAAGATAGATTTGGGAAACGGGGTCGACTTCTGGAAAACCATTCCCACATGTTTACGCAGCAGCACCACATCCACTGCGGGATCCATGATGTTCTGGCCCTCCACCAGGATTTCGCCCTGGCATCGTGAGCCTTCGATCAGGTCGTTCATACGGTTCAATGTTCTGAGGAACGTACTTTTTCCGCAGCCGGACGGGCCAATCAGAGCGGTCACCGAGCGTTCCGGCACCGTGAGAGAAACATCAAACAGGACCTGATGTTCGCCATAGAAGAAATTCAGGTGCCTCGCTTCGATCGCAGACGAATGAGCTGTCATGTCGAGTTCACGGTCGACACCGGCGACCGAAGGAGGAACATTACCGGAAGTGATTGCGGGCATGATGAAGAACAATCCGAAGACCGGGAGATCAGGTTTTGACACACAACAACGGATGGCGGTTAAAAAATATTACCACCGCAGTCGACGACTCGCGTAGTGCCGCACGATCATCGCCACTGAGTTAATGGCCAGCAGAACAACAAGCAGGACAACAATTCCGGAAGCAGCAACAGCGGTGAAACGTGAATCCGGTTGTTTTGACCAGTCATAAATTTCAATGGGCATCGCGGTGAACTGGTCCAGCGGTGCACGCAGGACCTGCGCCGGGCGAGTCACCAGCTCAATCGGTGAGTCAATGCTTCCCGGGCACATGGACGTGTATGTCAGCGCTCCCAGCATGATCAGAGGAGCTGCTTCACCGATCGCACGTGATGTCGACAGAATGACGCCAGTGGAAATACCTGGGAGTGAAGCGGGAATCACTTGATGCCAGATCGTTTGCCAGCGGGTCGCTCCCAGAGCCAGCGAAGCGACTCGGATGGAACTGGGGACCGATCGCAGAGCTTCCTGCGATGCGGCAATCACGGTGGGCAGAATCACCAGCGTCAGTGTCAGAGCCCCCACGAGGATGTTGTCTTCGTAGATTGGCAGTTTCATCAGTCGGATCTTAAAAAGTCCCATCACGCCAATCAGGCAATGGCCATCAAACAGTCGACTCAGGACCGCCGCAGACGAGCGAAAGACGGTGTAGCCAAGAATGCCGTAGACGATCGAAGGGACACCGGCGAGGTTCGCCAGGTTGATCTTGATGATCCGAACGAGGAAACTGTCTCTCGCGATTTCTTCGAGGTACACCGCTGAGCCCACTCCGACCGGAATGGAAAATATCGCGGTAAAAAGGATGAGCCAGAATGATCCCCAAAGACCAGCCAGCATCCCGGCTTTGGCGGGATTTGTCGAATTGGTATTGGTGACAAAATCCCAAGCCAGACGTCCGATGCTGCTGTAAAAAATGGCGGCGAGGAGAACGACCAAAATGGCCAGCGATGCGTAGGTCGCCAGGCGACATGCCCAGGCAAATAACTGAGAAAGCAAAAGGCGCCGCCGAATGTGCCGATCTGCCCCAGAGATAAAATTGATCGCGGGTTTGACGGCTGAAACAGGCAGGCTCGCAGAGTTCGCCGGGCTCATTGATACACCTCACGATAACGGCGAAGAATCCAGCCGGAGATCAGATTAATCGTGAGAGTAATCACGAACAGAGTAATCCCGATGGCATAAATGCTCATCCGACTGATGGAGTCTGCGGCGCTGTCACCCGTGCTGGCATGAACCATGAAGGACGTCATCGTCTGAGCGCCCCGAAGTGGATTCAGAGTGGCGATCGGCTGTTGTCCGCCAGCGATCACAACGGCCATGGTTTCACCGATGGCTCGTGAAAAGGCCAGCAGGAACGCGGCCAGAATTCCTGACAGGGCAGCCGGCACGACGACTCTGGCGGACACGTCGAAGCGAGTACTTCCCAGAGCATACGCTGCTTCACGCAGACTGCGCGGCACAGATCGAATTACGTCTTCGCTCAGGGACGCAATCAGTGGCGTGACCATGATGCCGACAACGATTCCTGCACTCAGCGCGTTGAAGGTACCGAGTTCCAGACCCAGCAATCCCAGAGCCGGTTTAAGAATCCACGGCGTAATAAACTTCAGGGCGAAGAATCCATAAACCACCGACGGAATGCCAGCCAGGACTTCCAGAATCGGTTTCAGAATCTCGCGTTCACGCGGGCCTGCATACTCACTCATGTAGATCGCCGCACCCAGCCCGGCTGGCACACTCACGATGGATGCGATCACGGCAACCATGATGGTTCCGGAAAGCAGCGGAATCATTCCGAACCGGCCCGCGTCACCATCGACCGGTTTCCAATGCGTGCCTGTCAGGAATTCCCAGAGCGAGACCTGTTCGAAAAATGCTTTCTTCGCACCCGGTGCGTAAACGGCATTTCCCAGCAGCACCAGAATAATGGCGGCCGTTGTCAGAACCGAAAGAGCCGCGCACAGGAACAGAGCAGCCTGAATGACTTTCTCGTGACGACGAGAAAACCGCTGCTTCGTCCATTCTGGTGATTTGACTGCTGTCATACGATTTACTTCGCAACTGCTGCGTCAAACGCATCGCGACTGGCCTGCATCTGATCGTCTGCAAGATCCACATAGCCCACCTTACTGACCTGGGCCGCACCTTCGTTCAGATAGAAGCGGACAAAATCCTGGACTTCCTGTCGAGCGAGCGATGATTTCTTCACGTAGATAAACAGCGGTCGCGACAGTGGCTTATAGTCTCCGGCCTTTACGGCTTCTGGAGTTGGGGCAACGCCGTCCGCGGGATTGTCGGTCGGCGAAATCCGGAGGGCCTTTACCTTGTCGGTGTTGGAAAAATAGTAGGCACAACCGAAAAAGCCCATGCTGCCTTTGTCGCCCGAAACACCGGTGATCGTGACGTTGTCATCGGCACTGGGGCTGTAGTTTTCGGTGATGGCGTCTTCTTTGCCATTGATGGCTTCGGTGAAGTAGTCAAACGTGCCCGATTCCTCACCCGCTCCGAACAGTGCAACGGGAACATCCGGCCAGGATGGATCGACATCTTTCCAACTCTTGACGGTGCTACCCGGTTCCCAGATTTTCTTAAGCTGGGCCACTGTGATTGAGTCGACCCAGGTGTTCTCTTTGTTGACACAGACGGTCAGTCCGTCGAGAGCCACTTTGAGTTCCAGCAGTTCGATGCCATTCTTTTCGCAGTCGGCCTTTTCGCTGTCTTTCACAGGGCGGGAGGCGTTGGCGATGTCGATGCGGCCCGCAATCATTTCTTTGAAGCCGGTCCCGGTTCCGGTCACTTTCAGAGCCACTTTGACGTCAGTGAACCGCGATTCAAACTCTTCTGCGACGGCCGCCGTGATCACTTTTACGGTGCTTGATCCGTCGATTTGGATGCGAGTCTCTTCTGCAGAACCGAATTTTTCGCCTGCAGGAGCTTCGCCGGCCTGCGGAGGGCTGTCTGTTTCAACGGTACAGCCAAAAACGGCCATGGCCAACCCCAAAATGGCCGGGGCAAAAACCAGCTTCCGATAAAAAAACATTCCGCCTCACCCTTTGATGAATTCCTGTGTTCAGTACAGGGCGACATTCGCCCCAGCCGCCTCATTCAACGAAGTCATTGTTAATTTTTTATTAAGGCAGCTTAAGTGGCATCCGGAATTGAATCAACCAATTGTTAAGATGCAGCTATTTGTGGAGCGAAGACGGGCTTGAACGTGGCCTGAACCTTCACTCGTCCTGCGAAGCGATGAACTGAACGCGGAACTCGCTGCCGCTGCCGAATTCGCTTTTGACGGAAATGGTGGCGGAAATGGCCTGACAAAGATGTTTGACGATTGCCAGACCCAACCCTGAACCGCCGCGTTCCCGGGATCGGTCCCGTTCAACCCGATAAAATCGTTCGAAGATTCGCCCGAGAAGTTCTTCAGGAATTCCGGTTCCGGTGTCACGAACAATGATGGCTGGGCTAAGGGAGTCCGCCAGCACCTCAACGATCACCGAGCCGCCCGCATTTGTATGTTTAAGAGCGTTGTCGACAAGGTTGCTGAGAATGGTTCGCAGGGCCTGCGGGTCAGTGTTGAGAACCAGTTCGTCAGAACCCGTATGAATCAGACGCACAGATCGGCTGTCAGCGACCGTGCGAAAGCTGCGGACGATATCTTCGACGACGGCAAGGGCATCGATCGATTCGATATTCAGAATCTGCTGGCCGGATTCCACGCGTGCCAGTTGCAGCATTCCGAGAATCAACTGCAGCAGTCTTTCCGACTGTTCTTCAATCTGTTTCAAAAAGCGTTCGGCCGCTGCGGGATCAGCCAGAGCCCCGCCAAGAAGCGTATCGGTGCAGGCCTGAATGACTGTCAGCGGAGTTTTCAATTCATGGGAGACACCGCTGACAAAATCCCGACGCATGGCTTCAAGGCGACGAATTTCAGAAACGTCGCGGACCACAACCACGGCCCCGGCATGAGGACCTTTCATAATCGGAATTGCCACCAGCACCAGATCGGTTTGTTCTCGGCTGGTTCGATATTCCAGCGT
>JBDNHX010000433.1:0-6999 GCA_041688565.1 Planctomycetaceae bacterium
GCCATCGGGCTGGCGTCAAATGGCGTGGACTTAAAGCGAGCGGGGGATGTAAATCCCCTGATTTGTTGCGATTGCTGGAGAAATCCGGGCACTTACGTACCCGGCTCGCCGTTGGGATTTCCGAAGTCCATGCCATCGGGCTGGCGTCAAATGGCGTGGACTTAAAGCGAGCGGGGGATGTAAATCCCCTGATTTGTTGCGGTTGCTGGAGAAATCCGAGCACTTACTTACCCGGCTCGCCGTTGGAATTTCCTAAGTCCACGCCATCGGGCTGGCGTCGGCGGTGCAGCGAAGCCTCACAGGATTCGCTCGCATCACTGTTCTGTTCGACGAGCCTGTTTCCAATCACCGCCTTCCAGAGAACAACGACCTGGCAATTCGCTACGATGGCCAGATCTGTGAGCCGCCGTCGACACGAAGAACCTGGCCCGTCACAAAGGCACCCAGAGGCCCGGCGAAGAATTCGACCACTCGAGTGACTTCATCCACCATGCCGACGCGATCCAGAGTGCCGTCGGTCACGAGGCGAGCGTCGTCGACTTTACGAGTCCCCAGAAATCGTCCGGTTCGCGTGTCACCAGGAGCGAGACTGTTCACGTTGATATTGTATGGACGCAGCTGTTCCGCAAGGCAACGCGTGTATTCAACGACGCCCGCTTTCGCGGTGGCATAGATCGAGCTGTTGGCAATCCCTTTGAAAGCGGAGATTGAACTAAGAGTCAGGATGCGGCCTTCTTTCCGCGGCATCATTTCGCGAGCACATTCCTGGCAGACCAGGATCGTGCTGAGCAGGTTACGGTCCAGCACCGAGCGGATATCTTCCAGCTTGATGTTGACCGCATCGTTTGGATTGGGCTTTCCACCAGCGGCTGCAATATCCCCGCCGGCATTGTGAACGAGAATGTCGATCGGTCCCAGCTGCGCAACGACTTCTGCAATGACTCGTTTCACCTGGTCTGCATCAGTCAGGTCGCCCAGCACGCGACAGCAGCGAACGCCATGAGTCTCCGCGATCTCGCGCGCCGTATCCGTCAGCGTTGTCCCTTCACCGTATTCGGAAGGGCCATTTTCCCGCATGCCATGCACACCCACAAGACATCCCAGGGATGCAAGATGCTCGGCAAAGGCTCGCCCAAGACCGCGACCGGCTCCAGTGACCAAAGCGACCTTGCCTTCCAGCATTCGAGACGACATAACCAATTCCTCTTTTTTTAGACCGAAGAAAGCGCAGCAAAAAGCCCAGGCGGCTTGAAGCGTAAAGTTTACGCTCAGTCGGCTGGGCTATAAATTTCAAAACGGAGATTAGTGATTCGCCGCTGAGACGTTAAGGTCCCCACTTTAACACAAGGTTTTGCGAAAAAAGTGCAACGTATCCTGAGTTTTTCAAATTTCCCGGCGATCACGTTGAATCACTTTGAATCCCTTGGAATCATCCTCATTGCCGAAGATTGGGCGCGGCGGAGCTCATGACTTTGGCAGTCAATCAACACCGCGTAAAGTCACTGCAGCAACCTGCTCTTGCGGCAGGAGCCTCAGGCCACTTTAGCGAGAGATGCTGATTCTTCGCTGATCTGACCATCATTCAGCACAAGCCGGCGCCTGGCTCGTGCGGCTGCAATCAAATCATGTGTCACCGTGATAATGGTCCTTCCCTCCTCGTGGCAGGTATCAAATGCCCTGAGCACGACTTCACGACTCGCGGGATCCAGGTTTCCGGTGGGCTCATCCGCCAGAATGATTTGCGGATCGTTCACCAGCGTGCGCGCGAGGGCGACTCGCTGCTGTTGGCCAACACTCATTTCCGATGGCTTATGATTCAGCCGGTCACCGAGTCCAAATCGCTGAAGCATCGCTGTCGCGCGTTCCGCCTGGTTTGCCGAAGAAACGCCGTTCAGGCTCAGAGGCACCTGAACATTTTCCAATGCTGTCAGGTACGGAATGAGATTGAAAGTCTGGAAAACGAACCCCATTCGCTCACGTCGAATAATAGATCGTGCAACGACGGATTGCTCATACACAGAAATCCCGTCGAGCCAGATGCGACCGGATGTTGGCGACAGCATTCCTCCAAGCAATGATAGAAGTGTCGACTTGCCACTGCCGCTGGGCCCCACGACCGCCACATATTCACCGGCGGCGATTCGCAGCTCGTCGCATTGAACTGCTGTGATGGTATTTCCGTGACGAGTGTAGGTGCGTTTGACGCCTTCGAGTCTAATCATCGGTCACACCTCCTGAAAACAAAGACATGGATCAAGTTTTGCGGCTTGACGAGCGGGCCAGTACGCTGCGAAAACGGCAAGCAACGTCGCAGCACTGACCGCCAGCACAGCCAGACCTGGCAGAGGCACCACGGAGACTCCGGCCCATTGCGGTCCGATCAGTACAGCCGTCAGCAGGCCAATGAGACAACCGAGCGTGCCTGCGACAAGTCCGAGAATCAGAGCCTTCATCAGGAACAGTCGCTGGACAAATCCAGGCGTTGCACCGATCGCCATCAACGTACCGATCTCGCGGCGACGTTCACGAACATTTGCCGCAATCGCACTGGCCAGGCTGGCACCGCCCACCAGGACAAGAATGCCGAGGACGAACCAGGACGTCCCCGACATCAGACGGTTCACGCCCACCTGGGTCTGAACCACCTGCGAAACCGTGACGACTCTGGCATTCGGCAGCAGCTTGCTCAGCTCGGGAACGAGATCGCCAGCAGCGTCTTCACAGCATCCGATGACTTCGATCGCACTGACGACTTCGCCGGTGTTTGCAAGTTCCTGAACGGTGTGCAGGTGCGCGAACACTCTTGAATCATCCACAGTGCCAGTGCGCGACAACGTTCCTAACACCTTGAACTTCCCGCCGAGCAATTCCACTGTATCACCGTCAGAAAATGCGGTCCGGTCCGCCACGTCTGCGCCCAGGACGATCTGATCCTTTTCGAGGTTCTCGATGGCACGAGTCGTGTTGAGGGCTTCAGGAGTCTTGTCCACTTCCGAAGGTCCATGGCTGGCCTTCTTGCAGCCATCGTGCTTCTTTGGAGTAAACAAGGCTGCCGTTTGCCATGCCTGCTGTGCCGTAAATTCGCTCTGAGGCAGAATTCCCGTCAGCGTGACTTCCAGCCCGTTCAGGTTTGCAGGCAGGCTCAACTTTGGAGTGACCTTTTCGACGCCGGCCAATCCCGCCATCAGCACTTCCGCCACATGCTCTTCCGGAAGTGTCTGACCGTTACGATCGGCTGCGTAGTAATTTTGCAGCGATGCGTCTTTCGGAAGGATCAGAATGTTGGCCCCAAGACTGGAGAGCTGTCGTGAGATCTCCAGTTCTGAATGGACCGTCACATGTCGAATGGCGACAAGAGCGGCCACGCCCAGCAGAATCGCAATGCTGCTGGAAACCACCGACCATGGTCGTTCTCGCAATTCTTTCCAGACAAGAGTTCTGAGATTCATGGTTAGTTCTTTCTTGATGAAATCGTCTTCGTTGCCTGTTGAGCTGGAGCCGCAGCGTGTTTGCAATTCGGGTCATCACAGCACTGTCCGGACTTGTGAATCGCAGCGGCGATCTGCGACGGTGTGGAAGCTGAATCAAAGTGTCCAACCATAACACCTGGAGGAGCTATCAGAACGGCATACGCTCCCCGAACTTTCTGTGGGTCAATCTGCATCTGGCTGACAAACCGCGTTTCTGCCGGATCGTCGACTCGCATTGAAGCAAACGAGATGCGACCTTTGAACTGGGGATCGGACTGAAGGGCAGTTACTCCAACTGGAGCTGTCGCTTTGCCGTTTGCAGAGACCAGCACGAACACCAACTGCTTATTCTGCAGCGACTTCATGCACTTCATCATTGTCGGTGTCACGATCGCTGCGGTGAGATGTTCGTCAGAAATCGTCTTCGCGAAGACGCCTGTGATCGCCCCGTTCGGAGCCACTGCCACTGTCAGCGGCATTGGGGCTCGGGCGATTCCAAAATGCTGAACCAACGGCTGTTCCGCAGGATCGTTGGCGCGAGCTGTCACGACGACGGCCTGGTCCTGACGCTTGGCAACGCCTGTTTTGACAACCGCCAGCATTTCGCGAGCGGCCGCGTTATCTTCTTTGCTGAACACGATGAAGGTGAATTTTCCTTCGCTTCCGGCCGCTTTAAGCGATTGTTCCAGTCGACTCAGCGTTCGCGCCTGGCCAGAGGTCGATGTTGATGCGCGGAGCGTTTGTGACTGAGCATAAGCGGTCTCTGAGATTGTAATCCAGCCTCCCGCAACAATAAGCAAAGCGAGCAATGTTGAAGATTTCACGATGATTCCTTTCGGGTAACGCGCGTCTCCGACGGGCGATTAAATTTTATCCAGATATGAAAGGCAGACGACTGATCAGGAGACCTGAGTCACGTCTAATGTGGATCGTGCCTGGGCTGCTGCGGATGGAAACGCGACGCTCAGAAAGCATCGAGCGCCAGGGGGCTCAACAACGAATGACGGTCGACGAAAAAATCGTCAAGCCAACAGTCAGGCAGCCTGGTAAGCAAAGGCGTGCGAGTTCCGCGACAATGTGACTGACATGCGTCCCGTGGCATGAGCGAACCTGCAGGATCGAAGGACGGCTTTGTTTTCGATCAGAGGCCGTTCCATGCGACGGCTTCTGTGATGCGAGAGTCGTCGCTGCAGAAAGTGGAAGACGTCGACAACCACACGGGGCGCAGGAATTCAGAGGGAATTCCACTGCAGCCAAGTCTTCGGATGTCTCGCCATCGTCGTCTTCATAGGTGCTCGAGATCGCACAGACAGTATGGAAATGGCTCTCATGTTCAGCCGGGCAGGATGGTTTTTCGTGCTCGTGGTTGCAACCGGAGCAGGCATCGTTCAGGTCATGCACGCAGCAGATCGATCCGTCACCGCGCAGGCACAATGCGGAATGACTCCCGAATCCTGTGAGGATTTGAGAGGCGATCAACAGTGTTCCCATCAGAGTCCTGAGCATCTTTGACAACTCCGAGTTGCAGTTTCCTACCGTCTCTTCGACCGATAGACGCCCGCCGTATGACGTGGTTTTCCGGTGTGGTCAAACTTGAGCATGCCCGCGATCGCTGCCCAGTTCTCCTGTCTTATTGCCAACTGGCTGTTTCAATCCATGTGAGGCCACCAGTCCATGATGTGCATTACGGCAATTCCTGCCGTTGTCGGTTATCTTGAGGGATTATTGCCGCAGTATGACTCATTCCTTCAATTCTTCGAAGACCGATCTGCGGGGAAAGGAAACAAGAGCAATGGATTGAATTCGACATCTTCGACGCTCCTGTGTGCGCCACCGACGCGTGTTTCGCGTACGCCCAACTGCATTTGGGGCGAGAAAAGTTCTTCGCGAATGTATCTCGGTATGTTGATTTAGTCACAACCTGAGCCGCGAAGCGCTAGCCGCGGTTGTCTTCGTTGTGTTTTTAAGACACTCAGCCGCAGCTACCGCTTTGCGGCTCACTCAATCAAAAACCCGATCTGACAACGGCTAAGAAACGCAGGACGTTCTTCGAGGCCCAGCCTGGACATCTGCAAAATTTAGCCCTATCCTGACGAATCATGGTTACCAGTGTCATGGTCCCGATGGCCCGGCTCGCCAGAGCGGATTGCCGGGCTGGATAGCGAGATCATGCGCTTGCGCCCGCAGAATCCGGCGCCTCAGCGACCGTCCCCGCACAGCCAGATGCAAGCGAACTCGTAAAACGCATTCTCTCTGCCGACGCGGAGACCGTTATGCCACCTCCCGACGCAAACAGGCCGCTGACTCCTCAGCAAAAAGACCTGCTGCAGCGCCGGATCGAAGAGGGAGCGGAATACGAACCACACTGGTCGTTCATCGCGCCGATACGACGGGATCCACCGATCGTTCAACAAGCCGACTGGCCTCGCAACGAAATCGACCATTTCGTCCTTGCCCGACTCGAAAGCGAGGGCATGCATCCGTCGCCGGAACCGGAACTGACGACTCTTATTCGCCGCTTGTCGCTGGATCTCACCGGCCTGCCGCCGACATCGGCTGCTGTGGAGGCGTTCCTCGCCGAAGCACCAGGGAGTACGCTTCAGCCCGGGCAAAGACCCGGTCCTGTTCCTTTCGAATCCTCCCGGCATCACTCCGGCACGTCGCCGCGCGATCATTGACGCTGTGGCCGCATTGAATCAAATCAAGCTGGAGGACTATAAGGTCTCCCGAGTGCGGTAACGGCAGCGACGTGCGGAGACCTGCGGTCGGCGACAGAGCGGATTCAGGAGACTACTGCTGTCAAGGTCTTGTGGCGTTGTGTTTTCTGGCGGCTTGACTGGCCTTGGATGCGAGGTTGGTCCACTGTGACAGGCAAACAGCCTGTATGACGGACGAGGGTAAGACGAACGTACCTTTGGGGAACGAGCGATGATTATCAATCGCCGGTTATTGCCCGAAGCCAAGTTTCCCGAGCCAGCGTCGCCCACTACTGCCGCCGGGGCGGGCAGCTGGAATGGAAAGTGTGCCGTCGGGATTAAGTTCTATCCCAAGCTGCCGCGCATTGCGTTCAATGGTCATCCGGGAATGTTCCAGCTGATTGACCTGCCGCGCGATTCGAGCTCGTTCGAGCGAAAGTTCCAGCTCGCCCATGCGAGCCAGTTCTTCCATTTGCAGAAGCGTATGGCGAACCTGCGTGGCCAGTTCTTCTGGCAGGTCGTTGACGAGCGTTCGCAACTGATCGGGCGAGAGTTGTCCGGTGGCGAGTTCCTGCTGGCGTCGGACTCTTGCGATCAGGGTTGTAATAAAGATTTCCCGCGCACGAAAAGCGTCGCGGAGTTCCTGATCGGACAATGACTCCGGATCGACTGCCGTTGGAATTTCCAGCGACGGATCCTGTTCGGGCAGGCGAAAATGGCGATCCGAAGTCAGCTGAGTGACCGGAGGCAGTTTGTCGGCCGGCTTTTGTAAGTCGTCTTCTGGCGTATCGCACAGTTCCCCGGTGCTGATCATATCGCTGCGAATCTGTTCC
>JBDNHX010000434.1:0-6765 GCA_041688565.1 Planctomycetaceae bacterium
ACTTAACTGGCAGAACTGCTCGTTGGTCTGGATGATACGGCCCTTGACATCGGTCACTGACATGATTGCATGTTTACCGACCGTAAAATACAGGGCCTCACTCTCACGCAAGGCATCATTTGCTGTTGCCATCGCCGTCGCCAACGCCTCTTCGGACCGTTTGCGGTCGGTAATGTCGCGAACCACCGCCTGAACGACTGTCCGTCCATCCAGCTGCATGCCGGTGAGCATCACTTCCGCCGGAAACGTCGCGCCGGTGTCCGCTCGTTGATGAATCCATTCGAAACGCTGGCTTCCCATGGTCATTGCGGCAACGATCTTCTCCTGCGCAAGCGTAAAAGAGTCTGTACCACATGGCTGTTCAGGCGGAGAATAGTTGGAGGGATGTTTCGAGCAGAAGTCTTCTCGACTGCCGCTGCCCATGATTTGAAGTGTTGCCTTATTGCAGTCTAAGAATCCTGACTCGTCGAGCAGCATGACCGCGTCAGTGCTCGAATCAAAGAGCGTCCGGAATTTCTCCTCGGATCGCAGAATTGATTCTTCTGCCTGCTTTTGCAGGGTGATATCGTTCCCGATCGCGATGAATCCGGTAACTGCGCCGCTCGCATCGCGTACCGGTGTGATCTCAATCCTCGCCAAATACTCCCGACTGTCCTTGGTGTAATTCAAGACATCGACCGTGACCACTTCCGCTCGCCGGATTGCGTCACGCATACGAGCGACCGTAGCGACGTTGGTGTTTGGACCTTGAAGTATCTGTCCCGGCTTCTTGCCAATAACCTCCTGGAGTGTGTAGCCGCAGAGCTGTGTGAATCCTTCATTAATCCACTCAATCTTTCCTTCCGCATCAGTTAGAATCACAGCGCTGCTGATCCGTTGGAGAATCTCTGCCAGACGCGCGGTATGACTTGCAGCCTTCTTTCCCGACTCATCAGACATTCCCGCTCCCTTAGCCTGTTTTGCGATTGCTTCACTCACGGTCATTTCCACCGCCTCCTGAATGACGTTCAGTCGGCCCTGAACCTCCAACATCATTCTCAATTCGCGATTCTTGCGACTGGCCGCCCCGGCCAGAAAGATGCACGCGAACAGCAGCCACCCACCGTTCAAAAGCCAATTCAACGAATCCGAGCTGAGTTGCCCAAAGTCATTCAGCGGCCACCAGATAACACGCGCAAGAAGGCCCAGCGTGACCGACATTATACCAGTGGTCACCACACGCCAGTCGGGGTAAAATGTCAACAGAGCGAGCGATCCGAACGTATGCAATTGCGTCTCAGCGGGACCGCTGGTGAGATGAATCAGCAACGAGCCAAACAGCATTTGCGCGACGGCCATGAAATGCCGAGTCACAGTGCAGCCGGGGCGATGCCATGCCAGAAGCACAGCCAGCAAAGCGATTACGCCTCCGTCCACGACTACAGCCCAAACAACCGCCAGAGTCTGTGGTTCCGGTGCTGAGTGTGTAAGATGCGGAATCCAACGAGAAAACGAAATGTAGAAAAGCCATTGGACCACTATCAGTCCGGCAAGAAATCGATCAATCTGGCGCAAACGGCTATCGTGGTTGGCAATACACAACGTCTTCAACCGGGCCTCAAGGCTGCTGATTTTTATCTGATTGAAGTAAAATTCCAGCACCTTGCATTTTCCTTGACGGTAAGGCGGACAGTGAATCGACCAAACGTCGGGCGAAGACATGTGTGTTTATGCGTCGTCAGTTTTTGCGGTCCCGCTATGGAATACGTCAATGATCTGTCAATTATCAATATTGTCACGATTCATCAAACTGCGATAAGGTCCACACAACCTGTCACATAACGTGGGATCGCAGGTTTAACAGTGACTCGCTGATCCGAGCTCAATGGCCTTTCAGGCTTTATGAACAGTTGGCAGAGGCACGCTCGCTACTGTGGATTGACTGGCATAAGCTCATCTATCTCAACTGCCGAAACGAATTCTCGCAGGACGATTGTCAATGGATGGCCACAGCATTCAAAGGTCGTACGAATACTCCCATTTGCAAGGGTTTCCAGCCCATCATACGCATTGCCAATGACGGGCAGAGAAAGAGAAGATTCGTCGCCGAAGCTTCCTTTCACATTACCACCGATCATATTGGCAATTTCGCCAAAGGCATCGCGGATTTCCTCCGCTGATAATCCCCCGCGTTCAGAGCAGAACATGGCTTCAGCGATAGCCGCCATCAAGTCGTGGTGAGCAAGTACCTCTACAACAGCGTGGCGCGCCCCATGAATCTCGATCGAAGCGACCAACTGATGAGTCGTGTCGATCTCCGGATGGATTGGGTTCAGCTCCAATCCTAACATCGTTTGGCAAACATCAATCGTGATCTGTTGCAGAGTCTGTTCGTCAATTTGCATGGAAAGTTCCTTATCGAATCAGATCGATCGCTGGTAACGGGCCATTGAAACTTGCGACAGTTTCCGTCCCAGGTCATCCGAGATGTCCTAAAACTTTGCTGCGACGCCCGGAGTGGCGGGTTTGAAAACAGGTATGTGCTTTTACTGAGAGTTGTTTACGACATACTTTGGCGAGGAACGGGAGGCGGTCCTGCTGTGGTCAGGCGTTTCCTGAACATATAACGATGACGAATGATGGACCGAACGCAACTGCACAGTGACACTAGAACTGATGCATATTCACTCCACAGGAGGCAGAGAAACGCCAATCATTCGCAGTTTTTCGAGCAGAATATCGGAGGTGAACGGCTTCATCACGAACTCGTCGACGCCTGCCTTTAGAGCGAGCATAATCGCAGCAAGTGTGTTCTCTGAGGTGACCATAAGCACTCTTGTTTGGATATTCAGTGGGTTGGCTCGTAACGCTTTAACAAAGTCGATCCCATTCATCACCGGCATGTTCCAGTCGACGAAGACCAGTTCGGTCTTCGGATGCTCACTAAGACGCTGCAGACCTTCGATAC
Organism: Planctomycetaceae bacterium; assembly: GCA_041688565.1. Taxonomy (GTDB): domain Bacteria; phylum Planctomycetota; class Planctomycetia; order Planctomycetales; family Planctomycetaceae; genus SXXK01. The sequence goes on from JBDNHX010000434.1 coordinate 2,948, forward strand.
CGTTTTCAGCTTCCGCAATCTGAAGGCCAAGCGGTTCAATCATCTTTCGCAGGATCCGACGCATGGCCCGAGAGTCATCCACAATGAGTGCTTGCATGATGCCACAATCCTTAGAATCAAGGGCCTAGCAAAGGCGATAGACACTGGATTGTTCCAGTTCCACCCGTGCAAATTTATCGTCCAGATTTCGGGTACTTTCAGCGCCTCCCAGAAAGAAATAGCTGCTGGGATGCAAAAGACGGCGAACATTTTCCAGGATGTTTTTTTTGGTATCGACGTCGAAGTAGATGAGAACATTTCGCAGCATCACCACGTCAAACGGAGCCATTGTTGGCCAGGGCTCTATCAAATTCATCGGACGAAACTCGACAAGCTTGCGAATATCATCCTTCAACTTCCAGTTCATTCCCTGGCGATCGAAATACTTGAGGAGATAAGGCGCTGGCAGTCCGCGGTTAACATCAAGTTGACTGAAGACAGCTTCGCGAGCTTTTTCCAGAATCTGCATGGAAAGGTCTGTGGCCAGAATGGTGACATCCCAGCTTTGCAGCTGCGGAAAATTCTCGCGGATCAACATGGCGACGCTGTACGGTTCCTGTCCACTGGAGCAGGCCGCACACCAGATCCGAAGCTTTCGTGTCGCGCTTCGTGCCGCAATTAATTCTGGAAACACCGCGCGGCGGAGTGCATCGAAGGGGCGGGCATCACGGTAAAAAGACGTTTCATGTGTGGTCATGGCCTCGACCACTTTTTGATGCAGACCATTGACAGCGGTCGTCTGCATCTTTGTTACAAGTTCGCCGATACCGGAGTATCCTTCGCGGCGAGCCAGCGGCAGCAAACGAGACTCAACGAGATATTGCTTCTCTTCGTCGAGCACGATTGCTGAACGCTTCTGCAGAAAGTTGCGGATGTATTCGAATTCCTGGCGTTCCAGCGGCATTGTCTACGCTTTCTTAGTATTGTCCCCGAGGGGAAAGATTCATTTTATTGAAGGCATTACTCAGCTGGCTCGGGGATGTGGACGTCCTTTGCTAACTCGCCGAACAATCTCAGGTGCGATTCCACTGAGAGGCAACACTTGATCCGGAAGTCCCGCCCTGGTGACGAACCCCGGCATTCCCCAAACGACACTCGTTGCTTCGTCCTGCGCAATAATTTGTCCTCCAGCTTCGCGAATCTGTTCGCAGCCATGGAGACCATCCTGGCCCATGCCCGTCAGGATGACTCCAAGACTGGCGGCTCCATAAACGTCAACGACCGATCGAAACAGTACGTCTACCGCGGGACGACATGAGTTTTCCGGCTGTTCCTGATTGGTCGCAATCCGCATCACAGAACCTGCACGCTTCACGATCATGTGGTAGTTGCCCGGTGCCATATAGACCCGGCCAGCATGAACCTCCTCGCCGGGTGTAGCTTCGCAGATAGTGAGAGGTGACAGGGAACCAAGGCGGTCGGCCAACAGCCGAGTAAAAACGGGTGGCATGTGCTGTACGATGACGATCGGCACGGGAAAGTCGGCAGGGAATCCAGGCATAAGGGCTGCCAGCGCATTTGGGCCCCCGGTCGAAACGCCGATCGCCACAATACCAACCACTGACTGGGCGATGGATGAGCGGACGGACGGCCGAGAACGCGTTGAATCTATGCTGGCTTTCATTAACTTCGGTGCAGGAGTTTCAGGCCTGCCGCAGAGTCCTTTGATTTTCGGAATCAGTTGGTCACGCAGAGATTGCTGGGCTGCAGACACGCTTCCCACATTTGCCGGCTTGGTCACATAATCACTCGCACCCAGCGTTAACGCATCCAGCGTCGTCGCTGCGCCACGCTGGGTGAGTGTGCTGAACATGATCACGGGCAGCCGAGGATACAGCTTCCGGATTGCAGCCACCGTCTCCAGTCCATCCATCTCCGGCATCTCGACATCCAGCGTGACGATGTCAGGATTGACCTGTGGAATCTTAGCGAGTGCGATACGGCCGTTCGCTGCCGTGCCCACGACCTCAAGTTCAGGATCGGCCGTGAGCACATCGCTGACGATGCGACGAATGACCACCGAGTCATCAACAATCAGAACACGAATCTTCGACATGGGCACATCACCCTGCTCAGGTGTTGATCAGCCGCAGTGCGCTAGCACCCGGTTTACGCAGGCAAAAAATTAAACAACCGGACGCTAGCGCGTTCCGGCTGATGATTCAAGAACACGGCATTTCTGCAGCCATGGCGCTGCCCCGTTAGAGAATCCGCGACTGGCTTGATGATGTCATTGCCAATGCCGCGAATACCTATCTTTTGGGCTTCGAAGCGACCGGCGGACGGCCGGAGTCCTGTGTTCGGTCGCCGATAGTGAATCCGGCGACGATTTCCTGCAATTCGGCGGTCATTCGAGCCAGCTCTGATGCTGCTCGCTGACTGTTACTCGCACCTTCTGTCGTATTCCTGGCCGCTTCGGCGACGGATACAATGTTCTGAGCGATCTCGCATGTACCCTTGGAAGACTCCGCCACATTGCGACTGATCTCATTGGTTGTGGCGGTCTGCTCCTCGACAGCACTGGCAATCGTGTTCGAGATGTCATTAATTTGGTTAATGATCACACTAATTTCGGCAATCGCACTGACGGCGCTTCCCGTGTCCTGCTGAATCGCCTCAATCTTCTGACTGATGTCCTCAGTCGCCTTGGCGGTTTCCTTAGCAAGTTCCTTGACCTCGTTAGCGACGACAGCAAAGCCTTTTCCCGCCTCACCTGCGCGAGCGGCTTCGATGGTCGCATTCAATGCCAGGAGATTAGTCTGCTGGGCGATCGATGTGATCACCTTGATGACTTTGCCAATCTCGGAACTGGACTTACCCAGTTTTCCGATCGTCGCGTTGGTCGCCTCTGCCAACGACACAGCGGAGGTCGCGACTCTGGCAGCATCGGTCGCATTCTTGGCGATTTCCTTGATGCTGGCGCTCATTTCTTCAATTCCTGTCGCGACGGTCTGCGTGTTCTTGCTGACCTGTCCGGACGCAGCAGACACGACGCCAGCTTGCGCTGCGGTCTCTTCAGCGTTGGCGGCCATCTGGGTACTGACGGAAGACAGCTCTTCTGCGGCGGCCGCCATCGCTGACAAATTATTAGTCATCACCGACGAATTTTCAGTGACCTTATCAAGCACCACCTGCATGTTTGCAGTCAGTTCGATCTCTCGCTGCTCTGCAGCAAGTCTTTCTGTGATGACCGACCATGTCGCCATTGCTCCAATGTAATTCTTCTTTTCGTCAAAGAGTGGGCTGACAAGCAGGTCGAGAGTCTCGGGGCCAACACGAATATTTGCCTTGCGCGGTAGGTTTCGCGGGTCGCTGAGGAGATTTCGCTGATAAGCGGGCGCTTTGTGAAACACATCAATGTTCTGGCCGATCATTCTGTCTACTGGAACCGGCAGGTATTGCTGAATCGACTTGAGCGTGTTGAAGGAGGCCGGGTTCATATACCGGATGTTAAGGTCAAGGTCAGCAAACATGATATTGATCGGAGAACTGTCCGACATGGAGGCATAACGGGCATTGATCACTCGCAACTGCACGGCCTCTGTGATTTCCGTGGCAATCTTCACCACCTTGAATGGCGTCCCGTTTAGATCGAAAATCGGGTTGTAGCTGGCTTGAATCCAGATTTCCTTTCCACCCTTCCCGATCCGTTTGAATTCCGCTGCCTGGAACTGACCGCTATTCAAGGCTCGCCAGAATTGCTTGTACTCTACGCTGGTCCGATACGCTGGCTCAACAAACATGCTGTGATGCTGGCCCTTGATTTCGTCGAGTCTATA
>JBDNHX010000435.1:0-21972 GCA_041688565.1 Planctomycetaceae bacterium
AAGCAAGTCTATGAACATATTTGGAATCAAAGTGCGAGTGGGCACTTTGGGGCCGCGGTGTAACTTGCAGCTGCACCGGGAATCCACGCTTCGCAATTACGGGCATGGCGCACTGTCGATTGCTTTGTCAGGCGTCCGCCTTGGCGCAGCATTTTTTGAACTTCTTGCCGCTGCCACAGGGGCAGGGATCGTTGCGGCCGACTTTGGGGCTGTCGAGGCGGATGGGTGGTGTGACGTCGGGGCGGTGGGTGTAACGGTGGTCTGCGGAGTCGTCGAGCAGCTCTGGGAGATTTAACTGCGTTATTTCCAACAGCTGCTCGGGGGTGTACCGCTCACGGAGACTCCGCCAGAGTTGCTTGACGTCGTCATCGTCTGCAAAATCTATCTGATCTTCGTCATCGTCGTCGCTCCATTCGTCGTCTGAATCCTCGTCGTCGACTTGAGACTCATCCCAGTTCCAGCCTGCAAGTTCAACCACCGTATGCTCGATGCGATTGAAACGGTGGTTGTCAATGGTTTCTAAAAATGATGCCTCTCCATCCGCAAGAGCCTCTTCAATCTCCTCGGTGCAGATCCACATCTCTTCCATTTCGCCCGCGTCACTGGCTTCCACAAGAGTCTGGCAGGCGTGAGAGGCCCCGAGATCCATCAACGACAGTGCGATCCATGTGGAAAGAATAGAATCGTCATTCTTCCGACTTTCCTGCAGCCAGTCGAGCAGCAGTGCAATCGCCGCGTTGCGATCAAGCTTGCCTTCTGTAACCATCCAGACGATCGATTCGACCGCGTCGCGGCGCACGCCGTCATTCACGTCGGGATTGATGATGAGTGGCGTGATCTGGTACGGCTCGTCGGCCAGTCGGCCCAGGATCTGGGCCATGTCCTGGTCAAGGACGTCCTGAAAGCCGTCCACCACATCCTCATCGGGGTCAGTGAGAATATTCAGGAGTGCCGGCAGAACCTCCCGACTGCCAAATTCCGTCAGCAGATATAACGCAATGATGTGGGCAGCAGTTTCTGGTTCCTCACTGTCGTTCGCTCGAAGTTCGGCGTATTCCGGAACGCCTTCGATGATCTGAATTAAGTGCGGTGTAATCTCTTCACGGTGGGTCCTTGCCCACCGAATGGCCTCCACCGGCAGCTGAGAAAATGGCTCACGAATGTCCTGAAGAACGCTTTCAAGTGTTTGAGAGACCGGTGGTTCTTGATTGAACCAGGGAATACTCCGGAGAATATCAGCCGAAAGGTTTGCGTTGTATGCGAGATAGAGATCTCTTGCTTCGTCAAAGGCCGTCTGACCTCTGGCCAGTTGTTCTTCGAAGAAATCAAGGCCGATCCATGTTTCGTCAACCAGCTCGGCCTGCTCTGCGGCTTTCACTTCTTTCCGCGCTGCTTCTGCCCCAAGCAGTCCAAGCACCTCCACAGTTTTTGTGGCGACGTGAAGATCCTCGTCCGCGATTGCAGTTTTCAGTCGATCACGCAGGAATTGAATTGCGGCTTCACGAGTGATCCGTTTTTCGCAAACCATTCCGAAGACAGCGTCCACAAAGGCACCGCGCACATACTCATTGACGTTCGAATCATTGATTGCGGCTGCCAGCTGTTCTGGCCCATTTGAAAGACGCGCTGCGATGTGTTGCAAATCCTCCGTGATGTAATCTCCGTAAAGACCTTCTGCCTCCTCGATGCACATCGATCTCAAGATTTCCGGAAAGGCCTGCTTCGCGTTAAACTCGAACAGCAGGAAAAGAGCGGCGATGTGACCCCACGTGGCAACGGCCTCTCCCTCTTCGCTGACTTTTGTCGCGTCAGTGATCTCGGCCATCAACCCGGGGATCATCTCGTCACGATTTTGTCGTGCGGCCTGAATCGCGGCTTCCGGAAACTTGTTGTCGCAGTATTTCAGATCCCGTAAGATCTGATTGCAGGTCATGCTTGTCGCCATGTTTGTTCACTTCCCTTGAACACGATCGGAAATCGCCGCAAACCAAACCGCATCCTGCAAAGACGCGGCCCAAAACTCGGCCTGAGGGTTCCTTGAGAACTCCGTTTTATCTTCTGCTGATGCGAAGAGTAGATGCGGAGAATATAGTCTCGAAAGCCTGTGCTCAACTCAGCGTAAATTGTGAGAGCACCTCGGCTGATTTGCCGAAACTGCAGCGAAGATGATCGCACCAACCGAAAGTAGAGCCGCAGAATGTGTGGCTCACCTGTTTCGCGGACACAGCGGAAATCGCTTTTGGGAGCGTTGGCTTCGTTGTTACGGCGCGTCGGTGACAGCGGCTGCGGTGCAGACAAATTCGAGGCGGGCGGTGACTTTGCCGTCGACCGAGCATTTGCCCTTCAGATAGAAGGCATTGGCGACGCGTTCGGTCAGTTCAACATTCAGTTCGATCGTTTCACCCGGTCGAATCATTCGGCGAAACTGGACGTTATTCAAACGTGTCACAACCGGGACTTCATTGGACCCGGTGGGGACCAGTTTTGAAATCAACACGGCACCTGCCTGAAAGCAGGCTTCGCACTGCAGGACGCCAGGGAAGACTGGATAGCTCGGGTAATGGCCCTGAAAAACTGGCAGGTTTGCGGCCAACAGTTTGCGAGCCACGATGTGGTTTTCCGTGATCTCGGTGACTTCATCCAGCCACAGAAAGGGGTCTCGATGCGGAATGCAGGCTTTGATGTCGTCAGTGTTCACAGGGAGACTCGGAGCAGGGCAGGGAGGATGTGCGAAGAATCGCGTGTCGCCGTGAGAAACTAAACGCAACGGGAAAGAAGAATGAGAACAGATGCGTGTAAAAAAACCAAAGCAGACGTGGCTCTTTATGTGACGCAGCGATGTGATTCGGAATCGCATGCATCACTCAGAGAGTGATGACTACTTTTGTCGGCAACTTTTTACAGCTCAATCTTCAGCTCTTCAATCTTGCGATATAGACTGGACAGGCCGAGCTTCAAGCGGCGAGCCGCTTCTTTTTTGTCCGGGCACTGACGCAGGACTCGGGTGATATGCAGGCGTTCGTAATGACGCAGGGCCGAGCGCAGGTCGTCTGTGTCAGGCAACGACGAACCGCCACCGAGCAAATCAGGTGGCAGATCATTCGGAGTGATCTCTTCCCCTTCGCACATCATCACGGCACGCTCAATCGCGTTGTCCAGTTGACGCACATTGCCTTTCCAGTGAGCCGCCATCAGCGTACGAATCGATTCACTTGTCGCACCCGACACCCGCTTGCCCATCGCTTCGCGGTGACGGACGATAAAGTATTCGACCAGTTCCGGGATATCATCAAGCCGTTCGCGCAAAGCCGGGATGCGAATTTTGACGCCATCCAGACGATAGAAAAGGTCTTCCTGAAAATTGCCTTCCGATACTTCGTGGCTCAGGTCTCTCGATGTGGCCGCAATGATGCGCGCCTGAACCTTTACGGGTTTTGAACCGCCGACTGGGGTGACTTCCTGATATTCAATGGCCCGCAGAATCTCGGACTGAGTCCCCGGTGGAAGCTGAGCGATCTCATCCAGAAAAACAGTGCCTGTCCCGGCCATGCTAAGCGCGCCATCCTGTCCGTCTCGACTGCCGAAGAGTTGGCTCTCCAGCAATTCGACTGGGCGAGTTCCGCAGCTGATGGCCAGAAATTTTTCGTCCTTGTTCGGACCAGCCACATGGATTTCACGAGCAAACAACTCTTTGCCAGTTCCGGTTTCGCCCACCAGCAGCACGTTGGAATTCGTGGCAGCAACCTTGCGAATGGTCTTCAGCAACTCTTGAAGAGCGCCGCTGGAACCAACGACCTGATCGAAGCCCGCACTGCGAGCGAGATCCTTACGCAGACGCTGGTTCTCGCGGTACAGATCCTGAAATTTAAACAGACGCTGCAGACGCTTTAACAGTTCTTCAAAGCGAACCGGCTTCACGAGATAATCAAAGGCACCGGCCGTGAAGGCTTCAACCGCATTTTCAACCGTTGCGTAGGCTGAAATAATCAGCACAAAGATGGACGGATTGATGCGGTGCAGTTGCCTGAGCACCTTCACACCGTCGCCATCGGGCAGCTGAATATCGCAGATGGCAACATCGTAGTCGCGTTCCTGGGCGACTCTGATGGCTTCTGCAGCCGTTCCCGCGGCGCGAACTTCAAACCCTTCACCCATCAGAAACTCGGCCAGAGTTTCCCGGATGATCGGTTCGTCTTCGACAATCAAAATCGATTTTCGCTGAGCAATGGTTCCAGACACAGCTTTCAGACTCCAACAACAGATTCAAACAACCCAAGGCGCGAAACGCTGCGCTTGGAGATTTCCGCATGGAAAAGGCCGTCTTATGGTGTGGACGGCAGGCGGTTTCCAAATCAAAAACTTCAACAAACGCATGCATTCTCGCGTGTTGAACAATTCAATCCGCAGGATTATAGCGAAAACTCGGACGCAGACGACCCGTTCACGCATGCGGCGCGTCAGATTCTGCCGCGCAGCCGTCAACAAGGCGATTCAATCGGAAAATCCCTGTCAGCATCAATAAAACAGCCCGTGGGGACTCCCCCAGGCCCGCGGAACGTTGATTTAATCGTTTTCAAAACCCGACGCGTCAGCGAGGGATGGAATTGCCGCCGTTATTCGCAGTAGATCCCTCGCTGACGCGTCGGGTTGGGAGAACGCATTTGACCGAAAAATCACTGAATCAACAAGCTGTAGCGTGCATGGACGAGTCGATCAGACATCACTATTTTCTGAGGCGGCTCCTGATTCGGGACGCAGGTCCAGTTCCGTCGCAATGGGTTGCAGTGCCGAGATTACGAACGCGATGTGTTCGTTCAGGTCAACTCCCAGATCGGCGGCTCCCCGAATGATATCGTCGCGACTGACTGCAGCGGCGAACGACACTTGCTTCATCTTCTTGCGTACACTTTTGGGCTCCATCCCTTCAAGTCTGCCTGGGCGCATCAGAGCACACGCAACAATAAAACCGCAAAGTTCATCGCAGGCATACAGTGTTTTGTCCAGCCGGGAAATGCGAGGACAGTCGGGAAGATAATCGGCATGTGATTTGATGGCATAAATCACGTCGTCCGAATACCCATGTTCCGTCAGGATCACGGAACCCTGAAGCGGATGATCGGGAGGATTCGGCCAGCGTTCGTAGTCGAAGTCATGCAGTAATCCGACTGTCGCCCACTTTTCCGCGTCTTCGCCGAATCTAACAGCGTAGGCTCGCACCGCCGCTTCAACCGCGAACATGTGCCGAATCAGACTGTCGCTCTGAACGTACTGTTGCAGCAATTTCAGATCATCCTGTCGTGCCATGGCTGGTCTCACGGAAATGAAGGCAGTGTCATGAGGCGGGTATTCATCAGGCGAGTAGAATAATCGAACGCCTCACCGTCGTCCTGTGCCCGCGGAAAGAAACCTGAGACAGCTCGGGGCCAGCAGAATTCGTTCGGCTCATGAGGCGGTCATGTGCGGGCCGCGGGCTGTGTCACTCAGGCGGAATCGGGCTTCCATGTGGATCGGTGACCGGTGCCGAAGTTTCCTGCTGAAGTCGATCACGCATGTCGCGGCCCGTAAAGTGTTCCAGCTTTTCTGCCTGATCGTGAATCCGATCGATCGCCACGCCTCCCTCGGACACCAGATACTGTTCCCACAATCGATGTGACCGAACCAGTTCAGCACCCAGTCGACGTCCTGAATCTGTCAGCCGGTAACCAGGCCCATCGACAATCACGTGACCGTGACGACGATGCTGGTTTATCAGAAAGGAACTGATGCCACGTCCCGAAAGCAAGATGGTCCGCAGCTGTTCGATCGTGGTTGTCTGATCGGGACTGCGTTCGTCAATGCGGTAGAGCAGGGCGATCAGATCCTCCGAAAGAATTCGCAGCGCGAGTTTCTGACGTCTGGCAATCTGAACAAGAACTCCGCGTGGAGCAAGCAGCGATGCAAGGAAGAACAACAGCCCGGCGGACAGCGCCATCATGCCTGCCGTGCTGGTGCTGCCATAGCCAAACCAGCCCGGGACGACAATCGCAGAAACGTGCCCCAGAACAGCGGACATGGCGGCAATCAGCGCGCTGACGACAATCATGTGACTCAATTTTTCTGTCAGCAGGTACGCAGTGGCTGGCGGCACAACGAACATTGCCACGACGAGAATATTGCCGGCGGTTTCGAAACTTGCGACAGCCGTGACAGCCACAATCACCATCAGCAGATAATGCATCAGTCGGGCGTTGATTCCCACAGACGTCGAGAGTGACGGATCAAAGGCGCTCAGCTTCAGTTCCTTGAAGAACAGCAGAACTAGCAGAGCATTGACCGCGGTCACCGCGCCCAGAACCAGGACCACGCGAGGAACAGTCAGTCCGCCGACGTCCACTGTATCAAGCGGCGTCATTTCAATGGCACCATAAAGAACGCAGCCGGGGTCCAGGTCCACATGATCGGCCGCCTGAACGATCATCACCAGGCCGAGGGCAAACAGAGTCGTGAAGACGACTCCCATGGACGCACCTTCATCAACGTCTCCAAAGTTGCGGATCCATTCGGTGAACAGAGCTGTCAGCAGTCCGACCACCACGGCTCCCAGGAACATGGGGACGCTGGAACGGCTTTCACTGATCAGAAAGGCTACAGCCAGGCCCGGCAGGATGGCATGACTGATGGCATCACCGAGAAGGCTCATGCGCCGCAGCAACAGGAAATTGCCCGGCAGAGATGCTGACACGGCACACAGAATTCCGGTCAGAACAATCCATCCGTCATAATCCCAGGACCAGTTGGTCAGTCCGTTCATAATGAACCTCCCGCCTGGTCAATGGGATGAGGACTGTGAGCCACGCCTTTCACAATGAGGTCCTGCCGCAACAAATTTTCCAATTGAGCAATCAGTTCCGGTTCGAGCACATGTTCGATGGCATCAGCACTCTGGTCAACTCGCCCCGGCGCCACGTCAGCGTGAGTAATCAGGTACAGCTCCCACAGGCGATGTTCGTGAACAAGTCGTGAAGCTTCTCGCAATCCGGCACTCGTGAGAGCCAGGGTGGCATCGTCATTGCGAACCACAAAGCCGGCTCGACGACAGCGTTCGATTTCCCGCGTAAGCCGATAAGGTGACCAGCTGCGGATCGCCAGGAGTTCTAAAAATGAAATCCCGCTGGCCTGTCTGTTGTTCTCGTCATGACGAACTGCTGGCGGGCGGGCCGACGGCGAGCTGGTCGATGGCTGACGCGATTCGAGCAGTTCAAACAACCCTCGCAGTAAATGCTGATGATCAACACTGCGGTTGAGTTCGCGGCGACGCATTGCGCGGACCAAAACGCCTCGCGCGGTTCCAAAGAGCATGCTTGCAAAAAAGAGGCTGCTGCAGATCAGCACGATCATGGCCCCGGACGGCAGATTGGGAAACACGGCGCTCATGCCTGAACCCACGAGTCCGCCGAAAGCGCCGATTCCCGCCGATATCAAAGTCATCTGATTCAGGCTTTGGGTCCAGAAGCGAGCGGCTGCGGCGGGAATCACCAGCAGCGCAATCATCAGCACCAGTCCCACTGCCTGAAGGCCGATGATGGTGACGATGACAACCAGGCCCATCAGGATCAGATCCAGCAGAACGACGGGATAACCACGCGAGCCGGCAAACCCATCGTCAAAACAAAGCAGTGTGAGTTCCTTGAACATCAGGCCGATGACCACAACCGTAAACAGTCCCGACCATGCAATCAGCCATGCATCGGAGGCAATCATTGAGGCCGTTTTGCCGTAGATAAACGATTCCAGTCCCGCAGCATGACCCGTCGGCAGTTGCTGAATCACGGTCAGGATCGAGATCCCAGCGCCGAAGAAAACGCTGAGCACAATTCCGAGGGCCGCGTCTTCTTTCAGCCGCGTCATGTTGCGAACGTACAGAATCGCCGCGACACCGACAATGCCGCTCAGCGCCGCACCTGTGAGCAGCACGGGCAGCGATTTCCCATCCAGTCCGAACCACGGCGCGATCAGGAAAACGAGACCAACGCCAGGCAGAGTTGCATGGCTCAAGGCATCACCCATCAGGGCGCGTCGTCGCAGCAGTGTAAAACTGCCGACTATTCCCGCGGCGAGCCCAAGCAGCATGGTTCCGAGAATCACAACCCGCGTGTTGTAGTCGCGGAGCAGGAGCACACGCTTCCACTGTGCCCAGTCGGGCCAGTGAATGGAACGATCGGTCAGGGAAGACGATGCCAGAGTGACGACTGGCGAGCGATCCGTGGAAAACGACTGACTAGTCCGCAGTAACGTTGATGTCTGCGACAATCGATCCGCCGTCGGTCGCTCACTGACGGGTGAGGCCTCAGCAAACGAGAGATGGCTGGCTGTCAGAGCCCAGACCAACATGAGAACAACGGCGGCAAATCTCACAGAGTTCGCTCCCGTCGACGCATGGCTTCGGTCGCTTCATCCAGCAGAGTCAGTCGGCCCCCATATGTCTTTTCCAGATTCTCGCGAGTAAAAACGGTTTCCGTTGGGCCGCTGGCAACGACTCGCATATTCAGCAGCACGACGGAATTGAAATATTCAGGAACGGTGTGCAGATCATGGTGAATCACGATGACGGTTTTTCCGGTCTGCTGCATCTCACGCAAAATCTGGACGATCGCTTTTTCGGTCGCAGCATCAACGGCTGCGAACGGTTCATCCATCAAATACAGATCCGCATCCTGCACGAGAGCGCGGGCCAGAAATGTTCGCTGCTGCTGACCACCGGACAACTGGCTGATCTGGCGCCCGGCCAGTTCACCGATCCCTACGCGATCAAGAGCCTGACGGGCGGCATCACGATGCTTACGGCGAACGGGCATGCACCAGCCGATCTTTCCGTAAAGGCCCATGGTCACAACGTCCAGCACGCTGATCGGAAAGTCCCAGTCCACACTTTCCCGTTGCGGCACGTAGCCAACACGATGACGATTGTGCTTGTAGGTCTGCCCATAGACTTCGATGCGCCCGGACGCTCGGGGCACAAGATCCATAATGGCTTTCAGAAGCGTGCTTTTGCCGGCACCATTTGGACCGACAACCCCAACCAGCTGCCCAGGCTGAACGTCAATGGCGACGTCCCAGATCACCGGCTTGCGATACCAGGCAACGGTGAGATCGCGAACACGCAGTGGCAACAAATTTTTGGACGTTACTTCTGAGGAAGTCGGCATCGGGGTCATCATGGATGTCACTTCGCTCTCTCTGGGGAACTCAGTTTTCCGGAGAACCCTCGTTCAGGAACCGATCCGCCGAGGGCGCGTGCGACGGTGGTGAAATTATGATCGAGCATTCCAACATATGTCCCTTCGTAACTGTCCCGCGGCCCCATTGCATCCGAATAAAGCTCACCGCCGATTTTTACGTCGTGGCCGCGGGACTTTGCACCGTCGATCAGAGCCAGCATGTTCTTCTGAGGCACACTGCTTTCCACAAAAACAGCCGCCACCTTGCGCGACACAAGAAGGTCGACCAGTTCATTAATTCGCTGCAATCCGGCTTCAGACTCGGTGGACAGACCCTGCACGCCAATCACCTCCAGGCCGTAAGCTCGGCCGAAATAACTGAACGCGTCGTGAGAAGTCACAAGGACTCGTCGTTCTTCAGGAATGGAGGCCATGGAAGTGAGTCCGTATTCATGCAGAGCCACCAGAGTCTGACGATACGTGTCGGCTCGGGATCGGAACACATCCGCGTGTTCTGGAATTGTCTGACTTAATCCCTCGACAAGCACGTCCAGGCAATTCGCCCAGGCAGCGACATCCATCCAGACGTGCGGATCCGGATGCGCTTCGGCCTCTGGCTGAGAAAGCAGCATCTCTTTGGGAAGGCGACTGGTCATCGCAAACAGAGGCCGGCTCTGGCTGATTTTGTTGAAGGTGTCTTCGAGGCGTCCTTCCAGCATCAGACCGCTGGTGAAAATCAGGTCGGCCGTCATGATCTGCCGCACATCGTCGCGTGTGGCTTTGTAAAGATGAGGGTCCACTCCTGAACCCATCAGCTGCACCACTTCGACGTCATCGCCGCCGATCTGGCGGACAACATCGGCCACCATGCCGACGGTGGCAAGAACCTTCAATCGTGTTCCGGCAGAAGGCAAAGTGGTGTCGGGCGTCGGGGTCTTCTGACAGCCAGCCACAAGGCTGATGGCACAAATCGCCAACAGCCACCATCGTGTCACAAAAGACCGTCTTATTGCCATGACAGGACTTCCTGAATTCGTTGCGATCGCAGACGTTGTCAGTCTCGCATCCTTCTGGTTCATGCCTCAGACGTTTCCACGTCTGCGGAAACCTGTCGGATGGAACCAACACGCGATCTTAGCGCCAATCGGCACCGGATCGGAATGTAGCCTAGGCTACATTCGGGTTGCAAGTCTATCCGTCAGACGATTCGCGTCAAGACGCGAGACACTGGTCGCCGGATGTCTCAGTTGAGGGAAGGCGGGGAAGTTCTGGGAAGCCGTCCGGCGGGTGAACGCAAATTCTGCGTCGGCCGTGTTACTTTGAGGTCACATCAACAGAGGCGCGTCCAAGGAAGTTGAGCAGTGGCACGAACAGCACGGTCCCACTTCCGACTTCATCGGAAAGAGCGGAATCGAGGACTTTCAGATGGGTCAGTCCGATCCCGTCAACGCCGCGAGTCGAATCGAAGGGAATCCATCTGCCGCCCAGAAACGCTTCCGTCCACATGTGCGGAGCGAAGGATGCGGGATTCGGGACGTAGACAAATCCGACCACTACACGGGACGGGATTCCCTGGCTGCGCATTAACGTGCTGAGCAGCACGGCGTGCTCCGTGCAATCGCCTCGCATTTGCTTCACGATGTTTGCGGCTGGCTGAATGGAGGTGGAAAATGGCGAGAGTCGCATTTTCTTCCAGACGTGGCGCGTCAGACGTCGGCATTTGTCAGTCAGAATGGAAGTTCCTCCGGCTGCGATGATCCCCATGCGTTTGACGTCTTCATTGTCGGAAGTGATCCACCGGGACGGGGCCGTGTAGATCGAGTCTGCGGTCAGCTTGCTGGCGATCGCACCTGGTGAGCCCGAGTCGGCCGGCAACAGCGGGCGAGTGAGAGTCACCTGCAACTCACTGCCGGATGTTTGTTCAACGGTTTGGAACTCAGTGGAGGGCAGGGCGATCTGTGCGGTATCGCCAACGGAGATCGTCAGCTGGAGTGAAGTCACGCGATCAATATTCGGAAGCGGCCTTTTGAGCGGCATGATACTGCTGAACTGCAGATCAAGTGCCTCCATGCTTTCCTGTCCCAACGCGCCGGCCGCGTCGGTTTTTTCCAGAGTGAGTATTTTTCCGGCCAGCGTCTGTTCCACGCGAACGGCCGCCTGGCGATCGTTATAATAGACAGACGACTTGATGTCCGGGTTGTTTGTGGGCCAGTAGTCGAAGCGATCGGCCACGATGGTTTTCCCACCGACATCCTGAAGTGACTGTTCGCCGGTATGCCGAATTTCGATGTCAACGATTGCGGCGGTCTCGGGAAAAAAAACAGCCACGGTTCGAAGTCGAGCGGCGTTTCTTGAATCCGCTGCGAGCCACGCCGGGAAGATTGGCGAATAAGGCTGCACAGGCGACGTCAGCAGTTGCCGATGTGTTGTGCCGGCTATTTTCTCTGTAATTTCAAAACCCGATTTATCAACGTTCCAGGCTCCTGTGCGTTCAACGACGGAGCCTTTTGCGTCAGTTCTGTGCAGCGACCAGCGATGAAGAAGTCCGTCCGCAGATTCAAGAGTTTCCAGACGCGCTGAGACGGACAGGTCCGTTCCAAAACGCCGCAGTTGAAGCCGAGTGTCTCGTATTCTTCGAAACAGGTTTGGCTTCTGCCGGGATGGTTTTTCGCTGGACACAACGGACGACAAAAGTGATTCATGTCCCACGGTCTTGCCGTCGTATTGAATGCGGAACCAGTCTTCCAGGGAGGGCGCGGGGTGTGACGCTGTGGTCTTCAGGTTCGCATTCGATTTTCCACTGATCTGCGGCAACTGCGCATAGGCAGTGAGACTGCCATGCAGCCAGGCGAGAACGATCAGCAGATACCCGCAGGAACGTGTCATGCGTGACAGTATGTCAGATTATTGCGCCTGAAGCACGAGCAGATTCTTTAGGGATTTTGCAGTCTGTGCGGGCACTGAGTTTGCCGGAACAGCTTCTCCTGACGGCATGTTCGTGCTTCAAAATGGCTGCTTACCCCCAAAATCGTTGTTTGGCCTAAATCCCGACAGCCGGATTCGAACCAGGTGCTAGGTTTTCGAAGGCTGGCTGATACTGCCATTATCAATTCTGCGCCGGAATCATGTCATGAGTTTTCTCAAGAATTTTTTGAAATCCAATTATCGTGATGGCGAAGCGCCGCATGGCGTCAGCAGCTTCCGCAATCTGTCGGAAGACGAGCTGGAGGCTCATATGAGCATCGCACGTTACGGCGATTTTACTCTGACGGACGCTGTGCGTCCGTCTTATAAACTCGAAGTGATCCCACGGACCGGTTTTCGACATGAATGGTATGTCGATCAGGATTCCGGGGCTCGCATCCCGGTTCTGATGGCCGCGGTCACACGTGAGCGGCTGTTCGATACCTTTTTGTCGCTGCTGGATCCGCTGGGTGAAACAGTGGACGTGGTCCTGGAGACCAGCCATGACAAGAACAATGGGCAGCATACCGATTTGTATCGTGAGCAGATCGACATGCCGGTCCTTCAGAGCATCCTGTATGACTTTGAAGATCTGCTGTTGGACGATGGCTGCTGCGGGATTGCAATTCTCAATCCTCGCAAGCCGATGGAAGTTCAGCTGGATGAACACAAACTGATGTTCGTCTATGGTCGCGAAAATCTTGAGTACGAACGCGCCTTCAGGAACAACGAAGTTGCACGTATTGAAGACCTGAGGTTTATTACTGAGGCCGAACACGTGCATTCTTCAAGCGACGAGTTTCAGCAGCGTTTTGAGCAACTGTGTTACCACCTCGGAATCGAAAACTAAGGTGCTGCTGCTGATCGACTGCTATGTCTTTGTCGCGCGTGCTGTGCTTTTCGTCTCACGTGGTTGAAGTCGGCTGGTGAATCTGAGTTCCGCTGAACTGGTCAGGAGACTGGTTCAGTACCTGTTCCCGAAATCCAAGTTACCAAAGGGAGGTTCAGATGAAGTGGTTCCCCCCACGCATCGAACACTGCCGGTCGATCAGTGGATGTTACTCAGTTCTGTTTCTGGCGCTCGCCGGACTGAACTCGGGCTGCACGACTCTGCCTGCGATGCGTTCCTTGTCAGCCACCACGGCCTCTTCGACGATGCCGGCCGACGTTTCTTTGACGGCACAAATACCGCAGAGTGCAAAACCACTCGTGGCTCCCGACTTTGATCTTCTGCCTTCTCCTGTTCAGGCGGTCCCGGTTCAGGCGGCCCCGCCTGCCGCTGTGGTCGGCATCCCGGCTGTTACGCCGCCTCATGCCGGTTCACCTCATGTCGGTTCAATTGTTGCGCCGAAGCCCGCTGACGTATTGGTGAAGCAGGACAATCCGACTGCTCCGATCGCCGCTGTCGAGAAGGCGGCGGAGATACTTGCGTCGAAGGCAGCGGTGGCCGCGGTGGAAAATCCGAAAACCGAAATCAGCAAGGCTGCTGCTGCGGTGCCTGCCAATTCTGCTCAGGAAGTCGCCAAGCCTGCGGTGCCGGCAGAGGCTGTCCCGGCCAAAATCGCAATGCGGGAACCAGCGGGTTCCGATGCTCCGAAAACCGAACTTCCCCGAACGGATGTCACGCAGGCGGTGCCGCCCCAATCCGGTGCTAACCAATCCAGTGCTAACCAATCTAAATCCAACGCGGCAGAAGCAACCGAGGCAAAACCCAAAGGCGTTCTTGTAAATCCTCCAAAGCCTTTTGGATGGGAACGCGATGGTAAGAGCACAGGCGGACGTCCGTTTCTGACGGTATCGGCCGGTCATGATGGATATCGTACTCTGGTCGTGGGCAGCGTGGGCGGCAATGATCCGGCGGCTCTGGAACTTGTGGAAATGCTGGCTCGTCGCCTGCATGACGACAGCGTCATTCTCGGCGGTTTTGAATGCACGGTTCTCAGGACGCTCAATCCGGACGGTGAAGCCAATCACAAGTATCTGAATCAGAATGGGCAGTACGTCAATGACTTCTTTCCAAAGTCCGGTGAAAAATCACCGGCGGACCAACCTGCGGAAGTCGCCTATCTGCTGAAGCAGTTGAAGGAACGCCAGCCACAGCGAGTCGTGCATGTTCGCACGGTTAAGGGAGCCAACGGGCTGATTGCATCCAGCGAAAGTTGTCTTCCGGCCGCGAAAGAAGCGGCCGAATGGGTGAAGTTTCGGCTGGTGAGGCTGCCGGAAAACGGCCGTTCGTCCAGCACGATGGAGCGCTACATTTCCACGACCGGAAGTTCGGACATGCTGACATTTGCGTTTCCGGAAACAACGCCACGCACGGAACTCTGGGATCGCTATGGAGACACTCTGCTGAACCTGCTTCTGGGCGAAGACAACGCAACTCGGGAACTGGCTCGAAAACAGTCACAGCAGTCATCGGCCGATCGACGCAATCAGAGCCCATAATCGGGTCGAGGCGAAATGCAAAATGAAAAGAAGCCCGGGCTCCTCAGGAGACCGGGCTTTCTGTTTATTCGCAGAATCAACTTTGCGGCGATTACTTGCGCGCGTTGATGGTGGCCAGGGAGGCCTGAACCAGTTTGCGTGACTCAACAGCCCTCTGAATCGCATTCCGGAACGGTCCGGCATCTGCAACACCCGACAGACGCATCAGGGTCTGGCCACTGGCTCCCTTGAGCCGGATGTCGGAACATCGGAAAAACGACTGGCCCGGCAGTTCGTAAAGATCGACATCCGTAATTTCGTTCAGGTCCACAATTCCCGTTCGCTGGCTGCCCATGGTCGACCAGATCTGGACCGATCGATTGGTAAGGACATACCGCGAGCCCAGCTTATTCAACAGGAAGATCAGCAGCCCCAGAGGTGCCAGCATGGGGCCAAAAATCAGGTAGGACATTTTCACGCCGCAAACTTTCGCGGGAACGGCGTCCATTAATTGACCAATCAGCCGACCGATCGACGTGGCACCGACGGATGGAAACTCCGTCATGATGCGGGATTCCAGAATAGGGCTGACACCAGCAATCGCCTGAGCGGACATAGGAAACCTGTTGACTGGGGAACGGCGCAAACTTTGCCCTGACGGCGAAGGAATTCGACGGAGGTCGTCAGAAACTGTGTTGAAATTACCACGCCCCTCGCCGAATTTCCATCGCACTCAGCCGCCGGAACCGCCTTTCGTCCCATTGAGACATTCACCCATGCGGCTTTTCGGGCCGTTTTGATGCCAGGACGATCCATCCCACGCACGTTTCAACGGATGCGGGGCCGTCTTCCGAATTCGCAGGAGCGATCAGTGAATCCGACTTGATAAACTCCGCATTAAAATGCCCGCCAGAATCATCCAACGCAAAATGTAGTGAGAACTTTTGGGCTGAAACCGCAGAAAACACAGTACTGTTGAAGTGAGTTGGGGAAGTTGGGCTAAATCAGCCGCAACGCACTGCAGGTTTGTTGATAAGAAACTTCCAGATCCAGGGAAATCGCATGGTCGTTGTCAAGCCAGATCGGGAGGACTGGAAGCTTCTCGCCGATGACCATCGGATACGCCCACGATTCAAATCGTGATCGTGTCGCCAGGTTGTGACTGCGACACGTCACGGCGTACGTCGCTGGCGGGGCCGGTGCAAACGCGGGATCGGTCTGACAGAACACATCCAGCACTTCGCAGTACAAATTGAAGTGCTTCACGGTCACCAGATCGACGATCGATACGCAGATTTTTCTCTGCAACAAGGCCGCACATTTTGAAACGAACGCCTGGCGAGTCTCGGGGCGATCCTTGTTTGCCGGGCTAACGAGTTCAATGGCGGCGACCAATTCTTGACCTCGCTGCTGGTCAAAAATCAACACTTCGTATTCGTAGATTTCCGTTGGATCAAGATCGAGCGTAAGAGTCGGCTCCGGCGGTGCCCAGGTCGCAGTTGCGGTCCCTGAGTCTGATGCATTCGCTCCGAATCTGTTTCCGCCGTCCACATCGAACGTGCAGACATCGACTTCGAAATTCTTCCCCAGATGCACGCGAGGCTCGGCCGTGTACTGTTCAGGCAGTGATTTGCACAGGTCCATGACCATCGTCATGGGCCAGCCCCCATGAAAACCTTCCCAGGAACCTTTGTTGAAAATCGGTGGTCGAAAATGATCGAGAAGCGGCATAGTTTGTCTCCTGAAAATCATTGTACCCAATCCCTGCCCAGCCGCGAGCGAAATACTGTGAGCGCCAGATCTGTCCCGGTCGCCATTAAATCGGTCAGAATTCTCTCGCCGGCGTCTTGACAGGAGGTTGAGGGCAACCTGTTTCCTTACACCGCCGGGAGCGACAGCGTTTCAGAAGGGGAAACTTCGCGCCGCCTTAATTCAATCGAACTCAGCCGTTGGCTCACACACTGACACCGAGTAACACGTCTAAAAAGGAGCGGCCGCCATCATTCAGATCACCAGCAATTGAAAATGTCAAACTGCGGACCCGAATCGCCCCGATCAGAGTATCAACAGGCCGTTTAAGATTTTGCGGATAGACAAGTATTGCTTCGCGACAGTTCTTTAGGGTCGCATAGGTCACAACCTGCGCAATATCGGCCGTTGATGGTGCATCCGGGACTTTATACTTCGTGTCGATAACGAAAGCGGGACAAGAGGTTGCCGCATCACTCACGACGATATCGAGACGGAAGACGATATCACCCGCATCTCCAATCTGAACTCGTTGCTGATGCTCACAGGAGTAATTCCTCGGAAGATTGGAACTCATCCATTCCGCCACAAACAACTCGAATAATCGCCCCATATTTACAATGAACGGAAGCATTTGGTGTTGCCCGAACTCGTGCGAGGGCCCAACATTTTCAAGCAGAAAACGGCACAACGCATGAATAGGACGATAGTCCTCGTTCAGCCGATGATACTTCTGACAAACGCAGTCAGCCGATGTCACTGGGGTCAAGCTAACCGACGTCAAAATGATCCGAAGAACCTTGCTGGCACTCTGCAGGACAGGGTCGCTGCAGAGTCCCGTTCTTGTGACCCGCCACAACGTCCAGGCAATGATCTGATTTTCTTTCAAATCAGATGTCAGCTCATCGAAAACGCAATCCACACCAATAACACCCGGGCGCCGAATTTGGCGAGCAACGTCGATCCTCCCACGAATCGCGTTAAGTCGATCTGAGATGATTAAGTAGTCGCGATGCAATCCTCGCCGAATTCGATCGGTGACACGACTTGCCAGGATTTTCACAAGCCGATCAAAAAAATCGTGCAAAGAGTCGCAGTCGGCCAGACCTTCAAGAAAAGCCAACGCCCGTATTCGATAGGCATGGTCCAGCATCCCAAACAGATTTCGCAGAGCGACACGCGGCTGGACCCGGACGCTAAACTGCTCACTGACCGGCAGATGTCCGACCCATCCCTGAGACGTCAGCCGCCACCTATGGTTTGTCACAGGGGAAGGAAATTCCACTGTGATTTTTTTCCCATATTGCCGCCACAGCGATTCACCCTCTTCAGAGGAAATCTGGTCCTGAGCAAACTCAATTGTTTTGTACTCAATGAGTGAAATACACCGTGATCCAGTCATGGCAGCCCACGCGACGCAACACGGTCCCATCGTAAGCCATCGAGTCTGGAAGTTTGGTCAAAGAACACTTCTTCAAGGTAGGGCTCGATCTCCATCAACCAGATGTCCTGCAACTGCTTTGCGAGGTCATGCCGCATAAAGAATGAAATACCAATCTCATACTGGCTGTCACCAATCTGGCGGTTGACATCCTGAAGCACGGCAATCAGGGGCTCTGCATTGAATCCTGCCGTCTGATGGAACTGCCTCAAGATGTCGTAGTCCGGTCTTACGGCTAGAAATGCGAATCGTCGCCGTAGAGCGTGGTCGACAAGCGCGATAGAACGATCAGCCGTATTCATCGTTCCAAGGATGCGGACGTTTTGCGGAATTTGAAATCTTCCACCACCCGCGAGCGAGATCTCGCGATCACGGTATTCAAGCAGATACATCAATTCACCAAACACCCGCGAAAGATTCGCTCGATTGATTTCATCAATAACCAATATACAGAGTCCTGGGCATTGCTCAGCTCGACGGCAGAAGTCGACAAATCGCCCTGGCAGCAATTTGTACTCAAGAGATCCGTCCGCCCGGGTGGTTGGGCGAATGCCTTCGACAAAATCCTCGTACGAATATGCTGGATGGAATTGCAGGATTTCGCTAAATCCGGGCCCTTCTTCGGAAAGGTGCCTTGCAAGTCGTTCCGCAAGAAACGTTTTGCCCGTTCCTGGGGGACCATAGAGCACTGCGTGCTTCTTTCGATCAATCGCCATGAGCCAACGTGTCAATTTCTCTTCGCTTAAACTGGTATCACGCGCGCAAGCCGCCAAATCATAGGCTTCCTTTGCAACCGTGGTTGCGACTGGTTCCGTTGTGTCCAACGGGCCAAAGAGCGACGGTTTCCGGAAAATATTGTCAACCAATGGTCCAGAATTCTGTTCACGCTTCTCCTTGTGATACCTGACCCATTTACGCACAATCTCTCGGGCATCCTCAATTGAAAGTTTGGTCTGACTGCCTCGGTCGGTAAGTTTCCAAACGCCCCGTTCCGGGCAGCTAATCAGATTTTCATAGATCAAATACTGTCGGCACCATGCCACTTGATTCGCAAACTTCAGGGTACCCTTCTTATTGCGAATTAACCGCTCTTCATCTGTCACTCCGCACGTTCGAGCGACAATCTCCTCAACCTCTCTGGGTCGCCCCTCACTGCCGAGTTCCCGAAGCGCGTCAAGCAACGGTCCCATAAATCGGAGAAATGCTGCACTGGACTCTCGGCTTCTCTTTTTCATGTTGGAAGTGTAGGACAACCTATGATCACGTACAATTTCACTGATCCCGGCAGGTCCGTTTTGCGTGCCAATTTTGACTGATAGAATGGAAAATGACTTAGCCACTAAACGATTTCAGCCACGTCGCGAACGAATTCAAGGGTGCTGACATGCCGATACACGACTGGTCCCGCGTCCAATCGGGGGTGTACCACAATTTCCACTATCGGTGGATCGCCGCCATCATGGATCGCCCTAATGCAGGTTTGTTGCCGAGCGGGATGATCGCGATCGCCGAGCAGATCATCGGCGGCCCCGAACCGGATGTTGTCACGCTTCCGCAGAACGACATTGCGTTCTCCGTAGACGGAGGTGCTGCCGCAACGATGACCCGAGCTCCGCCGCAACCGAAAACGCAGTTTGTGATTCCGGCGGATGCCGAACGTTAACGCTCGCGGCTTATCAGGCGGCGCCGATCAAAACGGCTTATGTGGAACCGTTTGCGGTTGGGCAGCCGCTTCCCGAAATGCCGCTCTTCCTGCACAACAATTTTTATATCAACGTGCCGCTGGAACAGACCTACATGGGCACGTGGGCCGTTCTTCCTCAGTTGCTTCGCGGTCTCGTTCAGTAAGTTCGTAACAGAATGCCGCTACAGATGGCTTTCGAAAATCGCTCTCATCCTGGCCGTATCAGCGTCGCGCTGTTTGGCGACAGAAGGCGGCTTCCTCTTCGGTGAGGTCGCCCGGTGACGGATCGTTGTAGTGCAGAAGCTCAGGATATGGGCCCGAGTTCCAGCACTTTGTGAACACCTGCTGCAGGTCGAGCATAATGTCCTTGTCGTCGCTGGCCAGTGGCAGTGAGATTCGCGGCAATCGTTGTTGCATGGAGAAGCCATAGAGCTCGCATTGAGTTGGATAGCTGCGAGTCACCGAGACCAGATACCGTTGCTGCGGCAGCGACTCAATGCGTTCGGCGGGAACACGAACGACTGTTTGACCGGCTCTCAGCAGGTCGATCTCCACCAGATTGATTCCCGAATTCTCACAACCTCGGAGAAAAGGATCTCACTTCCACGCGGCCTTGTGGGCGAAGATTTTTCGCTAATCGCTCAGAGCGACAGACGCATCAAACTGGACCAGGCGAGGAATATTTGACTCCGGAAGTGAGATGAGAAGGACTACTTCAATCCTCGTCGAATCAGCAGAGCATCCACTGTGGGCTCGCTGCCACGGAAAGCTTTGTACGATTCCATTGGCTCACGACTGCCACCACGGCTGAGGATTTCCGTGCGGAACAGATCTCCATTGGCTGACGTACACCCGCCGTTGGCAATCATGTGAGCAAATGCATCGGCCGCCAGCACTTCGCTCCAGAGATAGGCATAGTAGCTCGACGAATATCCGCCCGACCAGATGTGCGCAAAATAGGCCGTCCGATAGCGCGGTGGAACAGCAGCAACGTCAACACCCACCTTCTTCAGAGCCTCCACTTCAAACGCCTCTGCGTCCGATGGAATTTCTTCACTGGTCAGGGAATGCCATTCCAGGTCCAGCAATGCGGCTGAAAGATACTCCAGCGTATCAAATCCCTGATTGAACTTGCTGGCTTTGATGACCTTGTCGAGCAGTTCTTTTGGAATCTGTTCGCCGGTCTTGTAGTGTCTCGCATAGTTCGCAAGGATCTCCGGCTGAATCGCCCAGTCTTCCTCAAACGTCGACGGGAACTCCACAAAGTCTCGCGGAGTCGCTGTCCCTGAAACAGACGGATACGTGACTTCCGAAAACATGCCGTGCAGCGCATGTCCCATTTCGTGAAACAACGTCGTCACATTATCGAAGCTGATCAGAGCTGGTTCCCCATCTGCTGGCCGTGGAATATTCAGCACGTTGACAATGACCGGCTTTTCGTTCAGCAAATCCGACTGGTCCACAAACGAACTCATCCATGCACCACCTCGCTTGGAATCTCGCTTGAAAAAGTCGCCGTAAAACAGTCCGATCTGCGAACCGTCACGATTGAACACATCGAAGACACGCACATCCGGATGATAAACGGGCAGGTCCTTCCGTTCACGGAACGTGATGCCGTAGAGCTTATTCATGGTGAAGAAGACGCCATTCTTCAACACGCTGTCCAGCTCAAAATAAGGTTTCACAGCGGCTTCATCGACTTCAAAGCGGGCCTTGCGAACTTTCTCCGCATAGTATTCCCAGTCCCATGGAGCCAGCTCGTGGCTGGCCCCGGACGACTTGATCATGGCCTCCAGATCGGCGGCTTCGACTTTGACGCGAGTCAGCACGCCAGGCACCAGATCTGTCAGCATTTTCCGAGCAGCAGCCGGAGTTTCGGCCATCTGATTCTGAAGCTTGTAGGAGGCATGATCTTCAAAGCCGAGCAACTTCGCTCGTTCGGCTCGCAGCTGAGCGATCTCCAGAATCAGAGGTCGATTATCGATGCCTCCATCCCGGCCCAGTCCACGATAGGCAGACGCTTCCCAGACTCGCTGCCGCAGCGCACGATTATTGAGTGATGGCAGAATCGGTACTCGAGTCGTGTTGGAAATCTCAAGCAGATACTTGCCATCCAGACCTCTATCTTTGGCACCTTCCGCTGCGGCTGCGATGTCGGCATCTGCCATTCCATCCAGTTCCGCGACTTCGTTGACGACCACTGCTCGCTCTTTGCTGATCGCCAGCAGGTTCTCTTCGAACCGGGTTTCCAGCTTCGACAGCTGCTCGTTGAGCGACCGAATTCGTGCCTGCTGCTCATCGTTCAGCTTTGCACCTGCGCGAACGAAACTTTCGTAGTGTTGCTTGAGCACCTCCGCCTGCTCTTCATTGAGCCCCAGCGCATCACGACTGTTCCAGAGTTTTTCCACTCGTTGAAACAGCCGCTGATTCAGCAGAATATTGTCCGAGTGAGCTGCCTGAAGCGGCGCCATTTCAGTTTCGATATTCTGCAACGCATCGCTCTTATTCGC
>JBDNHX010000436.1:0-2550 GCA_041688565.1 Planctomycetaceae bacterium
AAGTGGATACGCTGCTGGTCGCGAAATTCGCAGCATGAGCTTCACAGAAACTCATCAGTTGCTGGCGACGAACTGGTTGCTTTGCGCGTGCGTCGGCGAAGCCATGGCAGTCTCAGCGCAACAGCAGGGAACGTCTGCCGTCATAGGTCAGCGTCCGGACCGCGTTGAACCTCGGGAAAACAAACGGCGTCCCAAGGTTCTCAAACTGATGACGGTGGCCAGGCGGCTCTACCACACGGGGATCGCGGCGATTTCAAAAATCCCGTAAATCCCCGTGGACAACGCCATTCGCTGACACCTTTTGCGACTTCTTCTTTTGCGACGTCTACTGGACTCTGAATGGCAAACGAGCGTACTACTGGGTCCACTGCCACGCGAGATTCGTCCATTTATTCATTTGACACATCCCGCAGCGGCCGGGTGTCGCGCGATGTGATGGGCGAACATTTCACGGGCACGCTGGTGGCTGATTGCTATGCGGGCTATGAAGCTCACACGGCTGGTGCAAAGCAGAAATGCCGGTTCAACCACAAATGAAGTGCGCGAGTGAGAAATCGCAGTTTGTCCGATTGGAGTAAGTCTCGAGAGATTGCGGAAATGGAAACTGGCGATGGAGCATACTCAAATCCTCGCAGACATGGCCCATGTCGATGTACTGACTTCCAAATTCCACGCTTGTTCGGTGCCGGGTACACAGAGAAACGGAGAGCTGATGGCGTCGTCAATCGGTCCCTGAAGCCTCGGACGCTTTCCGGTGTGCACCATATCGCCGCGGTCATTCATTTTCTCAAGGACCTGGCCCAGGACTTGCTGAAGAAAAATGAATGAGTTTGCGTACCGGGTGAACCGTAGGCTTAAGACAGCCAGTGGTGAACGGAAGCACGTTGCTGACGTCAATGGTCCGCAGGAATCTAAAAACAGGACACACACGATGCTTTATCGAAGAAGACATATTCTCAAGGGGTGCCTCGCCATCGCACTGGTGGTCCTCGGCGCTGATTATTACCTCAGCCACGCGAATGCAGCACCGCAGACCCAGGCAGATGCTGAAGATGGTGTGCAGGTGCTGACTCGTGGCCCGGTCCACGAAGCGTTTGCGGAAACCGTGACTTTCGATCCCGAACCAGGCATCATTGTGCCGGGGATGCCTCCAGAATCCATTGAAGAGTTGCCTCCGGAACTGCGTCCGGAAGGAGAGAATGTCGCATGGATTCCTGGCTATTTCGCGTGGGATGAGGAACGGAGCGACTTCCTGTGGGTCAGCGGCATTTGGCGCGACCTGCCGCCCGGGCGACAATGGGTCCCAGGATACTGGGCCGAATTAGCAGAGGGCTCTCAATGGATTTCCGGCTACTGGGCTGATGCCGCGCTGAGCGAACTCCGATACCTGCCCGAACCGCCCGCGACTATCGAAGTTGGGCCAAACATCGAAGCGCCGTCGGTCGACCACCACTGGCTGCCGGGTTGCTGGATTTGGCATGAGGATCGCTACGCCTGGCGTCCAGGATACTGGGCTCCAGTGCAGCCGGATTGGGACTGGATTCCTGCGCATTACGTCTGGTCGCCACGCGGCTATGTCTTCGTTGATGGCTACAACGATTACTCAGTTACTCGTCGTGGTGTTCTGTTTGCACCTGTGTTTTTCAGTGCCGACATCTACTCCAGAAGCGGTTATTCGTATTCGCCAACGACTGTCATCAATCTTGCCCAATTCACGTCACATCTGTTCTCGCGGCCCCAATACAATCACTATTACTTTGGTGATTACTATGCAGCCAGCTACAACAATGCAGGGTATTACCCGTGGTTTTCATACACCGCCAGTGGTCACGGATACGATCCGTTTTATGCTCGTCAGCGCTGGCAACACCGGGAGAACAGTGACTGGCAACACAATCTAGAAACGGACTTCGGCCACCGCCGCGATAACGATGGCGCAAGACCGGCACGCACACTGGCCGCACAAATTGAGAACGTTACGAATGCCGCGGACTCTGATGACGAAAATCCCAGAATTGCTATGTCGCTCGAAGAACTCACAACCAGTGAAAAGTCCACACAGCGATTCGAGACAATGGACAGGGAAGAGCGGCAAAAACTTGGACAGCGCGGGCAGGAGATCAGGAAATACCGCAAGGAGCGACAGCAGCTTGAGGCCAAAGCGTCTGTGACATCCGCAGAAAATACGGTTCCCGGAACGCCGTTGGCACCCGAACAGGTGAAGCTCCCCATGTCGCCAATTGCAGCGAAGACAGACGGAACGCCTGGGAAAAATGCGAAGTTTCCAGAAATGCAGGAAACTCCTGAGTTGGATCTCAAGGTCGAGCCTGTACCAAGGACCGCTCGCGACGCCACAAGGAATCCGGGGGCGAAGAAAAACGAGCCGAAACTTCCTGGGGGCGAAAGGAAGCCTCCGACAAAGTCGGGTAAATCGATGGACAAACCCACCATCGAACCAGAGCCGAACAAAAAAGTGGATCCAAAACCTGATCGCCCAAAGGTCGACCCGAATCCTAATCGACCAAAGGCGGATTCAAAACCAGATCGCCC
>JBDNHX010000437.1:0-4046 GCA_041688565.1 Planctomycetaceae bacterium
CGCAGGCTGACATCTTCATCAAGCTTTGACTGCAACTGACGGCGCACGATATCCGGCAGCAACACTTCATAGTCAAAGCCACCCACGCGGATGGTCGCACAGAATTCGTTCAGACCGACCAGCTTACCTGTTACACGAGTTATCAACGCACACCTCGAAGCAAAGTTCCGGATATCTGCTGGCATCAGCTTACGCTGCAAAACGGACCGAATGGTAAAGGCACAGGGCCACCGCCGATGCATCGGCAACGTCGTTTGGCTGAGGAAGCTCGGCCAGTCTAAGTTCAGCCTGAATGGCGTGCTGAATCTGGTCCTTGGGAGCTTTCCCGCTGCCTGTCAACAATCGCTTTATTTCAGCCGGAGTATAATGCACAACCGGGATTCCAGCATCGGCAATCATCATCAGAATGGCGCCGCGAGCATGCGCCAGCAAGAGCGCCGATTTGACGTTCTGAGCATTCGAAAACACCTTTTCGATGGCCACAATCTCCGGCTTCAATTCTGCCAGAACCTCACGCAGCCCTACACCAATCTCGTGGACTCGCTGATGCAAAGTCAGCTTTTGCGTAGACTGAATGACGCCTCCTTCGCGCAGCACGGGACCTCGCGATGTACGCTCGATCAGCGCGTAACCGGTACGGCTGAGTCCCGGGTCGATACCAAGATATCGAGTCTGCGAAGGCATAAGATTCTGAGTTCGAATGATAAATGTCATGCGCTTCCGTGCGGCTGAAAAATGTTTTAACGAACCTCCTGCCAGACAAACTGCCCGCCAGTTGAACAGCAATCCCAAAGACCTGCAATCTTCACTTCTCAGGCAGATCATCCTGATGCCTGCCGAGCAGCACCGCAACGTCCGCTGAAATCGACTCACCACGCCCCACGGGCCCGACTCTCTCGCCCGACTTGGCCTTCACATTGACGCGGTCACCCGAGATAGACAGCAATTCAGCCACCCGACTGCGGATCAGCGGTTTCCACAAACCCATCCTGGGCAGTTCAGCATGAATCGTACAGTCGAGGTTCACAATTCGCCAACCTCGATCCAAAACGCTGCGATTAACGGCCAGCAGCAAAACAGAGGAATCCGCGTCCTTCCATGTGTCGCTGGCGTTTGGAAACCATTCGCCAATGTCGCCCTGGCCGGTGGCACCCAGCAGTGCATCAATAATGGCATGCAGCAACACGTCCGCGTCGCTGTGTCCGTCCAGTCCAAAGTCCGCGTCAGTGATATGCACGCCACCCACCATCAAAGGCCGACCAGAAATCGTTCGATGAGTGTCGTGCCCCTCGCCAACTCTCAGATCCAAATACGTCGTCATCCGGCCCACTCCCCCTGTCGCAACTACGATTTTCGAACCATCTGCGGCAGGCTCTGCCGATCACCCCTCGTATCGACCAAACAAAAACAAGCCCACTTATCCCAAATTGCCAGCACCGCGATGTTCATCGAGGCCCGCCGTTGACTCGCGAACCGGAAATCCCTTAGGTTTCCACCTGTTGTTGGGAAGGCTAGTCGAAATCTTTCGAATTCGCGACGCTGGATCAGCCCGCATTGTCCCCTTAAAAGTTGTTCTATGTCTCTGCATCACGCTTGGTTTGTGGCAACGCTGCTGTTGTTACTGCCTGGCTGCGCGCTTTTTGTTTCCGATGCAGAAACACCCAAATCGCCGGTTGCGCTCTTTCCGTGGTCCCGAGCAAAGGGTGTCGCTGAACAGGACAACGCTCCGTTTTTGAAAATGGCAAGACTGGAAGCCAGCATTGTCAGTCGCCCGGTCAATGACGCAACCATTTGCCGCTATGTGTGGGAAGAGCTTGACGAAAGCGGGCCAATGGCCCCTGAGGTCCGTCAGAAGCTGAACGACTGTGGCTTTCGCATCGGAGTTGCCGGAAGCACGACGCCCTGGGCCTTGCAGAGTCTTGCCCGCGAAGCTGTCCTGGCTCGTCGGTCGGACAATGAACAGCAGCTCGCCGACTCGGGAATGCCGACGTCCCTTGGGCCAAGCTTCAGCCTGATGACTAATGGACGAAGCCTGCTGGAAGTCCAAAGCGACCTCGACGGAAGCTCGCTCCCTCTGAATCAGATTGCAGAGCTCACAACGATCCGCAATCGAACCGGCCTGCGATGTGTCATGGAAGTTTCCGTCAGAGAACTAACGGATGACTGGGCGCTGCTGAATGTGGTCCCGCAGATTCATACAGGTGCGGCCACAACTCGCCTCAGCGTCAGCGGTACCTCAGAGCAGTTGCCCGTGCGACAGAATATTATCTCGTTTTATGAACATCAGTTTACCGTGAAACTTCTGACCGGCGAAATTGCTGTCATTGGTCGGCAGGAGTCCTCGCAATGGAACCTCGGTAAGCTTTTCTTTCAGCCGGATTCCGGGAGCTCAGGTTCCGAGAAGCTGCTGGTCATCCGCATGGCGGGTGTCGACCGACTGAAAGGCAAAAGTGACCCATCAATTCGACTGGATTCCTATGGTAAGTGACGATTCCAACGCCAAGCCAGTCGCGTCGCCGCTGCTGCACATCGTTCTGTATCAGCCCGAGATTCCTCAGAACACCGGCAACATCGGACGCACATGTGTGGCCATTGGCGCAAAGCTCTGGCTGATTCGCCCGCTCGGTTTCAAGGTCGACGACCGCTCCCTGAAGCGTGCAGGCATGGACTACTGGCAGCACCTCGACTGGGAAGTGGTCGACAGCTGGAATGATGTCCGCAAAAGTCTGCCTGCGGCTCAGGTGTGGCACCTGACGAAGACGGCCTCGCGCTTGGTCTGGGATGCCGCTTTCAGGCCGGGCGACATTCTGCTGTTTGGAAGTGAATCCCGCGGATTGCCTGCATCGATTCTGCAGGAGAATCCGACCCAAAACCTGAAGCTGCCGATGAGCGATCTGGTGCGGAGTCTAAATCTGGCAAGCACAGCGAATACTGTTGCCTACGAAGCCGTCCGTCAGTTTGGCGGACTGCCACCAATGACCAATGACCAATGACCAATGACCAATGACCAATGACCAATGACCAATCGCCAATCGCCAATTTCTTATCAGCATGAACCAGCCATAGAAGGCCGGGCACCCCATTTGCCGGCTTCCAGCACGGACATCACCATCTGATCGCCACCCTGTCGTTTCGCGTTGTACATGGCTTTGTCGGCAGCCTTGATCAGAACGTCCGGCCGCGTGGAGAGACCGGCTTCCGGAACATACCACGCAGCGCCCACGCTGCAGGTGATCGCTCCTTTGCCTTCGCCCGAAGAAAGTGATGAACGCATTCGACTGCGGATCTGATCCGAGATCAGTGTCAGCATGTCGGAATTCACATCTTTCAGCACGACGATAAATTCGTCGCCGCCGTAGCGGGCGACAGAATCCGTCATCCGAACACTTTCGCGAAGAATCGCGGCGGCCTTCCGCAGGACCACATCACCAGCCTGATGACCGGCAGTATCGTTCAGCCCCTTGAAATGATCGAGATCAACGAACAGCAGACCTACAGGGACCTGATGCAGCTGAGCCTGTGCGATCACAGAGGGCAGCGACTGTTCCAGCCAGGCGCGATTGAACGCCCCGGTCAAATGATCACGCCATTGCGCTTCTCGAAGCTGCTCAGCTTCTGCTTCCATCTGCATCCGGACTTTCTCAGCCCGCACAATATTTGTGTGAGCGTTCACCAGACGCAGCTGGCTCGCCATGGCGATTTGTCCAAGCAGCTCCTGAGCATCGGCAAGAATCGATTCGAGAGACGGCGAACGACCGACATCAATTCCAAATGTCGCGCTCAGCTCACCGACGCGTGAATCCACATCGGCCAGAAGTCGAAAGACGTCGTTTGGACGCAGAGCAAAAACCTGCATCAGCAAACGCTCAATCTGTTCGCGGCTGCAGCTAAGATCGTGACTGACGTCTTCCAGGTATTCAGCCGCCAGAGACGCAGTGATCAGGGCCGCGGACAACGATGTGCTGGAAACAAACTTGAGCGGGACAACGCGATGCGCAGCCGCATGGTGTACGCCGATACTATCCATGATGGACGTATCCAGATTC
>JBDNHX010000060.1:0-24304 GCA_041688565.1 Planctomycetaceae bacterium
ACACAACCTGCTTCTTGACCGACAGCCAACGGATCGAGCCGTCCGCGTGGACGACCCGATGTTCCATGACGAAGCAACCATTGCCTCTCGGGTCGAGGGACTGGTTCATAAGCCGAAAAATTTCGTCTTTATCGTCCGGGTAGAAAGTGGCGTGAATCACCGAACGCGGCAACGACTCTTCTGCTACCAGACCGAACAGTGCTGCAGCCAGCGTGTCCAGAATCACTGTGTTCGTGACGTAATCGATTCGGGTCACACCCAACCCGGCAACTTCGACCGCCAACTGCAACTGCGCCTCGCTGAAGTGTAGGGCTGCCGCGTGGGCTTGTAGCTCTCGGATCATGGCCCACCGTTCGGCGGCATTATCCACTGCCCGGGTCAGGCTCTCGGCCGTCATCCAGCTTTTGCCGATGAAGTCCTGCGCGCCAGCTCGCAGCAGTGCCGGGCCGAACTGCGGGCCGGCAGTACCGGTTAGTACTACTACGGGGCAGACAGTCAAACCATCCGAATCAATGACCGCCCGTAACACCTCCATGGCGTCTGTATCAGGCAGGGTATAGTCTAGAACTACGCAGTCGGGCGGGCCGTTGGAAGGGTCGAGAATGGCACGCACTCCGGCGGCACCGGTTTCTGCCTCGACGAACTGATATCGACGGTCCGAACCCTGCAGCAGCAGACGGCGGATCTCATCGCAGTCTTCCGGGCTGTCCTCGATGATGACGAGCCGCCACAGCGAAACCGATGAGGTAGACATGCTGTTCTTCATAAGTTGGTGGTTCCGACGGTGTTTAAGGTGACACTACCGAACCAGTAGCCGACTAGGTCGATGACCAGTTGCAAGTGCTCCGGGTACCGGACCGGCTTGACGTGATAGGCGTTGGCCCCGGCAGCGTAGCAGAACCCGACATCCTTCGGGTTGGCCGAAGTGCTGAACACGACCACCGGGATGGAGTTCAAGGCCGGGTCTGCTTTAAGGACTGCGAGCGCTTCGCGGCCGTCGGTCCCAGGCGTGTTCAGATCCATCAGCACGAGTACAGCCCGATCTGTAGCGAGTTCACGAAGTATCTCCAGCCCGGCTTCACCCGAAATAGCCCGCCGCACCTCGGTTGTCACCCCGGACCGTTTAACGGCCTCGACGACGGTATCAAAATCTTCATCGGAGTCCTCGATAACGACCAGCATGTAGGAAGGCTGTTGGGTCCAAAGCATATCAGGCCCCTTCCCTGGACGAGAGGGTGAAGTAAAACGTCGTCCCCACGCCCAAGGTCGAGTCGAGCCACACGTGACCGTGGTGCCGCTCGACCAGCTTCTGTACGATGGTCAGCCCGGCCCCGGTGCCGCCGCCGTATTCGTCCCGTCCGTGCAGCCGTTTAAACATTTTGAAGACCTGCCCGAAGTACCGCGCCGCGATGCCGATGCCATTGTCCCGCACGTAATAGATCGTGAGGTCGGCCGAGCCGTCGGGGCATCCTGGCCGGGGGTGGTCCTCGTCCGGGGCAATGAACCCGACCTCGACCCGTTTCTGCGGCTTGTCGTTGTATTTCAGAGCGTTCGATAGGAGGTTGACGAAAATCTCCCGGCAGCGAACCCGGTCGCAGCGGGCGTGCGGCAACGGTCGGGGGACGGCGATCTCCATCGACCCCTCGGCGCGGCGGGCGTCCACCATCTCGATGGACTCATTCACTACCTCGTTCAAGTCCGTATCTTCGGTTTGGAGCACCGCCCGTCCAACGCGGGAGAAGTGTAGGAGCGAGTCGAGCAGGCTGTCCATTCGCACGGTCAGCCGCATCAGCCCTTCGACCTTCTTTCGATGCTCCCCGTCCTTCCCAGCCGCGACTTCGAGCAACTGATGGGCGTACTTGTGGATGCCACGCAATGGCTCCTTCAAGTCGTGCGAGGCCACGTAAGCGAAGGCGTCCAGTTCCTCGTTCGACCGGGTCAGGTCCGCGTTGAGATCCGCCAGCCGCTCGGCCCGGCTGACGACAAGTTCCACGATTAGCATCCGCAGCCGGACGGCGGCGTCGAGTTCGACGGTCAACCAAGGCACGGATCGCCCACGAACGGACTCCTGGAACAGCTCGAAGCTCCGCCGGGGTGTGAGTCGGGGGCCGTTCGGGCCAGGGACGGTCGGCTTGTCGTGCGGATTGCCGCCCCAGTTGACCGTCTGGGCGGTTTCGGGCCGGAACCAGAGCATGAGGTTTCTATTGGTACGGGAAAGCGGAGTGGCCAGCAGACCGCTCGCCACATCGGCGAACGCCGCGGCTGGGGGATAGTCGCGGGCGAGCCAATCTGTGGCAAACAGAGGGCGGGTAGGTGAGGTGAACTCTGGTCGGTCGTTCAGCCATTCGCCGAGTGTCTCCAGTTCGGATTCGGTCGGAGTGTTACCGACGCGCCACCAGCGATTGAGGTGGTAGATCGCCGCCCCGCCCGCCGCCAAGCCGTCGAGCAGGGTCGGGCTGCCGTCGGTCATGGTCGCAAGTCCACCGTCCTGCGCCGCCTGCGCGACAAGTTGCTGGTGCGTCCCGTCGAGCTTCAGCCGGTAGACCATCTGCTCGCGATCCTCAGCCGCCTGATGTTGCAGGGAGACCACCTGGGCCAGGAACTCGCACGCCGCCCGAACCTGATACGGCACGAACTTCGGACCAGAGTAGTGGTGGCCATTAATAAAGCCCCAAAGTTGCTCGCCGTTGCGGATCGCCAAGGTGAGCGCAGCCGTCACCGTCATGTTCTTCAGGTATTCCGTATACATGACCGACGCCCCCCGCAATGCGCAGTAGGTCATCGTAAGCGGCCGGCCGGTGTCGGGGTTGGCGAGCGGGACGAGTTCGGCCAGCTCACCCGCCACGTCCGGCATCGGGCGGATCCAGACCTTTTTGAACACTTCGCGGGCTGGTTGCGGTATGTCTTCGGCCGGGTAGTGCAGCCCAAGCCACGGATCGAGGTCGGGCCGCTTGCTTTCGGCGAACACTTCGCCGTGGCCGTCAGCGTGGAACTTGTAAATCATCACCCTGTCCAGACCGGTGAGGGTCCGGAACTCGTCTGCGGTCACGTCGCAGAACTCCCGAAGTGTCCGCGCCGTTTGCAGCCGAGCGACGGTCTTCTTGATGAGCGCGTAGTAGTCCGGTTCGGCGGCCCCGGTGCGGCCGGTGGCCTCGAACTCGACTACCGCCACGCCATCAATGGTGTGCGCGGTAACATCCATAGGCGGCACGTCCCCTTGCGCTGGCAGCGTGAAAACGTAAAGCGGGTTACGATCGGTCGGCTCGGTCGCCAGGAACGCTTTGAGGCGCGCTTCGCCATCCAGCCCGATGGCGGCGCGGACCGGCTTGTTAAGCAGCGACTCCGCAGGGTGACCGAGAAACCGATCGGTATTCTCGCTCGCCTGCAGGATCGTCAAATCTGCCGGCCGCAGCACGAGCAACGCCCCGTGCGCCAGCACGCACCCCGGCGTCTGCACCGGCTCGCTATCGCAGTTGCTGATGGTGACCCCGTGCCGCTTGATGCTGTACGGCTGACCGTCCCACGGCAGCGGGGCAACTTGATCTTCTTGACTCATCAATTATGACCTTCTCGCATCATCCAATGCTGCAATTTTAGGAATGTCTCTTTCGCGGCGGCCACCGCTTCATCTGCCTCACAGGGCTTTACCACGGAGGCAGTGAGCACTGCCCGGAATGCCTGCCACATCGCGCCGGTGCGATCACCGTAGCCGCGAAAAAATTGGCCGCCGGTTTCGGGCGTAATGCCCAGGCGATTTCGGAGCAACGGCATAATGACCTGTCCGCCAAGTGTCGCCCCTTCGAGCACATACAGGCAGCCGAAAGCGGCCGCGACCGTGCCGTGCGGAGGCAGGACTGTGCAGACCGGAACCATTTCAGGATCGCTCACTCCGAGAGCCTGCAAATCGTTTTTCAGAAGAAGCGTTTTCTGGCGTTCTGTTAGATCAAGGCCACGTTCCATCCAACCGCCGATTTTCACCAGGCCAGCTTCAAGCGGCAGGTAAAACCCGTGAAACCGCTCGATGGTAAGTCGGTACGCGTCGAGCGTGAGCGTTTCACTTGTAATATCGAGAGCGGCCTCAATGGCGTCGTGCTGGGGACGGGTTTCGATCCTCAGTCGAGTCAGGACAGAAATTGACGCGGGGACAGACTCAATGTTCATGCGAAGCCCCCGGCCGGCAGCCCGGCCTTAGCGATTTTAGCAAGGCCAGTGATTTCGGTGGGAGATTTTGGAAGGCCAGAGATCGCGAGTGAGTCAAGATGGTTCTTCATGGATTGGCGAGTCCGTGCGATCGATCGTGCCGAACTCTACGGGGCCATACCCGCAAGGAATGGCCTTCCAATCTAACAGGAACATATCAAGAGCAGGACTATATGGCACACCCTGTCAGGGTGCAAGTCAGTGGCGTCTGGCAATGCGTTCTGAACCTTGCTGTAATGAGCCTTTGGGCTGCGGGCGATTGGAACGCAACGGAAGAAGATGGCGAGCACGAATCCGCAAAGTTTCAGTAACATTTTCGTTGGTAATCGCAGCGTCCATCGCTTTCCAGAAATCGCGAGCCATCCTGGGCTGTTTAAAAGTTTTGTTTGGCGTGAAGGAGTCGGACATTCTACGTATTCATTAAACCAGGCGGCAAGGGCGAGGGTGTGAATCTGTTTATGACTGATAGGCGAACTCCTTGAAGGGACTCTGTTTTGCGTGGGCTCTGTGGAATGGGAAACACGGCATTCTGAAGAACGGCTGTTCGGCTTTTTGGATGAGAATAGTTCGCTGATGGGTGGTAAGATGTTCGGCTTCCAGAAAGCGACGGGAGAAAACCACGATGCGTAATCCTCGATATCCTTCACTGTATCAGATTAATACTCGAGTCTGGTTAACAGAACTTGGCCGAACGCTGGGTCGGCCAGTCACTCTGGACGACATTCCCGACGTGGAGCTCGATCGCCTGGCAACGCAGTGGTTTGACTGGGTCTGGCTCCTCAGTGTTTGGCAGACTGGTCCAGAAGCACAGCGTGTGTCGCGTACTAATCCCGGCTGGCGGCATGAGTTCCAGGAGACTCTTCCAGACCTCTGTGAGGAAGACATTGCTGGTTCCGGCTTCGCCATCATCGGCTACACCGTGCATGCAAACCTTGGAGGCGACGCAGCATTGGCTCGCCTGCGGGAACGCCTCCGTCAGCGCGGTCTGAAACTGATGCTCGACTTTGTGCCCAACCATATGGGGCTTGGCCATCCCTGGGTTGAGGACCATCCGGATTTTTTCGTGGAGGGTAACGAACAGGACCTGGCCAACGCTCCTCAAAATTACACGCGGGTCAAGACTCCACGGGGAGAGCAGATCTTCGCTTACGGCCGCGATCCCTACTTTGGGGGCTGGCCGGATACTCTGCAGCTGAATTACGCGAATCCGGCTTTGCAGGCAGCAATGATGAATGAACTGCTTCGAATTTCCGAGCAGTGTGATGGCGTCCGTTGCGATATGGCAATGCTGGTCCTGCCGGAGGTCTTCGAACGGACATGGGGACGCCGTGCGCCACTCTTCTGGCCCAGGGCGATTCAGCGAGTTCGCGAGCATGTTTCCGATTTCATGCTCATGGCCGAAGTCTACTGGGACATGGAATGGACTCTGCAGCAACAGGGCTTCGACACCGCATACGACAAGCGGCTTTACGATCGACTTCGGGAAGGGCATCCCCGGCCGGTGCGAAATCATTTTCTGGCGGAACTCGATTACCAGGATAAGCTCGCCCGTTTCCTGGAGAACCATGACGAATCGCGGGCGGCCGCAACGTTCTCGCTGGAGAGACATCAGGCGGCGGCGGTTCTGACGTTTCTTTCGCCTGGCCTGCGTTTCTTTCATCAGGGGCAGTTCGAGGCCAGAAAAAAACGAATTTCACCGCACCTTGTGCGCGCTCCGCAGGAGGCGGTCGACCAGGAACTTTCGCAGTTCTACGACCGCCTGCTGGCCATTCTTCGCCGACCGGTCGTCCGCGATGGCCAATGGCAATTGCTTGAATGCTCTGCGGGTTGGGATGGGAACGAGACAAACGAAGGCATCATAGTCTTCGGGTGGTCTGGTCCGCAGGGTGACTCATTGATCACCGCGGTGAACTATGCTCCCCATCAGAGCCAATGTCATGTTCGGCTGCCGTTCGCGGACATCGCCGGAAAGGAATGGCAGATGCAGGATCAGCTTAGTGC
Source organism: Planctomycetaceae bacterium (assembly GCA_041688565.1). Lineage (GTDB taxonomy): Bacteria > Planctomycetota > Planctomycetia > Planctomycetales > Planctomycetaceae > SXXK01. The sequence goes on from JBDNHX010000060.1 coordinate 6,202, forward strand.
GGCCAGCTACGAAAGGAACGGCGATGATCTCGCAGGCCGCGGTCTGTATCTGGACATGGCTCCCTGGCAAGTGGCAGTCTATGCAATGTCCATTTCGTTTAACCCGTGGCCAACAGGCCAGGCTGAGTGAAAACCCTGGCCTGTCGGCCACGGGTTAAACGATTAAATCAACTTAAACGATTAAATCAACAACCTTCAAGCTGGCATGGGGCGAGAGCAAAACCACAAAACATGGAAACTTCCACTTGTCACGCAACAAATGCAGTGCGCATCAGGGGCGTTCGAGATTTGCGGGTTTCCAGCCGCTGTCCATCTGGAACGAGTCGTCCAGAGTTTTGCGAGCTGTGGATTTGACAACCGGGTTTTTGGTTGCCGGCTTATTCGCCGGAGCGGGTTCTGCGTTAGACGCTGCAGCTGCAAACGGGTTGTTCGAATCGTCGAACGGATTGAATTCTGTTGACGGGACAGGTTTCTCTGCGGATGCAAAGTCAGGTTCAAAGCCGGATGACGCTTGTGGGCTGGCCTGATACTTGATCAGGGGCTCAGTCGGCTGTTCCCTGGCGACCTCTGAGTCATTAAAAACAGCCACGCTGCCAGCGGAGACCGAGGGGGCAACCGAAGCCGTGCGGGTCGCCGGGGTGACGGCCGCGGAATTGGAAGCAGACGTTTGCTTTGCTGGCTGACTCCATTTTTGCTGTTCCTGAGCTGCCCAGGCGGTGAAGTCCTCAACAGGTTCCCCTGATGCACCAGATTCCGTGGCTGCCGCAGGCTGAGAATCCTGGGCGCTTCGATCAGGACTGTCCTGAAGGAAGTTTGTGAATCTTTCCGCTTCCTTACTAATGTCGGGGAGCGCGGCGGCCCGAGCGGCTGGCGAAATGGAACGCGGTGAGCCGACACCGGTGGATGCTGTGGCAGCCGGTCTCGTTGCTGCACTTTCGTCGGATTCAGCGGCCGCCTTTTTTTTGCTGTTGAGGAAGTCAGAGAGGGCGGGTCCCTGATACGATCGGGTGACTTCTTTTTCGGGATACGAGGCTTTCGAAACATCGCCGGTGCGAGCCTCTCCGTCGCCGGATGCTGAGGTCTGCGCGACTGTTCTGGTTCTGCCTGGAGGATCCAATTCAGCGGTGGCACTTTCAAGAGTCGCGCGGCCGGCTCTCTTGTCAGAATCTTTTGCTGACCCTTTCGGATCCGCCTCCGCAATGGCTTCGGATTCCATGAACGGATCCTGCATCTCGGAATAATCTTTCCGCGAAAACCAGCGGTTCTTTGCAGCACAGCCGCTTAGGCAAAACAGGCTGCAGGCGATCGTCAGCAATACGGGTTTCGTGATCGTCCTGATCATGATGATGTCCTCTGCAGGGAAACGGAGATTGCCGTTTGTTCGCCGCCAACGCTGGTAAACTGGAAAGATGTAGTGCGGAGCATTAGGGATTACTTCCCGAAGAAGGCTGTGAAGCCACCGGCTCAGCCGTCGCTGAGTCTTCGGTTGTCTTTCGGCCGGCGTTTGCGTGGAAGCGTCTGTTGAATAGAGCGGGATCGAATGCATCGCGAGCGTTCGCTCGCTTTGCTTCGTTGAGAAATCGAGTTTCAGTATCCGCGGACGTCAGCTTTCGACCATGAGGAAGCATCGATTCTTTCTCAGGCGGTGACGAAGCATTCAGTGCATTGTTGATCGCATTTGCTGAGTCCGACGTGTGAGCGGAGGCAAGTACGATTGGGGCGTCGACGGATTCGGATTCGAGGGTTGCATTCGGTGCAATATCGTTTGCTGCCGCTTTCACCCAGGCTCGCAGAACATTCATCTGATGAGCTCCGCTGCGACCACGAAAGAGCGGAGCGGTGAGATTGCCGTGAGTCCCATCGAGGCCGGAAAGCAGCGGACTGGACGCGGGATGAGCGAGATCAATTTGATTGAGCACTGCGGCAAGATTTTTTTCTGCGATGGCCGGGCTGGTCCCGCGATGCGCCGACACAAGTTGAAATCCCGATGTCGTTTTGCCGCCGTGGCAGCCCCCATTCGCGCACTTGTTCATCAGCAGCGGCTGGATGTGACGTGTGAAGTCCTGAGCGATCGATCGGGAAAGGCCAGCCAGAGAACGTGATTCCATCGGCGCGGTCTGCTTCTGCTGCAGAGACGGATATTCGGTCAGTCGAGAATTGGGCAGACCCGGACCGGCCGTTCGAGACTCTTCGGCAACAATAGATTCCAGCAGCCGCCTGGCATCGGCACGGTTCGGATCAAGATGCAGCGTTTCCAGAACTTCCTGTCGAGCGTTCTCGGGCAACTTGTTCTGCAGGCACCAGTGAGCCAGCTCCATGTGGACTTCAGGCGTCAGCTCTACATGGGCCGCACGCATTCTTTGATAAGCATCTTCAAGATCGGTCGCAATCAGGCGGACTCGCTTTGAGTCCACAAACAGTCGGCCACCGGCGACTTCGACGTCGTAGCCATCGGGCCGCGGAAGGCAGTGACCGGTCAGCACCTTGCCGTCCACCAAAACAAGCACGCCCACACTTTTGCGGCCCGGCGAATTCATCGGGCTGTGACGCGACGGTCCCTGAGCATCGCAGAAGGGCTGCGCGACGCAGGTCAGAAGGACTGCCAAAATGATGCAACGAACATCCATTGTGTTGCCGGTTGGATAACCATTCGAGGTGGGCTTCGCAGGTTCTGAGGCGAAGCTCTTTCGAAAAATCCTGTCAAAAGACATCGTGGAGTATCCGGGACCCTGTTTTTTCGGTCAAGACGAGCTCAACCCGTGGGGGCCTTGTTTCCGCCACTGCAGTGAGTTGCCGAGTGGTTTCGGTGGATTTCCTGCGGGAAAGCATTCATGTCGGCTGAAACTGCCGAAAAGGAGGTGACCAAATGGGCTGAAAAGAGAACGCTGCACCCGTGTTGCAGGCGGCATTGTTGGGCATACGGTGACTGGCACGATCGGAATGATCGGCCCAAACGTCAAATTCAGCCCCTTCGGAACAATTGGAGCAAAGTTCAAAGTCGTTACAGGACGATATCGACGGCAGCAGACTGTGTTTTCCACTCGGTTGGATTCTGTCCATAGCCTCCGAATCGTCTGCAGTCGGCGTCGGCGGGATTAGTCTCGTCGGCGAATATCTATGGGTGAACTGACTCTTTGAAAAAGGTCCGGCTCGAATGATCCGTCCGAACCTGCGTTCTTTCGCAGCCGCCGTCGCCTGCCTGATCTCCGCCCCCTCCGTGGCCAACGCTCAGCAAGGCCATTACGTCGAGGGCCCGGCGCCTTACTGTCCGCCACGGTCGACATATGAGGAGCCGATTCAGGACCATTACCTGCAGGGAAACACGGACCTGTGGGACGAAGGACGCCCCATTGAGCGATTTGTGGGGAAGGTCGCCAGCCAGAGCTGGATGCGACTTGAGTTCCTGATGTGGAACTACGAAGGCGGGGATCACGACCAGATCGGCGCACCTGTTCTGGGGCTTCAGCAGAACACCCGCGGCGAAATCGAAGGCCAGGAGATTCCGGTTTCGCTGTTGGATAATCTTAACGGCGGAACGGACATTGGTGAAGCGTTGTTTCCGTACGCAACCGCCCTGGGAAACACTGATGTCCCCGGCATCCGCGGTACCCTGGGAGTCGCATTAAGCGGCGGTGAACTGGAGCTCAGCTTCTTTGGGCTTGAGCAATCCAATTCCTTTCTGCAAGCAGATGATCTGAGTGCCGCACGTACTCGCGTTGGCCTGGCAGATCCTGCCTTCGGAACAATCGCGTTCCCAAATCTTGCGGTGCCGCTGCTCACTGACGGAGTGTCAGGAACCGTTGCCGACCTGAACGCTCTGATTTTCAGCGAATCATTTTCGACACGAATGGAATCCCAGATGTGGGGCTCGGAACTGGCCGTCCTGACGGAAAAGAAAGCTCCAGGCGGTGCGGGAGCGTCCTGGCAATGGCTGACCGGTTTCCGATACGTCAACTATGATGAAGAGTTTGGCTTTACCGGAACCAGCGTGGGCTCTCCAGGCACATCCGTCACAGCCAACACGATCAACAATTTCTACGGTCCTGAATTCGGTGCTCGTGCCGCATTGACCTCGAAATACTTCACCCTGAGTGCAACGCCGCGCATCATGATGGGCCTGAACGACAACACATCGAAGGTCAGTTCGGTTTATCAGAGTGTCGATGGAGTTCAGTACAATTCGCGATCGGTCGACTTCGGCACGATCACGCAGGTGAATCTTGCAGCTGAGATTAACCTCAGCCCGAAATTCGCCATCTTCGGCGGTTACGACTTTATGGTCCTGACCGGTGTCAGCAAGGCGTTCGACAACGTAGTCTACGACAGTGCGTTGGATGGAGGTGGGGCACGTGTGGCTGACATTAACCAGCGCGTCGACCTTCAGAATCTGCTGGTCCACGGTTTCACAGTCGGCGGTGTCTTCAGATATTGATTATCGAAGTTGCGTGGGACGAATATGCCGAAAAAGTCAGGAAACTCAATCCCTCACTGACGTTTCGGGTTTTAAAAACCCCAGCCTTCCGAAAGCCTTTGCGGCTTCCGCTACGATCACCGTTACTGTTAACTTTGGAAGCGCTGCCGCCTTTTCTTGAATTCCCCTGGGGCGTGGGGGTTCCAGGTCGAAAGCCAGGGACGGTGTTCACATGCGGGACTTGAATGTACTCAGGAATAGTCGTTTTGCAATGTGAAATGATTCGCACATTCGACTGCACACTGAACAACCTTGCACATTGCCCATGGGTCCCAATTGTGGCAACCAGAAAACACAATGCAGTTCACCTATTCGGCTCTACTTGACAAACAACCCCAGGCCACTTAGTCTCACCATTTGAGTGAGAGATGCTCTGCTGCAGAGTGTCAAAAACGGCAGCACTTTGCTGCGATTCAACAAACTGGAGGTTGGTTATGAAAAAGGTATTTGGTGGTTTGGTTCTTGGTTTGGCGATGGGTGCTGTTGTTCTGACAGGCTCTGCAGAAGCTGGCAGGAAGTCTCACGGTTCATGCGGCTCCTACGGTTCAGCAGAAACTGTTGCTGACTCCTGCGGATCTTATGCCTCATGCGGTTCAGCCGGTTCATCTGTTTCTTACGCTTCCTGCGGATCAACTGGTGACTCAGCTGGTTCAGAAGGCTCAAACGGCGGATCTCACGGTTCACGTAAGGCTCGCAGGGCGGCTAAGAAGGCAGCTGCTTCACACGGTTCTTATGGCTCATACGGCTCAACCGGTTCACCGGTTGACTACGCTTCCTGCGGCTCAGTTGGTCACTAAGACCGGCTGACCTGTGCTGGCTGGGGGGATGAAGAAGTGAAGTCGCAGCAGGAAAATTCCTGTTGCCGCAAGTTTGTGAGTTAAGCTCCATTTCGTGTTGGACTTCATTGCGAGATGTGGTTCTATTCACTCGCTCTCAGAAAACATCCTGTCGGGACTGACTCATGTCAGTCCCGACTTCTTTCAGCTTTCTTCAATGTCAGATGTCTGGTGTCCGGACATGTCAAAACACCTGCAAAAATGTGGTTATGCGTTGCTGAGCCTGGCTTTGGCATTCCATGTGTTTGCTGTTTTCATTTCTCCAGCAGCCATGCCGCCGGTTTCTCCGCTGCTGCTGGATGGTTACAATCTGGCACTGCCTTACAACGAGGCCCTGTTCCTGAATCATGGCTACCATTTTTTTGCCCCGGACCCCGGTGCCAGCACGTTGATCTCGTGGTCTATTCCGCGACCCGGCGATGCACCTTTGGTTGGCAGATTTCCGGATGTGGCCATTCGCCCTCGTCTGCTGTATCACCGCTACTTTATGCTGGCCGAAAACATCTGGGCCTTTGACGACGAGACTCAGACCGAGATTCAAAAAGCCTACGCTCGCCATTTTTCCTCACTGCACAATGCCGACGCGATCTCGCTCAGTCGGGTGAGCCATGAGCCATCTTCGATTCTTCGGATTCAGGCTGGCGGACAGTTGGACGATCCGGAGACGTTTGAATCCGAGACCATAGGGACGTTCGACTTTTCCACGGAGGCCTCCCCCAGTTCATCCGTCGCACGGAATTTCTGAGGACTCCGGGAATGTCGCGAGGTCTGAGACTGCTGCAGCGAAGCGGCATGGTGGCTTACGTTCGTGGGTTCTTTAGCGATGCGCTCGGCGCCTGGCATCGGTTCTGGTTTGAACCGGCCGATCCGCTTATGCTGGGCATTATTCGCTTGCTCTGCGGCTGGATGCTGTTTTATAACCTCACCGTCTGGACGCTGGATCTGGAAGCCTTCTTCGGCGACCACGGACTGCAGCCTCTGGAAGCCATTCGAGCTGTTCATCAGTCTCGATTTGTCTTTTCTTTCTGGCTCTGGATCGGCGACACGTATCTCTGGCCAGTCCATTTTCTGTGCCTCGCAATCTCCGCGATGTTCTGCGTCGGCTTTGCCACCAGAATCACTTCCGTACTGTCGTTCCTGATTACGATTTCGTATTCGCAGCGAGTCCCCATTGCGAACTTTGGATTCGATCAGATCCTTGGCATGCTGTGCCTGTATTTAAGCCTGGGGCCATCCGGGGCTGCTGTTTCCGTGGACTCACTGATTCACAAATGGCGTCTGCGACGTCAGGGCCGAACCGCTGTTGTGGCAAAGGTCGCCTCCGCGCGAATGGCAATGCGACTGATTCAGCTGCACCTTTGTGCGATCTATTTTTGGGCCGGTTTAGCAAAACTCAAAGGGCCAACGTGGTGGACCGGCGAAGCCATGTGGCGAGTTCTGGCCAATGAGGAATATCAGACGCTCGATCTGACGTGGATGGCATGGGTCCCGTGGTTACCGTTTTTGATGGCTCATATCACAATTGCCTGGGAAGTCTTCTTCATTGCCCTCATCTGGAATTTAAAGCTCCGTCCGTTCCTGCTGGCGATGGGGGTTGCGATGCACGTGGGAATCGGCGCGTTTCTGGGGATGTGGACCTTTGGGCTGATCATGGCTTTTGCTTATCTGGCCTTTTCAGATCCTGATGTCTGGCGTCAGCGGATTTCGAGCACCATCTCCTGGTTTTACCAGCGTCGTCAAAAGCCGGACCCTGATGCGGAGCTTGATGAGTACTTCACGTCCCAGTCGACGCCTGCCGGAGTTGACATTTCTCGTCCCGACTGAGCCAACCACTCTACCAACCGTCCGCTTCTGAACGTCGATCGATCCCGCCGGTCGGCAGTCTTCGGAATCTTTTTATGAATCAACTCCGACTTATGAATCAGATTCCTTCTTCCATGCCGCGTGGTCGATTTTTTGTGCTTGCGATTGTGATCGGGCTGGCTGGCTGCAGTGGATCGCCCAACTCACCGGAAGTGAAGCTCGAGCGAGCTCGCATTCTGATGGAACGCGATCAGGCGGCGGAAGCCATCCCACTGCTGAATGAAGTGGTCGATGCAACTCCGAAAGATCCGGAGGCGCGATACCAGCGTGGCGTCGCGTATGAAAGTCTGGATGTTCTGGAAAAGGCTCTGGCCGACTACACGGAATGCCTGGTTCTGGATCAGGATCGTACCGACGCTCTGAATAATAAGGCCGTTGTGCTGGCCCGAATGAAGCGTTTTGAGGAAGCAGCGGTCGAGTTCAGTCGCCTCGTCGATCTGGACCCGCAGGGCCCTCTGGCGTATCGCAATCGAGGCCTGTGTTATTTCGATCTGAAGCAATACGACGCGGCCCTGGCGGATTATGCGAAAGCTCTTGAACTGGCTCCCGAAGAACCGGCATGCTGGTTTCAGCGAGCCGGTGTTTATCTGGCTCAGAACCGCTTTGAAGAAGCCGATCAGGATTATTCCAAAGCCATCAAACTGGATCCGGAACTTGCCAAAGCCTGGATGAATCGCGGCGTCGCTCGCTACCGACGCGGTCAGAAAGACCTGGCGGCGGAGGATTTGAAACGAGCCCAGTCGCTGGATGACAACATCGTTTTGCCGGCTATCGATTTCTTCGCAGACGAGACAACCCCTGCCGCCGACAGCGGATGGTCGGCCGAGAAATCTGCGGCCGAAAAGGAACTCGGCGATCGAGGTTTCAGCTCTGTGAAACTTGTGAATGAGTATCCAGCATTTCGATGCGCCGCCTACGCTGCCGTGTACGAAGGAGATGACTGGACAATCGTCGTGGGGACTCAGGCCGAAAACGCAGATACGCTGACTCTGCCACCAGTGCCGTCGGATACGTCGGCCATCGGGCTGCTGATCCTGAAGACTCAGGCCGGCACAACAACCGTCATCGATTTTCAGCAGCCATGGAAACCGGCCGCCCAGAATCTGGAACCCGTCCTTGTTCGCTACCCGGCGTCGAAATAAGCGAAAGAAAGCACCGGCGCACAAGTTCGTTTAACGGCAAGCCGAAGGCGTCGGTGCCAAATTTTACGTACGCCTGCGGCTTGCCGTTAAACTAATTTGTTTCAACCATCGGCGCATGCGTACTCACTGTTTTCGCTATTCTTCCGGCAACGCTTTCGGCACACCACTGAACTCAAGCAGTGGCCGAAAGAAATAACGATAACGGCCGCCTCGCAGACTGCCTGAAATCAGCAGGTCGCCTTCGAGCAATTCGACGCCCGGACGAACGGCTACGGGACTCCAGCGGCCGTTCGTAATGGCCACGTCATCCAGCAACATGCCATGAACACGCTCGATCGTCAGTGGCGGTGAAGCCGACCAGACGACTTCGCCTTGCTCGCCAGCCCCAGGCTCTGCGCTGGTTGCGACGACGAAGGTTCTTCGGCCGCTTCCGTCCGAGTTCTCTGTTCCAAACAGCCAGTGGTTCGGAAGTGCGTGAACCGTTGCCTGAAGACGTCGGCCGAGACTTCCATAGGCGAGCACAAGCTTTTCGCCCGGCTGGCGCGACAGGAAAAATGAACGAGCGGCTTCGGGAGGCACTTCGTCCGCGATTTCCATTTCCACACAGTGCCATCGCAGCTTTTGCTTCCAGGCCGCGCCGATTGCCGCTTCCGCTTCCTTTGTCGTGTGTCGAAAATAATTGAACGTCTCTCTGATCAATTGCTCGGCATGTGCGTCGGGCTGTTCGGGAACAGCGGCGCAGGCGGCGAGATCGCTGACAAATGATTTCGTGACGTCCGCCCCGGGATCAAGTTCGGGTGGTTCAAAGGAATGCTCCACTCGTCGCAAAACGCTTTCGCTTAACGCCGATTGCCGCTGCGCCTCGGGCAGCATCGCCAATGTCCGGAAGGACTTGCCCACCAGTTGCATCGCAGCGTCATCCAACGACATCACGTGCCGCAGAAAAGTAATCAGCGATCGCATTGCGTAGGTGACCTGCTGCTCTTTGGAAGACAAACCGCGCTGGTCCACTGCATCCAGCTTGAGTCGCAGGTCGAAGCGTCGTTCAAAGCCTTCTCGCCAGCGTTTGCAGTTGGATTCGCTGGCTCCGTGAATATGCGCCACGAAGAACAGCTCCAGCTGCCGGGCCATGGCTTCACGTTCGTCACGAGTCAGCATGGCGGAGTCTGCCAGCTGCAGTCCGGCCGACCGATGATTGGCCAGGCAGCGATAGAGATAGACGCGATCATACTCGCTGCGAAGCGGAAGAGCTGTCACTTTCTGCAGTCCGAATTTGAGACTTTCGCCGGACGGTGGAAACGCATGGATTAGTTCCACAAGTTCCGTCCCAAGAATCCAGGCCGGGTCGCGTTGACGAAATCCGGTTCCATAAATTCCTGCCGCTTCCACTCCGATGATCGTGACCAGGTCGCGAAGCACGGCCACGGCCTGGCGATCGACGGCGCCTTCGACCATCTTCTGAGCCCCGCGTTTTCCGAGCTCCGTCGCCAGCCACCAGGCACCGAGTGTCGCCGGGTTTGTGGTGGCGGCCAGTCGCCCAGCATAAATCCCGCGGCTCAGATAATTCAGCCACGGCGTCGCTTTCTGGTACATGCCGTAGCCAACGACCGCCTTGCGAATGTAACTGTGCAGCGTGTTGATGTTGTACTGCTGCACGTTCACTGGCAACCGTTCGAGCAGCACCAGAGCATGCAGACAAACACGACTGGCGGCGCGAGCCAGTTGTTCGAAGCTGGTTTCCAGCAGCGGAAACTGACTCTCCGGCTTGTAGATTTTCGCAACTCGTTTGATCAATTCGAGGGCTTCGTCGCGAATGGCGATCGCATCGACCTGGCCTTCGACCGTATAGCCGTTTCGACGAATCTTTTCGTAGACTCGTTCGGCTTCGGCTTCCAGCAGCTCACGAACTTCTCGATCCTTTTCGCTCAGCCGCTGCAGGTCGCCGCTGACCTTTTCTGCGTGTACGTCTTCCGTCGGGTATTCGAGAAATTCATGGAACCGGGCGAATCGATTGACCAGGTCTCGCTCACGTTCGTCAAGTCGCTGGGTTTTCGAGGAGAGATCCGTCAGAAGAACGGACCGGGCTTTTTCAAACGTTTCGGTCTGTTCGTTCATCCGTGCCTGGGTCGCCGCGAGTTTTGCTCGCAGGGCGGTGACTTCCGGATCTTCTTCCGTTTTTCGCGGCCAAATCCAGTACAAACTGGCCAGACTACACGCCGCCGCCGCAAACAACGCCCAGCATCTCCAGTCGCGAATGGAAAACGCAGTGAAATCGGTCGCAAGCGTCAGGACGGCGCCCATCACGATCAGCAGGATGGCTATCTGAAATCGACGTAACAACATTTCAGGAAACTCTGGTGTCAGGTTCTTACGACATCGCCGGGGGCGGCTAAAAGCACTGTCGCCTTCAAACGCCCGGCCCGCAACGCCGGAACTCCCTTTCATCCGGAATTCTGTGATTCCTGCACAGTCAACGGCGTTCAAGTCTTGTCATCCTGAACGATGCGAAGTGCAACAAACCGGTGGCTTACTCCACCGTTGTACCACACATCTTTTTTGAGCAGTGGCCCCATGCCAGCTTGCCTGGCATGAGCCTGAGTTTTGTCAGTAGGACGCCAATCAACTAACTTCAAAACTCCTTCACCCATGAGGCGAGCTCATGGGGGTCGTGAAAAAGATGTGTGGTACAACGAGGGCTTTACACCACCCGCGATGGATTTGTCGGCCCGCCGAGCCTGTGAATTTTACAAGCTCGAAGCGCCAGCGAGTGGGCCGTTGGGCACTCGCAGCCCACTCGCTGGCGCTTCGAGCTTGTATGAGGACTCTTTTTAACATCAAAACTCTGCAGACGCCGTATTCAGGCTGTCCTTGCGGTTGATCAGCTGAGCTAAAACTTCGGCCGAAACCTGACGGCTGATCAATCGTGCGCCGCCATCTGCAAACAGAAACGTGACAGAATAGGAATGATATCCTCCAAACGGCCCGACTTTCAGCTGCCGCTGGATTTCCTTTTCTGCTCGCTGCTCATCGGTCAGCTGCGATTCGTCGGGCGCCGTGCGATTGAGATTTGGATAAGCTGCAAATGTCCCGGAAGTCAGCATGAGACCTCCGTTTCGCAGGGTGGCCCGATCTCCATAAATCCAGATCCCGTCGGACGGTGCTGAGGAGTGTTCGCCGACTAACAGTGTGGACGACGCTCCATCCAGAATGCTGTCGAGGGACTCGGAGCTGTTCAGATACAGCAGCCCGTCGCTGTCCACGTCAATCGGCTTCTCGAAACTGTTCTGACAGCCTGCGTACGTCCCTATGCGAGGTCTCCATCCAGCATCCGAAGGACAAACGAGCCATGACAGCTTGGGCAACTGCTCAGGCGAAATCGCCGGCACTTGAGGAGGGCCCTGGCTAGGGTCATAGCCCACATAGCCCATGCCGCCAAACGTTGGGCCGACGCCAAATTCTTCTTCTGCCCGGTCTTCAGATTTTGCGGCCAGTGCAGCGACTGCCGGATCGGCTTTCCCCCGATTAAATGCCTGCCAGCGTTCATAATCCTGATCCAGCATCAGCCGTTCCGATTCCCCGAGAAACGATCGCTCCGGGTTTCTGAAATCAATCTGTCTCCAGACACCTTCGTCCCCCATGAACGGCAAAAGCTGGGGAATCCAGCCGATTCGATATTCACCGGGTGCTGCGGCAGGAAGCATTAAACGGCCGTCCTCAGGCTCAATGCTGCGGACAGGCCCGGTCGCGTTAATGCATCCGGGCGGCAGAAACGAGTGGGCTGAGTTGTAGTTTCGCAGGCCGACACCGATCTGCATCAGATTGTTCAGACACTGCGTTCGGCGAGCACTCTCTCTGGCCTGCTGAATCGCCGGCAACAGGAGCGAGATCAGTATTGCGATGATGGCAATGACCACCAGCAACTCCAGCAGAGTGAATCCGCGGCTGAGTCTCCAGCGAAAGCTGTTTGGAGTCATCTCTAGAATTCCTCCAAAGGCTGCATGTCTTCGCGACTGCCAAGAAACCCATAAATCTTGAGATCGATATTTTCACTCAAAAATCTGACAGACCCATCCGCCAGAATAAACTGAGCTCCGCCCACATGCAGACTGCCGAAGCCACTGGTTGCCGTATTGGATGGCGGAGCCAGCGGAACTTCACCGCCCTGTCTCCCGTTACGAGGACCGTTACGAGGACCGCCCACATCCCAACCCGCGTTCAGCGGTACTCCGGTGTTGCGAAGAGTGGCCATGGTTCCTGACATCCAGCCCAGATCATTCAAGCCGTTCATGACGCGTTTTTCACCGGCAAGGATCGTGTTCGACGCACCGTCCCGGATCTTCTGATATCCAATGCTGCTGTTTAGAAACAACAGCCCCGTATTGTCCACGTCAATGGCCACATCTTCGCCCGCAAAGCAGCCGGCGTAATTCACCGCGCCAGGCAGGTTCGTCGCATCGCTTGGGCAAATGAACGTGGGTATCCGAGTCGTTCGCAGTGCGGCATTGGAAGCGCTGTAAGCACCCGCACTGAAATCGATCGTGCCAAACAAACTGGTCTGTTCTATCACTGGCAGAAGCTGAACCAACCAGCTCATGTGATAACCCTCTTCGACATTTCGAATCGGCCCGGTGGGATTCACGCATCCGGGCGGCAGCATTTCAAAAGCCATGTCATAATTGTGCATGGCGATTCCAATCTGCATCAGATTGTTCTTGCACTGTGTGCGTCGAGCGGCCTCACGAGCTTGCTGGACGGCTGGCAACAGCAGTGCAATCAGGATGGCAATAATCGCGATCACCACCAGCAGCTCAATCAGGGTAAAGCCTGGCGATGTTCGCCAATTCCGACGAAAACTTGAGGGGTGATAAAATGAGACGAGCGGGTTCATGGTGACAGCTTTCTAGTTCGCGTAACCTGAAGGGGAATTTGGGAGTTGGCCGGATAGCGGGCAACGACGGTGCAGGTCTGGTTCTGCATTCGGATCGTCACTTCGGCAGTATTTGTCTGATGAATTTCGCCGGCCGGAAGATTCCAGGTGAATCCCAACCAGGCCGGATCCTGCTGGCGTGTTTTCGTTGCGATTCTCAATCCTGCTTCGGCCAGCTTTTCGGCCTGCAGATGTAACACCTCCTGACGAATCTGGCGGCGTTCCATGATCACTCGTCGGACATACTGACCGACTGTGGCGGACAGAATGAGCAGAACCACGAGAGCCACCACGGTGACAGCCCCGCGCCGCTTCTTGCGGCCGAAACTAAACACCCGGTTGGAATTGGCGGATGAGATTTTCCTGCAGCAATTTCTGAATGGACTTAATCTGCCTGGTTGTCGGATCATTGCGGAGCTCCCTGCAGACGAATCTCAACGGTCTTAGGTCGAGCGACGGCGGCTGGAAGTGCAGGACTCGCTTCCGCCGCGGGCTTATTTCGATTCGTACCGCCATCGGCTGCAGCCTGATACGTCACCAGAGCAGATGGCTCTGTAATCTTTACGATGACCGGCGTTGTCTGCACCTCGCCTGTTGGCTTCGTTTCTCCTTCGGCCTGTAGGAACTCAATCTGACTTCCCGCCGGAAAAATAAAACGATCCGAGCTGTCAGGTTTTTCACCCTGCCGGACTGACCGAGTCAGAATGCCGCGATCCGCTGTCCACAGGATACGCGTCGCCTCAGCAGCGTCTGCAGAAAACTGTGCGGCCATTTCACGGGACGAATTCACCGTCAGAGGCGACTGCCCGGCATCCGCTCGCAGTTGTTGTTCGGCCCGCAGCAGAGATGTCAGAAAGAGGGATTCCCGACGATCCGACTGGTCGGCTTTTAACGCCGTGTGCAGCACAAGCCCGGTGATCGTCAGCAGAGCCGACGCGATCGTCATGTAAACCAGCGTGTGGTGAAACAGTGAGCCTCCGCGGCGTCCGGCGATCGGTTTGACCGGCTGCGATTTTCGAACGCCCGCGGAAGCGACTATGAGTTTTCTGTTCATGGAGCAACCTCCGGCAACTGCCGCCAGATGACCACGGACACTTGCTGATCAGGCAGGGAAGTCTCGGCCGGGCGATGAATGGTCAGACGCACCGGCTGCTGAATTTTTGTGGCTTCGTCAGTGGACGGCGGCAGGATCTCGAACTTCAACTGAGCCGTCGCATAACGATTGTGAAACCATTCTGATAATGCCGGCGGGCTCGCCTGATCCACTGTGTCTGGCAGCAGCGCGTCGATGTTGTTGAGTTCCAGCATGGCCAGCGATTCAAAACGAATGGACTGTCGCTGACGACGCACGGCGGTCAGAGCCGGTACCAGCATTGAAATGGCAACACCCATGATGATGGCACCAATAATGGCGTCGACCAGCAGGCTGCCCCGTCGCGATGCGCAACGATCACTTGACCGGAGTGTTTTTCTTTTTTTTTCCACAGCCAAATTCCTGACAATGACTTCAGAGATCAACAATGTGGCCCGTCTCTCCGAGGCGGGAATGAAACCTCTCGCCTCGGAGAGACGAGCCACATTGTGATTGCGATTGTTCAATGTCGCTCGTCAATCCGTGGCGAGACCTGTATTGCGTTGCATAGCAAAATCTCGCCTCGGAGAGACGAGCCACATTGTGTCCCGTCTCTCTCCGAGGCGGAAAAACTAACTCAGATCATTCAGCAACTTAATCAGCGGCATGAACAGCGACACCACGACAAACAGAACACAAAAACCGACCAAGAGAATCAACATGGGCCCCAGCAGGATCGGAATCCTCTGGATACGTTGCTGCCACTGACGATCGATCGCATCGGCAAGATGCCGCAGGCCCCAGTCGAGATGCCGTGTTCGCAGCGACGACTGTAAAAATGCAGCCTCCCGTGAACGCACAAGTCCCACGGCCTGCAATGCTGCAATCGTATCTTCCCCGTTGCTCACACGATGCCGCAGATCACCAATCTTTTGCGACGCACGGCCCGGCGGCATGTCGACCATCACGCAGTCCAGAGCCAAAGAAAGCGGTTGTCCAGTGGCCGCCGAAAGGCTCAACTGCCGCAGCAGCCCAGGCAGCCAATACCGCGGCCAATGTTCCATAAACCGGTGATAGCCACGTCGCAGTTTCTGGCTGGTGGAAGAATAATACAGCCAGATCGCAAACGCGGATGTCCCCATCAACGGCAGAAACAACACGTACCACCACGACAACAGCCAGTCCGTGATGAAGATTAACAGCATCGTGGGACCGGGCAGTGCCACCCCAAAGCCAATAAATATCTCTTTAAACTTCGGGATGATGAAAAACATGATGAACGACACGATAGAAAAGCCGACCGTGCCGATGGTTGCGACCATCAGCAGCAACGATTCAAGATTAATCTGACCACCGGCCCGCTTTTGCACCGACTGACTAATCCGTCGAGCCTCATCCATCAGCACATCGGGTAAGGTCCCCGTTGCCTCTGCTGTTCGAATGGCGGCAATCGTCTGGTCGGGCAACAAATCTTTGACCATGGCCGCCGACGCAGACAGGGAATGACCCTGCTCCAGCAGCAATCGCAATTGGCCCACCTTTCCGGCCCACGTGCCTCTGCTTTCCGTTGCCAGCGCGCTCAGACCATGGATCAGAGTTTCTCCGTGTCCGATCCCGCCAGCGAGAAGCATCAGCAGCGAAGTCTGCCGCAGAGGTTCCGACTTGTTCGTCAGGAACATCCACATCTGCACATAGTTCATGCCAGCCTCCAGACAATCATCGAAAGATCGTTCATGATATTAATCAGCGGCAAAAACAGCGAGAGAACCATCAGTCCGACAAGAAAGCCGGACGAGATCACAATCAGGAATTCGACAATGACAGCAATGCTGGAACCGTTTCCCGCGGAGGCCTGTTCCAATGCGGTTGCATAATTTTGGAATGCCTGTGCCGTCTCCTGCCGCGCGGCTTCAGAATCTTCTTTTGCAGAGACTCGGTAAAGCAATGACAATGGCAATCCGGAAAGCTGCCGCATGTACGAACGTCCCGGATTCCCCGCTGCGATGTCCTTCGCGATGTATTGGCCAGCCTCCGCGACGGATTGAAACCCACTGGCTTTTGATGCGATTGCGATCGCCTCCGCCGGCGCGACTCGATTACGAATCAGAATGCCCAGCATTCGCGAGACGCGGGCCTGCATCAGCCAGCGGACGGAAAGCCCAAGTCCAGGCACCGCTTCCCAGATCTCCGCAGTCCGCGGCATCACAAGCAACGCATAAATGGCAATCATCGTGGCTGCGATCAGAAGTATCGCCACCATAAGGCCGGGTAATCCCAGAAGCACAGCCGTGTTACTCAGTGCAACGAAAAAAATTGTCAGGGCCGGCAGTTCGACCCCGAATCCCATAAAGATGTCAGCAAACTGTGGAACGACGGACAGCAGCAGCACGTGCATTCCAATGAACACCAGCGCCAGGGCTATCATTGGTCCCACAATGCTGACGGCGAATTGATGCGCCTGCAGTTGCATGCCGGTCAAAGTTGGTGCAAGTTCTGCGATGCTGGTGGCTTTTGTGCGTGAGTCCAGCGATGTGTCCATCACAGCCCGCAGCTCACGTGGCAAGAAACTGAGGCCTCCGAACGTCCCGTCGTCGCCTCGTTCCAGACTGGCGGTAATCCGCAACAGAACCCGCCGCGGTTTCGCAACAAGCCACGTCTGAGCCACCATCCAGAGAGTTCCGACGACAACCGGTCCAATCACAGCAAAAGTGATGATCCCCGAACGGCCTTCTGGAATTGCGGCAGCCAGCAACGTGAGCACCAGAGAACCAAAAACCGTGATGAAAAATAACCACGGCATAGCCATGAGCAAAGGGTGCTCGAAAGGCTCCTCGGCAACAGCTCGCACCGCTTCATGAGCCGGCATGTCGGTCAACAAAGCTTCACGCAGACGATCGCCAATCCGCAACTGCAGCATGCGTGGCAATTCACGATCGGAAGCCGTCAATGCCGCGTTGATCGACATCTCCGAGGCATTGACCAGCGTCATGTTGCGTGCCGTCAGATAAGCCGACAGCACGTTCAGGTCGACAGCATCAAAGATACCGAAGATAGAAACGCCCGTGGGCAGGACCGCCTGATACTTGTAAGTTGGCATTGCGATCAGCCCCCAAGATTTCGGTAGATTTCTGACATCGGCCAGAACACCATCAGAGCATAGGCCAGCACACAACCTCCACCGATCACGATAAACATGATGACGGGCATCATGAGCTTGATCCAGGTCGAGTTGCGTTCCATCCGGTTGCGATAAAACTCCGCCACAGATCTTAGCCGATGCACCATCCGCGATTCATCGCGTTCGACCTGCTTCAGAGACACCGCAAGCAGAGGCGGCAGTGAACCTCGGGCTCGATCTGATGAGCCGTCTTCGGCCACGATCGACAGGCCCTTCTCAATTCGTCCGGCGGCCGTACGACAGGCGTGATCGAGGCGAGAATTGTCCGTCGCGCCGCCCGCAAGAATGAGAGCGTCGTGAAGGGGAATGCCGCGTTCGGTCAGCAGCGACAGCATTCGCACAAGCGTATAATTCCGCAGGTCACGCACAAGTGAGCTCACACCAGGCAGCAGAAGAAGAAGTCGCTCCGGACCTTTGAAAGCCATCGCAGCCGCTCGCCCGGAAATAGTCCAGAAGGCAAACAGCAACAATCCTGCCACCGGAAGCAGCAGCGTCCAGCCGGGCAGATTGCGATTCCACGTCAGTGCGGTCATCAACCACGGATGAGCCGGAATGCCCCATGAGACGATCGTGTCGAGAAAAACATCGAGTGCGTGTTGCACAATCGTGACGAC
>JBDNHX010000438.1:0-4237 GCA_041688565.1 Planctomycetaceae bacterium
ATCGGGTACAAATCCGTTGAGAACCGCGTTCATATCAATGACCTGCATGCAACAATTCTGCATCTGCTGGGAATGGATCATGAAAAGCTGACGTACAAGTACAACGGCCGACGATTCCGCCTGACTGACGTGGGCGGACATGTGATTCAGGAGATTATTGCGTAGGACTACGAGATCATGGTTCCGTTTCAGACGCTGTTACTCAATTGTGCCACCCACCTGGCTTGATACTTTTGTCCGCTGCGGCGGTTCGAGGGTTCGCCTGGCAATGCAAAAATCCTTTCAGCCGGAAAGAACCCACATCGCAGGATGCTGCCGCGCCTGCTCCCCATAGCCGATTGGCGTAGCGGCAGTTTGGATCAAACTTCTATCCCGGCGAGCCCACAGCGTGAGCTGTGCGGTTTGCTATTCCGGCCCGTTGAATGGGCACTTGGCACTGTGACATTCGACATCCGTGGGGTGGTTGCATTGACCGCACCCGCACGGCTCACGCCGTGGGCTCGCCGAAGATGCTGTTCAATTATGGCTGCCACGATTCTCGGAGATTTGCCTCGGTGCAGCCGCTGCTGCATTGGTCGGTTTGGATGGCCCCGGTCGCGGATGCCATCACGCGATTTCGAGAAGCCAATCCTCAATGCACGCTGGCTCGGCAGGATGTTCGCCGCCGTCAGAACGTGATCGTTTGCATTGTGTTGCGACGCCCGAGGACGCCTCCCGTTACTCGACCGATTTAGTCACGGGTCGTTGTAAAGTGTTTATTCAATGAACTCAAAAAGTGCCATTGTCGACTGCGAGCGCTGTCCCATTCAGTCTATCTCCCTGCGGCGTAAATATCTGAAAGTACACGGTGCCATCCATGTCTTCAGCGATGAATCGAACAGAGCCGTCCGCAAACGCCATATTCACGCCGCCAGCGTGGTATGAAGCTGGCCACGGAGCCTGACCTTCAGCATCATCGCGTCCAGCATTAATGCCTCGGGTCGGGGAGTTTGCCAAACCGGGATCCGTATTTCCTGTCGCACAGACATTCGAGTAGCACACCTCACTGCTGAAATACACCTTCGTACGTCGCGAATCACACGTCGCCCAGCCGGCAGATGCATCTGCACCAGTTCGCACGTTTTCAGTCAGCAGCAGCGTGTTGGAAAAGCCATCGGAGATGGATCCCGGAGTATGATGCCGATGAGTGCCCCGGTATCCCGGAGTATCCTTAAATTTCCAGTTTTCAGTGAAGAACAATCCCAACCGCTTGAACATGTCCCGATCAGAGGGATCACCATCTTCAATCTCGTTCCCAAGGCATACCAGCCCGTTGCCATTCAGATCAAGGACGCCACCGAATGGGTCAACAATGCAGTCATGGATTCCAGAAACGTAGTCTGATTCGCCGATGCCGCCATTCAGCGCGTAACTCAGATCTCCGCTGCGGGTCACGGAAGCATCTGAAGGACAAACCAGGACGTCCAACCCCTTAACCGCGATTTCACTGTTGGGTGATTCTATTGCGAGCCGGTCCATGTCCCAGCGTTCATAGAGGTCTGTTCGATCCAGAAAGGGCAACAGTTGTACCACCCAGTTGTGGTGTGGCCCCGGCGTCGTTTTGTTGCTACCGCCCCAGTAAGCAGCAGCGAGGAATAGCCTATGGGTATCCAGATTGCCCAGCAATCCGACAGACAGATTTCGAAGTTTGCTCATGCATTGAGTACGCCGTGCAGTCTCTCTTGCGCTTTGTATCGCAGGCAGGATCAGAGCAAGCAACACTGCAATAATGCTGATCACGACCAGCAGTTCCAGGAGCGTAAATCCGCGCCTTGTTTTCCGCGACCTTAATGCGCGATCCGATACGTTATGCGATGGTGTCACGACTAGCGCCCTCCAGTTTTGATTGAGCAGTTGGTTTTGTCCTGAGTACCGCAGAGCGGGATGTCATAAAAAGTACCATTCCAGCGACACTCCATGCCATCCAGAATCGCGTCGAAGGCGGGACTGTCACGTCCGTTACGCCGTCATCGCCGTGATATTGAATAGGGTCAGCCGATGTCTTCAAGGCTGCGAGAAAACAACGCTTGTCCACAGTCGAAGGTGGTGATGACGCCGTGCGTGACAAGTTGACTAGATCTCCCAAATGAATCTGAATCGGCTGATCGGAAATCCATGTCTCACATTCGCAGACCTTATTCCCGATTCCCACCATCACGGACAACTTCGTGCCAACCCGGCGAAGGGCAATGTGAAGGCGATTCTCGCTCTGCATCCCCGGTAACATTTCCAAGGATTTACTCTGATGCCCACATCGTAAATTGACCGCAGTACCATCCGATGCCATACGGATATCCACTGTTTCAGCATCGAATTTGCTGCTATCCTGAGTTAACAGAATCCGGAGATTCAAATCGTCGTGCGGCGAAGTCGATTCGCGAGGGACTGTCCAGTCCGAGACGATATTGAAGTCGCCACACAGGTCTTGTCGCACAGACAGGTAGAGGTTCTCACGACGGCCCGTGAAAGATGGCTTGAACGCAAGGCCCAACCTAGTGGGGCGAACTCGTCCCGACTCACCGGCACCCACCGGCAAAGTGAACCATTCACGGTCATAGCAGTACTGAGTAAAGTCGAAGCAAAACTCCGTTGACGAGTTTAGCACATTTTGCGTTTCGCCAGACTCAGACAATAAATCCGTGTTCACGACAGAAGGTGTTTGTGGATCATACTCCGCCGCACTGATGCTGCCCTGATACCATGCCACGTCCTGAAACCACTCAATTTGTCGATTCTGTCGTTTCCACCTTTCTGGTAAAAGGAAGCCCTGATCACCACCAAATCCACCCGTGTCGATTGATATGAGCCTTGGCTGAACTAACTTCTCAAGTTCCAGACCCGAAATCAGATCCGACTGTCGAATAAGGGGACGCCCGTAGAAGTGTCGAGGCAGACCGCCTGGAAGATAAAGCTTAATTCGATCGCGATTCGGAAGGTAAAAACAGACTGCGTGATAAATCCCTGGGTGCTGAACCACGATTGTTTCGGAATCCGATAATCTAGGCATTAGTGCCGCCACTGCGGCTCGAACGCCCCCGCGCTGGTCTGTTTGCAACGACGCTCTGTGCTGACCTTCTCCGAACAGGCTCCAACCAGTCGCGAAGACTATTGTGTAGACAGCCCACTCCTGAGGTATCAACCAATAGACAGCGGCGCAAAACAACATCACGAAGAATGGAAAACAATACGACAGGTGACGTGTATCGATAACCGAGACAGACGCTATGGAGATGACAACGGCTATACAAACAGGACCCACGGCCAGCACAAATGGAATCGTCCAGATATTACAATGCCATGTTACTCGGAAGGCAAACCACAACGTGATGACAGAAGCCGCGAACAGAACAACAGCAGCGGATACCAAAACTAGCCAGTCGATCACTGGGCCAGTATCGTTCAGAGGGTATAAGTGCTGATAGAACGCTGTCGGAATCGTTCGCCAAGTGAATGCACTGATCCAGAACTCCTGCTGCACTCGAGCCCGCTGTTGCAGCAGCACCGTGAACCACGGCAGATACATCCAGCCGGCGAAAACCCACGGGCCTAACCCGGAGATTACTCTTCGGACTCGGTCACGGGGCACTGTCCGACGAAAAATGAAGAACTCATGCCAGACTACACAACCTGCCTGACACACTGCGGTGAACACCCCGTAATTGTGCGTCAACATCAGCGCAGCAACCGTCAATGCTGAGCCAACTCCTGAACGCCATGTCCGCTCTCGGAGCCACTGCAACATGAACAACGTCGATAACAAGGTGAGCGCCACGCCAAAGGTGTACATTCTGGCTTCGCGTGACCAGTAGATATGTTGGGCATTTGTGGCAAGTAGCACTGCTGCCGATAACGAAATTGATTGCGAATGGCTTTGTATCGGCAGAATACCACTCAACTCGGCCAGACGCCGCGTCAGCAAATACATTAATGCTACGCCGCATACCCCTAGGAAGGCAGAAAGCGAGCGGATACCATATTCCGTTCGTGGAGCCCACCACATCCATGTTTTCAGCAGCAAATAGTATCCCGGGGGATGAACATCCCGACCTGTGCGATCCAGAAGTTCAGTGAGTCCACAATTGGTGGCTAGTTCCAGAGAAAAGGCTTCATCGAACCAGACGCTACGAGCGTCGAGATGCCAGAACCGCAACAGAGCCGCTGTCAGCAGTACAAGAACCAGGATCAGCGATACTCCGTG
>JBDNHX010000439.1:0-16824 GCA_041688565.1 Planctomycetaceae bacterium
CCGGGCGCACCACCACTCGACTGCCCCGGACCGCCACCACAATCACCTGCGTGCCGGGTTCAATCAGCATGCCAATGCTTTCCGCATGTTGCCGCTGACTATCGATCAAAACCATTCCGCCGGGCATCATCAGTGTCTGAGCTGATCCCTGTTTCCCGATCAGCAGGTTAAGCGGATTCAGGCTCTTGTCCACAATCGGTGCGCCTTTAAGAATCATCCGATTGCCAAGGCTGGTGCTCTGAATTAACGCAATCGCGCCCATCAGCGACCCTGGAATGCCGGCTGTCAGCATCGCCACATACGTCCAGAAAAACCACGGACTAACGCCCCACCAGGCCTTCCAGGCGCTCCAGAACGAAACCATCAAGGAGACTACAGCCACGACGAGAATCATTCCAAAGCTGGGGATGAAGAACTCCAGTCCCAGGAGAAAAAGTCCCACGAGCAACATCACCGTTGCCAGAATACCCGCGTCCGGCATCATTCCGTCTCACCTGAAAAAAATACCAATCGGATTGCATCCCCGCCGACATGCCAGTCTTGTGAAGCAACGCCCCACGTCTCCGCAGCACTTCCGGACGTCCTCACCTTACTATGATAGTAACCCGCAAACGCAATCCAAAACATTCGCACGCCGGGCTTCAAAAATGAATGCTGGCAGTGCGTGACCAACAGTCGTGTTCCAACGAAAGGCGTTGACTGCCGAAATACTTGCGAGCTGCTCAAGAACCGTCAAACGAAAAATCCGGCATCCAAGTTCATGGCTGATGGAAATTGAAGACTGGACAAAGGGCTCAGTTCCACATCGCCGGCGTCAGCAGTTTCTCGGGAAGATCGATTTGGGTCCGGCCAATGGCATTCAGCACATCTTCGGTGAGCGGACCTTTTGCAAACATCGCCAGGTTTTCATGGACCTGCTGAATCGTTTCCACGCCCGTCAAAATCGATGTCACCCCCGCCTGCGACAGCATGTATCGCAACGCGAGTTCCGCCAGCGACATCCCACCGGAAGCGGCGACGGCCTGCAGGGCTCGCCGTGCGGGAATAATCAGGCTGAGCTTTTCCGGAATTCGCTGGACCCATACGCCGCCGCCATATCAAGACATGTGACTCCCCCTTCGACGGCCGCGGCGACGATAGAAACTACGTCGCGAAATTCCGGCTTCGCCGCGTGATGGGCTGCCAGAAGAGCAACTGGTTTATTTCCGGACAGGCTGCCATCGCTTTGCGGCTCACTAAATCAACACTCCGTCACGGCCCCGGCCAGCGATTGCTTGCGAGGGTTCTCCTACAATCGGCCGTTTCGCCACACTTTTGCTGAATGAGCCGTCTTTGCGCTTTGCGAAAGTCCCGGATTTTAGGATGCTATGCATTCACTCAAAACCGTCCACCCCAGGACCACGCGACAACTCTCAGGCCCACCTCAATGCACAGTGTTCGCTGGATCCTGCTTTCCCTCGCCATCGCCTCAATGCCGTGCGCAGTGACGGAAGCGATTGCCGATGAAGTCGGTCTGATCACAACGCCTGCCATCGCGTCGCCGCCTTCGTTTCAACAGGATGTGCTGCCGGTGTTGACCCGGTTCGGGTGCAATCAGGGCGCATGCCATGGCAAGCTGGCCGGGCAGAATGGGTTTCGCCTGTCGCTGCGTGGTTACGCGCCCGACTGGGATTACGATTCGATCACGCACGAATTCTTTGGACGCCGCATTGATCGTGCTACTCCAGCCAACAGTATCCTGGTGACAAAGCCAGCCGGCGTTTCGCCTCACGGTGGCGGTCGGTTGTTTGACGCCGATGGGGATGCCGCGAAGGTGCTGACCGACTGGATCAAAGCCGGAACGCCGGGAATCGTGGCCGATGAGCCGGTCGTGCAAAGTCTGAAGATTCTTCCCGGCAATCAGACCATGCGTCCGGGCGAAACGCTGCAGCTGACAGTTCAAGCGACTTACTCTGACGGACGAACTCGTGACGTGAGCTGGCTGGCTCAGTTCTTTTCCAATGACACCAGTGTCCTGGAAGTTACGCCCACGGGTCTGGTGACGTGCCTGCGGGCCGGCGAAGCGGTCGTTCGAGTTCACTTTCAGGGTGAGGTCGCGGTTGTGGCGATCACTCTTCCGTTTGAGCAGTCGGTTGACTCGCAGCAGTTCGCCGAACGCCGTGGGTTCATTGACGAACATGTTTTTAACAAGCTGGCCGCGTTGAATATTCCGCCATCGGCCGATGCCAGCGATCCCACTTTCCTGCGACGCGTTTATCTCGACACGATCGGCACTTTGCCAACTCCTGAAGAAGTCAAAGCCTTCCTTGCGGACTCCAGTGCCAATAAGCGTTCTGCCGAAATTGAACGTCTGCTGGAAAGGCCCGAGTACGTCGATTACTGGACTCTGGTTTTGTGCGATCTGTTGCAGAATCGCAAGGAACGTGATCACGATGTTCGCGGCAGCAAGGGCGTGCGGGCGATGCAGGCGTGGGTTCGCGAGCAGGTGTCAAAGAATCGTCCGTGGAATGAGATTGCTCGGGATGTCATCACAGCGACTGGTGATTCGGTGACACAGCCGCAGATTGGTTATTACATCGTGTCCATCGGTGAGTACCGTCAGCCCGAAGATTCCGACGTCGTGGCTTCCGTCGCGCAAGCTTTTCTGGGGACTCGGATCGGCTGCGCGAAGTGTCACAATCATCCGCTGGAACGGTACACACAAAACGATTATTACCACTTCGCTGCGTTCTTCAGTCGCGTCAATTTTCAACGACAGGAGTCTCACAAAGGAACGACCTCACTGGTCGTAACCAACGAGGAAGAAACTCGGGCCGCGGTGCAGATTGAGGAGACTCACAAACGCATCGCCGAGCTGCAGGCGTCCCTTTCGCACAAGCAGGGCGATGAACTGACGAGTCTTCAGAAGCAGCTGGAGGATCGCAATCGGGAACTTGAAAACCAGCAGCGTCAGCTGACGGAAATCCAGGCTCGCCCGCCGCGAGTTCGTCAGCCCCGGACTAACGAACAGCTGGTGGCTCAGCCGCTTGATCGGTCTCCCACTGAGTTTGCTCCCGGAGTCGATCCGCGTCTTTCGCTGGCCGCCTGGATGACGGATCCGAAGAACGGAAACTTTTCGGGCAACATGGTCAATCGACTGTGGCGTCACTTCTTTGCAACTGGCCTGGTTGAACCTGTCGATGACCTGCGCGTCAGCAATCCGCCGACAAATCGGGAACTGTGGAAGGCGCTCAATGAGGAGTTCGTGACGCACAACTACGATCTTAAGCACATGATGCGTCTGATTCTGAATTCGCGGGCGTATCAGTTAAGCTCCGCAACCTTGCCGGCGAATGAAACCGAGGACGGATTTTACTCCCACTACTATGCCCGTCGACTACCGGCGGAGGTACTGCTGGATGCGATCAGCTTGAGCACTCAGGTGCCTGATTCGTTTCCCGGTTATCCATTGGGAATGAAGGCCGTTCAGCTGCCTGATTCCACAGTGGCCTCACCGTTTTTGTCCATGTTCGGACGCAGTGAGCGAGTGACTGCGTGTGCCTGTGAACGAAGTGGCGATGTGACTCTGCCGCAGTTGCTGCATCTGCAGTGCGGCGACGGGCTGGCTCAGAAATTTGACGACGGGGACGGCCGACTGAAACAGATTGTGAAAGAATTCGCGGACAACACCCAGGCGACCGAACAGATTTTCTTATCGACGTTGTCACGTCTTCCAACGGACACAGAAAAGGTAGCCGTGATGGCCGCATTTTCAGACAGTGACAATCGCGAAGAGGTTTTTCGAGACCTCTTCTGGGCTCTGCTGAACACCAAAGAATTTGCTTTCAATCATTGAACCGCGAGGTGCTCACCCAATGTCACTCGATTTGCGATTATAGTAGGCATCACTCTCCGAGTGATGAATGCCAACGGCCGCGTTTTGCGGCCCTCATCACTCCGAGAGTGACGTCTACTTTGTCAAATCGACTGCCATTGGGCGCTCGCCTTTTACCAAACGCAGCAATGCCTTCTTCAGGAATCCAGTCATGCTGAATATTAATCTCGGCTCGCGAGCTCATCGGTTTTGTAACGGAACTGCCCGGCGCGATTTTCTGCGAGTCGGCACGTTGGGGCCGCTGGGTTTTTCGATGGCCAATCTGCTTCAGTTGCAGCAGGTTCACGCTGGCGAAGAAGTGCCGGAGCGCAAGGCTAAATCGGTGATCCTGGTTTACCTTGGCGGAGGCTTGTCGCACCATGACAGCTTCGACCTGAAGCCTGAAGCACCGGCGGAGATTCGCGGCAAGTACAAGCCGATCGAGACATGTGTGTCGGGAATTCAGATCTGCGAACTGCTGCCGAAGATGGCGCAGATTATGGACAAGGTCGCTTTGATTCGATCAGGATCTCATACGAACGATCATCATGAAACCGCCACGAACTGGGCTTTGTCCGGTCGGTTCGGATCGGCTTTTGGAGATTTCCCGGCGATTGGTGCCGTGGTCGCTCAGCAGACAGGATTCACCACCCAGATTCCTCCTTATGTGGCGATTCCAAACAACCCATCATTCACATGGGAACTGGGCAAGAGTGCCTTCCTTGGCGGCCGCTTTGAATCGTTCCGCGCGGGTGATCCCAATGCCGCCGGATATCGAGTTCGCGATCTGGTTCGCACGACAGCCCTGTCGGACAAATCGGTTGAACGTCGCAAGTCCCTGTTGCAGGCCGTCGATTCACTGGCCCAGCAGGTTCACGGCAACGATCAGATCGCCACATATGACGAGTTCCAGAAGCGAGCCGGAGAGATGATTCTTTCCCCGCAGGCTCGCACCGCGTTTGATATCGAAAAAGAACCGACCGACCTGCGGGACAAGTACGGCCGGACGACCTTTGGACAAAGCTGCCTGCTGGCACGCCGTCTGGTGGAATCCGGCGTGACGTTTACGACCATCAACTACGGCGGCTGGGATCATCACGGGAAGATTTTTCAAAGTCTCGACAACAAGCTGCCGGAGCTTGATCGGGGCTTGTCGTCGCTCATCACGGATCTCGACGAACGCGGTCTTTTGAAGGACACGCTGGTGGCATGTTTCGGGGAATTTGGTCGCAGCCCGAATGTCAACAAAGACGAAGGCCGCGATCATTGGGGGCCAGCCGCATCGTTGCTATTTGCCGGAGCCGGTGTGCGTCCGGGTCAGGTGATCGGAGCCACAGACCCACACGGCGGTTATGCGATCAAGCGGCCAGTGAAGCCGGCGGATGTGGCGTACACGATTTTTTCGTCGCTCGGAATTCCCCCGCGACGCATGATCCACACGCCGGACGGCCGTCCCGTGGAGATCCTCGACCAAGGCGAACTGATTCAGGAACTTTATGTTTAATTGCGTCCCGGTTTTGAATGCAGGACGAACAATACGAATGCACTTCGCTCGCCGCGGCAGCTGGTTCGCGAGTCGACTCGCGGCAGTCGGCAGCCTGGTGCTGGTGCTGCTTTGTGGCGCGCGCTGCAGTGTTGCGGATGAAAAACCGGAAGCGGCAAAAGAGCCCCCAAAGATTCTGATGACACTTCCGCTGGCTGTTTCGCCGGGATCGGAACAGTTGCTGATTGTTCGTGGTCTGAGAATGGATCAGATCAACAGCGTGCAGTTTGGGAGCCTCGTCCCAAGCCCGGAAGTGACGATCGTGAAGAAGGAAAAATCCGGGCCGCCGGACCGAGTGGATCCCGCCGACGTGGGCGACACACTGGCGGAGATTCGTTTTTCCCTGCCGCCCGATTTTGCAGGTTCAACATTGCCATTCACCGTCACGTCCGAATCCGGCACGTCCGCGGCTTTTGAATTGCTGGTTCTGGGGCAGGACCAGATCATGGCCGAGGTGGAGCCGAATGACAGTCTGCGAAAAGCTCAGCCGATCACCGTTGGCAGAATGATCAGCGGCCAGATAGGTCAGCCGCGTGATGTCGACGTCTATGAATTCACAGCAGAGGCCGGACAAACTGTCGTCGCCGAAGTGATGGCTTCACGTCACGGTTCGCCCCTGGACGCTCAGCTGACGCTCTTTGATTCCAGCGGCCAGATCGTCGCCATCGCCGATGACGCAGAAAAGATTCGTGACCCACGCCTGGAAACCAAACTGTCGGGCTCCGGCCGCTGGCGCGTCGTTGTCCTCGACGCCACGGACCGAGGCAGTTCGCTGAATAGCTATCTTCTGAAGGTGAGCCTCAAATAGAGCAAGGCAGTTTTCAGTTTTCAAATCTGAAATCTGAAATCTGTGGCAATTGGCTGCTCGGCACTCTTGGGGTGTGAATCAACAAGCGTTTTACAATCAACGAGGGCTTTGTATTCCGTGGTCAGAAAAACAGCAAAAGAACGGTCCATTCAAAAGTCCAAATCAGACGATTTGAATCGTGTCGATGCGGAAGCATTGAAGACCGTTCGGAAGAAACGGGCGAAGGCCGTGATTGCCGATTTGAAAAAACTGTTTCCGGAAGCGGAGTGCGCGCTGCATCATACAACTGCATTTCAGTTGCTCGTCGCCACCATTCTTTCGGCGCAGTGCACAGACGAACGAGTCAACCAGTCGACGCCGGAACTGTTTCGACTTTATCCGGATGCCGCTTCGCTCGCCACGGCCACTCAGGAAGATGTCGAACGGATCGTGAAGCCACTGGGGTTCTTTCGAAATAAAGCGGCCAATATTCGCGGTATGGCTCAGGCACTGATGGAACGGTTCGGGGGCGAGATTCCGCAGGCGATAGATGACCTTATTACGTTGCCTGGCGTGGGACGCAAGACGGCCAGCGTTGTTCTGGGCACCTGGTACGGCATTCCCTCCGGCGTTGTCGTGGACACGCATGTGAAACGCCTGACCAACCTGCTGGGACTGACAACCTCCGAGAACCCAGAGATCATCGAGCGTGATCTGATCAGCATTGTGCCTCAGTCGGAATGGATCGAGTTCTCTCATCGATTAATTCATCACGGTCGCCGGACATGCATTGCCAGACGTCCGAAATGCGCCGAGTGTGGTCTGTTGAAGCACTGTCCTCGCGTCGGGCTGACGCCGCTGGACAATTTAATGAGCCTGAGGCGCTAGCCGATTTGAAAGAAAAAATCGGCTAATGGTCTGTCACAGCTAAATTTTAGGGTACGACGGACTTCCAGTCCGTCGACAAAGGTTACCGCCGACGGACTGGAAGTCCGTCGTACAAGCAAGGCTCAACCCCAAATTTAACGCGTGACAGACCACTAGCGCCGCAGGCTCAATACGTGCTTTTCGGTCGGCCGCTCTTTTAAAGTAAGTGGCTGCGTTCGCATTCGCGAACGTGCAGAGAGCCGCTCACCGCCATGGATTTAGGCCACGATAAGGGTTCATGGTTGCTCGTTGACGCAAAATCCCAGCATTTTAACGGCGGAGTTTGTTTCTCGATGTTGCTCATTGGGGCTGTTGTCGATACCTTTTCCCGATTCCTGCCGCGTCCATGGCGCATTCAGCGGGATTTTTCTCTGCACGCAGCCGCTTTTTACTGCGGTTTTTGCCTGTCGAGTTCTGGCTTTTGGTCAGAACAGTGGTGACGGTCCTCTCGAGCGTTTCGAAAGGATGGTGCAGAGTCCGATTGCAAAGTATTGGAGTTTTACAGGGAATGGGTCGTTACACAGGTCCAAAGGGCCGTATCAATCGCCGTCTGGGGATGAACGTCTACGAAAACGCCGGAGCTATCAAGGCTTCGGAACGCAAAGAATATCCACCAGGCATGCACAAGCGCCGTAAGAAAGACACCATCTACGGTGCCGCTCTTACCGAGAAGCAGAAGATCAAGTTTTACTACGGCTTGCGTGACCGCCAGCTGTTCCGCTACTTCGATATCGCCAAGCGAACGGCCGGTAATACAGGTTCGACCCTGTTGATCCTGTGCGAGCGACGGCTTGATAACGTTGTCCGCCGAGCCGGTTTCACGCTGACTCGCCCACAGGCACGTCAGGGCATCGTGCATCGCCACTTCCAGTTGAACGGCAAGACCGTCAACAAGCCGGGAATCATGGTTCGCCCAGGCGACGTCGTAACTCTGCGTAACCGCCCGAACATCCGCAAGTTGTACAATGCTGTTGGCGAGCAGGCTCCACCGGCCAGTGCTGAATGGCTGTCCGTTGATAAAGCGTCAATGAAGTGCATTGTCACAACATTGCCAACGATCGACGACGTCATGCTCAAGGTTGAAGTGGGTAAGGTTGTCGTGTTCATGTCACGCTAATCTCCAGAACACAACTGCAATTCGTTTCAGTTGTTCTGTGTTAAAAATAAAGAGGGGCCGACGATTCACTCGTCGGCCCCTTTTGCGTTGACCGTCTCACCACAGCCTGAGCTCTGCGGGATAGTCAGCCATCTGCTAAGCACCCGTGCATAAGTTTCTTCGTTCAACGGCAAGCCGAAGGCGTCGGTTTTCTGTTAATTTGCCTACGCCTACGGCTCGCCGTTAAACGAATTACGCCCAATAACTTTCGCTTGGGTGCTCAATTTGCACCCGCCCCGCGCCAGCTTGCCTGGCACGAGCGAACGTTTTGTGATTAGACGACGGGTACGAGCGGGACCCCGCCCCGGTTGACTCGCCCAACCGGAACGGAAAGTCTTTCAGGCAGTGCTTCGTTCGTCACATCTTCAGGCGGCTGGCGGAAAGAAAATCGACATTCAAATGCGTGCGCCCGTGCTCGGCCAGGTCCGCAGCGACTTCACCCAGAGCGCTTGTGAACTTGAAGCCGTGACCAGAAAACCCGGCCGCAACCACCAGCGGCAGATCGTGCAGTCGATCGAGTAAAAAATGCCCATCGGGGCTCATGGAATACATGCAAACTGTGGACTGGCATGCTGTCGACTCAATGCCAATCAGGCGATCTGTCACAAAGCGATTCGTCGCCGGTTCATCGTCCGGCTGGATTTCTCGCACCAGGTAAGACGGATCGGCCACCAGTTCGCCACCAGAATGCAGACCGATCTTGATTGTCTTCCCATCAACACATCCCGGCGCATAAAATTGCCCCTCGGGAAGATCGAGCAGAAACATGGGAGCACCATTCTTCTTCGTCCACTCCGGCGAATTTACCGGGTACCAGAACATTGTTTTCCGCAGCACCGAGATGTAGCGGGAATATGTCGGCAACAGCTGACTCGTCCAGGCGCCGCAAGTCATGATGGCTGAGGCAGCCGAATAGGTCGCTCGATCTGTGCGGACCTCGACTCCTGACCCCGAGGAGTTAACTGACAGCACCGTCTCACCGGACTTCAGCTCCGCGCCCCACGCATAGGCCAGCTCCAGATGCGCGGCCACGCAGCGTTCGGACCATAAAAATCCGGCCGTCGGTTCGACCGTCGCCGAATGGTCATCGGGCAGGCGGAACATCGGATATCGCTTTGTGACGGCTTCGTGAGTGAGATTCTCCAGAGGAAGATGATGCAGCCGCGCGGACTCCCGGGCCCCTTCGATGACGACAGAACCGGGCGGGCCGGACATCATGAGATCTCGCTGGACAATCAGCGTTTCGTCGAATTCGTCCGCCAGTTCCTCCCACAGAACCCACGCCCGGTGCAGTAGAGGAACGTAGTTTGGGTGTTCGAAGTAGGCCTTCCGGATCAGCCGCGTTTCGCCGTGTGAGCTGCCCTGGTTGTGCGGCGGTGCAAAGCGATCGATTCCAATGACCCTCCGGCCACGACGAGTCAGATGATACATCGCCGACGAACCAAAGCCGCCGCAGCCGATCACAATCACATCGCAGGTTTCTGAAGCCATCAGGGAATCTTGTTTGAAATTTGAGATTTGAAATGCCAGCTCGGGCTGCGATGTTGTATCGGATTGCCTGACGGGCAGCGACAGTCGCAAATCGGGCGAAAGGCACGTCCGTCGTCCGGGAAAGCCGCTTGCACAGACGGTAAAAAAAAGTCCCACCAATTTTCTTAACGAACAATCGTTTGACCAGGATTAATCAGTGCAGCTTAACAGGAGAACGCAACGAAGCGGTTTGCCCGATGTTGCAAAAACTCACCAGCCCATTCCGTATGCTAAGATCGAAGGACTGAGTCACTGTTTTTTTGCAGCGAGCCGTTCTTGATCGCGCTTGCACTTTGACGCGTTCTTTGATTTCGCCAACGCTTTCAGGCAGTACCCATGGATCCCAGTCATCTGAAGGAACTTGTGACTCTGGAAAACGATTACTGGTGGCACGTCGCCAAGCGGCAACTCGTTACCAGTCTCCTGAAAAAATACTGCCCGCCTCCAGGACGTTTGGTCGAAGGCGGCATCGGTTCGGGCCGCAATCTCGTGGAATTCAACGAGATTGGTTATGACGTCACTGGCTTTGATCTGATGCCGGAATCGGTCCAGCACGTGCGAAACCGCGGCATCGAAGACGTTCGCGTGCATGATCTTGGAAAGCCATGGCCGGTGGACGCAAAGTCGCTGCGAGCCGTCGTTTTGCTGGATGTCCTTGAACACGTTGAAGATCCGGCACTGGTCCTGCGACATGCTCATGCGGCTCTGGAAGATGGGGGAGCCATTATCGTCACCGTGCCGGCTCACCCGTGGCTCTACAGTCGCTGGGATGAGCAGCTCGGCCATTATCGCCGTTACACGGTCAGACAGTTTCGTCAGCACGCCAATGAATCGGGCTTTCGCGTCTCGTGGCTGAACTACTGGAACAGCTTCACCATGCCGGCTGCAGTGGCAGTTCGTGGCTGGGAAAAGCTGTTTCCGAAACGAACACAGCCGGACTTTCCGACGGTGTCCCCATTCACCAACCGCGCTCTGCTGACCGCCGCCGCCGCTGAACGATGGTGTCATGAACATCTGACAGTGCCAACCGGACTGTCGCTTGCAGGAGTGCTGCAGAAATGACGATGCCCTCGTCCTTCCCACGCAACCGGCGTTCCGTGATGATCTCGGTAGTGCTGCCAGTGTTTAATGAAACCACAATTCTGCGTGAATTGACACGTCAGATCGTCAGCGTCATGGACGGCGACCGTCTGGACTTTGAAATTGTCTACGTGAATGACGGTTCATCGGACGGATCGCGAGAAAATCTGGATGCGCTGGGGGCCGAAGACGAACGCATTGTGGTTGTTCACCTTTCTCGCAACTTCGGACATCAGCCTGCCGTTCAGGCCGGCCTGGAGCAAGCAAAGGGCGACGTCATCATCGTCATGGATTCAGATCTGCAGGACGACCCGAAAGCCATCCCCCGATTTCTGGATCAGTGGGAAAATGGTTCTGATGTCGTCTATGCTCAGCGGTTTAATCGAAAAGAGAACGCCGCCCGTCGATTTTTGTTCTTCAGCTTTTACCGAGTCCTGAATTCCATCGCTGACAGTCCGATTCCGGCCGATGCCGGCAATTTTGGGTTGATGGATCGAAAAGTCGTCGACGCTTTGCTGCAACTGCCGGAGCGTGATCGATTCTTCCCGGGACTTCGCAGCTGGGCCGGATTTCGTCAGACCGGAATCCCGGTCGAACGTGCGGCTCGCCATGATGATCACCCGCGCGTCTCGCTGATGGGATTGTTTCGGCTTGCCAAGACGGCCATTTTTTCGTTCTCTGGTTTTCCTCTGAAATTCTTCTATCTTGTCGCTGCGATTTCCGCCGGTGTCTGTGCGGCATCGGTAGGATTCGTGCTGTGGCATAAGATATTTACAGGGCTGGCCATTCCGGGGTGGGCGTCAACCATCATCACGGCCTCATTTTTTGGTGCATTGAATGCGCTTGGCATTTCAATCCTGGGCGAATACGTTATTCGCATCTACGACCAGGTTAGAAGTCGGCCTGTTTATCTGGCGGACAGCATTGTGAACCGGAAGCGGCTCAATTCTGTTTCTTCACGTCCGCAGATGGACGGGATTCGCGACAATGTGGATCGGCTGGAAATACTGCTCGAATCACTTCAACGAGAGTATCGCGCCCCGAGCGAGATTCCGGCTGACCGGTCCGGAATTTGATATTTTTATTTGTCGAGAGAACTCATGAAGATCACGATGATTGGCACTGGGTACGTCGGCCTGGTGACTGGAACCTGTTTCGCCGAAAGCGGCAATGACGTGACGTGTCTGGACGTCGACGCGCGCAAGGTCGATTTGCTGAACAGCGGCGGCGTGCCGATTTATGAGCCTGGTCTGGAGGAGCTGGTCAAACGAAACACAGCGTCCGGCCGACTGAAGTTTACGACCAATTACGAAGAGGCCATCAGCCGCGCGAAGTGTGTCTTCATCTGTGTGGGAACTCCACAGGATGACACGGGTGCTGCTGACCTGAAGTATGTTCGTGCCGCGGCAGAGAAAATGGCACCTTTCCTGAAGTCAGATGCGATCGTCATCTGCAAAAGCACCGTGCCTGTCGGGACGAATCGTAAGGTGGCCGAATGGATTCGGGCTTTGACTCCAGCCAAATTTCATATCGCGTCCAATCCGGAGTTTCTGAAGGAAGGCGCAGCCATTGATGACTTCACAAAGCCCGATCGCGTCGTTGTCGGTGTCGACGACGCCGAAGCGGCCGATGTGCTGCAGGAAGTTTACAAGCCGTTTCTGCGGACGGAAAAACCTTTCATCATCGTCGGCATCGAAAGCGCGGAGATGATTAAGTACGCGGCCAACTGCATGCTGGCCACGAAGATCAGCTTTATCAACGAGATGGCGAACATCTGCGAACAGGTGGGTGCAGACATTAACGAAGTCCGCAAAGGCATTGGTCACGATGCGCGGATCGGGTTTTCGTTTTTGTTCCCAGGTGTAGGGTATGGCGGCTCATGCTTTCCCAAGGACGTTCGGGCCTTGGCGTCGCTGGCGATGGAATATGGAGTGTCTCCGCGAATTCTGCGCACGGTGGATGAAACCAACGATCAGCAGAAGCATGTTCTGTTTCGCAAGATTCATAGTTACTTCCATGGCGATCTGAAGGACAAGACGATTGCCGTGTGGGGGCTTTCGTTCAAGCCAAGAACAGACGATATTCGGGAGGCACCGTCGCTTGTGCTGATTCGCAGTCTGCTGGAGGCCGGTGCGAAGGTCAAAGTACATGACCCTGTGGCTCTGGAAAATGTCCGCAAAGAATTGGGTGACGTCGTCGAGTACTGCCTGCATCACTATGACTGTTGCGACGGCGCGGATGCTGTGGCCATCGTGACCGAATGGAACGAATTCCGAAATCCCGATTTCGACTATATCAAGCTGAAGATGAAGGCCCCGGTGATCTTCGACGGACGCAATCTTTACGACCGCCGCAAAATGGCGGCTCGCGGTTTCTACTACAGCGGCGTCGGCTTGAGCCCTCTACCGGTGGAATGTCAGAAAAGCTAAGTCGTTTCGTTTCGGAGATGCGATGCACACTGTGCCTCGCATCTCCGAGGCGAGATTTTCATTTCCGTCCGGGACAGATGGTTCCGAAGGTGGCTCGCATCTCTGATGCCGAGACCTTCCCTCACCAGCGTCTGAGTCCGACCGCCGCGTCTATTTGGATTCTCGCAGCACCGTCCCGATGCTGAAAACGCAGATCCCGCAGAGCAGGGAAATCGGCATCACGATCAGCCGGAATCCATAGAACAGCTGGAAGATAATCATCGCTGGCAACATCGAAAGCGAAGCCAGCTGCAGGAACAGGCCGAGAGTATGCTTCACGAAACGCAGCTCCATGGCAGAAAAAAACAGAAACGAAACCGCCTTAGTGTGAAGATCTCTTCACAACAAATCAATTCGGCTCCCGGGCACTTTCTCATTCAGAATCACGTTTGACCATGGCGTGACTTGCCTTTGCTTCGGACCGGGTAACAATAACCGACAATCAGCATTGCAGACTTTGCACGCTCAGTCACGCTGGCTGAGTTTTGAGCAGAGTCTTGAATTCACTGTTTGCGACTGGAGAATGAGTTATGAAGTTCTGGAGTTCACTGGCCGTTGCACTTTCTGTTCTTTGTCTTTCCGGAGGAACAGCTATGGCTGCCGATTCTGTGCATGAGTTCAAAATGAAATCCATCGACGGCAAAGAAGTCGATATGGCCGAATTCAAAGGGAAAGTCCTGTTGATTGTCAACGTGGCCAGCGAATGCGGCCTGACACCGCAGTACAAAGAACTTCAGGCTCTGCAGGAAAAGTATGCCGACGTGGGTCTGGTTGTGGTTGGCTTCCCTTGCAATCAATTTGGTAGCCAGGAACCCGGCTCAGAGAAGGACATCAAGAAGTTCTGCACCGAAAATTATAAAGTTACGTTTCCGATGATGAGCAAGATCGATGTCAACGGCGACAGCCAGGCTCCTTTGTACGACTTCCTGAAGAGCCATTCAGAGAAGAAGGACAAGATCAGCTGGAACTTTGAAAAGTTCGTCGTTGGTAAGGACGGTAAAGTCGCCGGCCGCATCAGCCCTCGGACCAGCCCTGACGACAAAGAAGTTCTCACACTGATTGATGCGGAACTGAAGAAGTAATACTTTCTGCTTGCAGCCTCAATCTGCTGCAGATGAAATAGCGAACACATCGAAGACGTCTGACTGGTAGTTTGTCAGGCGTCTTTTTTTTGCGCCGGCCGACCATCCAGCGATCAACCCAGATCGATCACGATTTTTCCGTCTTCAATTCTGGAGTCGTAAGTTGTCTGGCACAGTCGCGAATTCAGGCAATGATGTCCGGATTCGACATTGAACTGCCAGCCGTGCCATGGACAGGTCACGATATTTCCCCGGAGAACGCCTTTCCCAAGCGGACCGCCGGCATGCGGGCAAATGCCGTCCAGAACTCGAAATGTTCCGTCCACGTTGAACACCGCAAAGATTCGTCCCTCGGCGACGACCTCGGCCGACTGCCCTGCCGCCAGCGAATTGGCTTCGATTAGACTTACGGTTGCCATTGAGCGTCCTCTAGACTGTCTGAATGCTGTGCCGTGGTGTTTGAACAGGTCGCCGGTGAAAGAGAATCCAGCGGGAGAAAATCGGCGACCGTCACCTGGCACCGGATCGAGCGGCTGCAACGAACTCCGCCAGCCGAGTCAGATTGTTGCTGAAGACGGCGCTTTCCAGAAAGAGACCCTCCGTTTTTTTCCGCGTTCGGGACAGCTCGACCGTTCTTGTCCGTCACCCATCGACCGCTGGAATCCAGCTGAGCCAGGATTTCTTCTGCGTCTTTTCGAAGAGGCCTCAGGCTGGATTGCTTCACATCGGCAGACGCGCCGCTACTGAGCAGTTTATAGCGGGCTTCCAGCTTGTCCACTTTTGACTCGGACTTGAAGCTGTAATGCGTGGGAAGATTGGAATCGTCATAAGTCAGTTCGTACGTATCCTTCACGAAATAAAGCGGCGTGTTCGTTTTCAGTTCGTAGAAGCGAGCGATCTGACCATCAGGCAGTACTGATCGTTTCATCCACGCCAGTGCGGCCGGGATGGGATCCAGAAAACGTAGCCGCCGTGCACAGCCACATTGTCACGCATGAACTGCGTCGCGGTTTTCATGGCAGACACTGCCTCCGCCGCTAACTTCTGTTCTCGCGGAGCGTCATCGGCCTTCGCAAGATCGGACACTTTGAAACAGCAGGCAGCACAAGACATTAAAAGCAACGCACGAACACACTGTCGCATGATTCTATCCTTCCTTTGAATCTGGCAGACGAACGTCGCAGTCGCGACCTGACCAATCACAAACCGCCCACAGCCCGCAGGCTTGAGCGTCACGGGAGCTTCAAAGAACGCGTTTCAACGCTCGAGATTGAAACAGATCGGGCTCCGATTCGCCAATCTCCAATGGCGTGGACTTAAGAAATGTTTTTGTAGCGGCACTCGCCAAGAGTTTCGGTTTTCCCTTCGAAAACAGGGGTGCCGAAAGTCTTGGCGACTTCCGCTACGGATTAGGTCCACGCCATTTCCGCTAATCCGGTCGCTGCCGATTCCGCACCAAGAGCTCGGTTTTCGAGCCTCAGCTCGCATCTGGGGCAGCGCGTGGCATGAATGCCGCTTGAGACACGTTTGCACAAGTGGAGTTACAAAGTGTCAATATGTCTTTCCATTTTGTTTAATTTACGCAGATTAACATTTGCAATGGGTGTAAAGGAATCGTCACAATCCACACAACTGATCCAGGTGGACCGCTGAAGACGAGAGATTTGGCGGGGTTTTACTTTTTGCACCCTGAATTTGCGGAGACTGAGAGATGCGTTTGTTCAGTAAATTGTGGAACGATGAATTCGGCGTCCTGTTGTCAGCCGAAGCGGTGGTCGTTGGGACCGTTGCTGTGGTTGGTTTGACGACCGGATTAACTGTTGTGGCGAAGTCCGTCAACGCGGAACTTCAGGACGTCGCGTTTGCGATTCGCAGCTTGGACCAGAGTTACAGCATTCCGGCTCAGGAAGGCTGTGGGGCTCGCACAGCTGGCTCCAGCTTTACCCAGGTCCCGGTCGAAGAGTCGCTCGACGATCTTCGCGAAGTGCTTGAGACCGCTGAGAAGGAAGAAAAATCTCAGGCCGAACGTCTGGAGCAAAAGCTGAAGAATGAAAACAAGGACAAGAAGAAAAAGAAGGACCGCCAGGTCTGAAAAAGACGCTCAGTCGCGGTAATCGTTTGTCTCTCGCCCTCTCTCAGTAATTTCTCTCTCTCCGAAAGCTCGCCCGACTCTCTCCGGGCGGGCTTTTTTTACAACGGCCTGCTGGCGGGCTAAGATGAGTCTTTGTAGCGGGATTCGAGTTCATCGAGAAGTCGCGGTCGTTTCTTCGTGGAGCGTGCTTTGCGCATGAGGCTGAGGCGTTGGAGCGACTGGAGTTGACTGATGTGAGCAGTCTCATCGCGAAAGGGCAGCAGGTCGGTGGAGGTGAGCGGTTCCGGGTGACGCTGGTGGAGATCC
>JBDNHX010000440.1:0-31451 GCA_041688565.1 Planctomycetaceae bacterium
AAGGCTGCTGTCCCGGCCGACGTGGAAGCCGCCAAGGCTGCTGGTCGACGTGCCTTGTATATGACTGGAAACGGCATCCCGCTGACTCAGGAATGGGTGACGAAAGAAGACGAGCTGGCGTATGTGAAGATTTTCTTTCAGCTGGGCATCCGCATGATGCATCTCACCTATCAGCGTCGCAACATGATCGGTGACGGGTGTGGAGAAACTTCCAACGCGGGGCTTAGCGACTTCGGACTCACGGCGATCGCAGAAATGAATCGGATCGGCGTGATTCCCGACTGTGCGCACTCCGGCTGGCAGACGAGTCTGGAAGCGGCAAAAGTTTCATCGCGGCCTGTTGTCGCCAGTCACTCGACCTGTACTGCCATTCATCCGCATATTCGCAGCAAGCCGGATGAGGTTATCCGGGCGATCGTGGAATCCGGCGGCTACATCGGCATTTGCTGTATCTCGAGGTTCCTGCACGGGGCTGGGGATATTTCTGCGCTGCTGGATCACATTCAATATGTGACAAAACATTTCGGCGTGGACCACGTGGCGATCGGAACGGACGTCGCTTATTCGTCGCAGAATTTTGCTCAGGAAAATCGTAAGCTGCCGAAGCGAGCTCGTTCACGTGAGCCATTTCGGTCGCTGTGGCCGAAGGATGATTTCGCCGAAACGGCGGAGATGACAGCCAGCCTGGCGTGGACCAACTGGCCGCTGTTCACGGTGGGACTTGTTCAGCGAGGCTACTCGGACGACGACATCCGCAAAATCATCGGTGGCAACGTGATGCGAGTCGCAAAGGAATCGTTGAAGGCGTGAGCGATCGTCGTCTTTCGCTGGGCGAAAGAAACAGGATTGAAGAATGCCGTTGCGGTGAAGTTGCAACGCGACGACAGGAATGGTGCTTCGTTCCGGATGACAACGTTTGCGGTAGAAACGCGATCCAATGACGTTCGCGTTTTTGACCGAGTCAATCCACGTCCGCCAGTTCGATGCGGATCTTTACGATTTCTTCTCGAACACTCAAAAACGCGGCAACGATGGTTGGGTCAAAATGAGTGCCGCTCTCTTCTTCAAGGATGGCAAAACATTTATCAATCGGGAAGGCCGGCTTGTAGACTCGCTTGCTGCTGAGTGCATCAAACACGTCTGCAACGGCCACGATACGTCCGCTCAGAGGAATGTCGGTTCCCTTCAGACCAATCGGATATCCGGTGCCGTCCCATCGTTCATGATGAGTCAGAGCAATTTCTGAAGCCATCCGCAGCAGAGGTGACGATCCGACGTTGACCATCATGTCGCCCAGTAGCGTGTGGGATCGCAACTGCTGGGATTCTGAAAAGCTTAACGGCTGAAAAACTTTTTTACCCAGACCTACATGCCGCTGCATCATTTCAAATTCTTCAGGAGTCAGCTTGCCTGGCTTTCGCAGGATGTCGTCTCCA
Source organism: Planctomycetaceae bacterium (assembly GCA_041688565.1). Taxonomy (GTDB): domain Bacteria; phylum Planctomycetota; class Planctomycetia; order Planctomycetales; family Planctomycetaceae; genus SXXK01. The sequence continues at coordinate 1,437 of JBDNHX010000440.1, forward strand.
ATGCCGATCTTGCCAATGTCATGCAAAGGGGCGGCGTGTTCAATCAGTTCACAGATGGCTCGATCAAGCCCCAGTTGCCGGGCCAGTATACCCGCGTAACGACCGACACGAACAACATGATGGCCTGTTTCGTTGTCACGATATTCTGCCAGCTTTGCCAGACAGTGAATCAGCTCCAGCCGTGACATCATCAGTTCGGCCGTGCGCGACTGGATCTGTTGTTCCAGTTCACGCCGATGATTCATCATCTGGTCAAACTGAGATCGAAGCAAAAGCGCATTTCTGACGCGCGGCAGCAGTGACGTGGCTCGCAGCGGTTTGGTCAGAAGTTCGGCGGCCCCAAGTTCCAGAGCATCGGTTCTCACGCGTTCGTCTTCCGACGCGGTGATCATGATCATCGGAATGTTTCGCAGGTCGGGGCTGGAGACCACCTGACGCAGAATCTGCAGCCCGGAAACGCTCATGACAACATCACAGACCACAAGATCGGGCTGATATATGACGATGCGATCCATCGCAGTTTCCGGATCTGTGTGAGTCTCCACGGCGCGATAGCCGGCCATGTGCAGGCATTTTTGAATCAGCCGCACATTGATCGCTTCGTCATCGATGATCAGAATCTTGCGAAGCTGGTAACCGTCCCCGTGGGACAGCGTGGACGCAAAAGGTCCGGCCGCTCCTGTGAGCGCTTTCCAGCCTTCGGATGACGCGGCGGCGAGTGGTCGATCCGGCAGATCAACACCCAACGCTTTTCCGAGGACATCATCAAGGCAGTTCGAAAGTATTGCAGTGGTCATGGCTACCAGTTCCAGAAAAATAAAAAGTGGAATCCGAAGTCGGCAGGAGCCGGGCTCCTTAGAATTGCCAAATTCAGTCGATCCCGGCTACGCTGCAGCCTGTGTGCTGAAGTGATTCACGCAGTTGCGGAATATGTTCCAGACAACCCCGTAAATCGCGACAGAAATTATCGATCTCATCCTTGAGCGATTCCAGTACGACCATTTTCTCCCCCGAAAGATGTTCCAGTTGGCCTGCCGACATCCTCAAGGATGCGGCACACAGATTGGCGGCGATTCCTTTCACGCCGTGGCTCAGATGATGCACAGCCACACAATCAGTATTTGCCAGAGCTTTTTCCAGATCCTGCAGGCTTTGCTCACCCCGAACCTCAAACATATTCAGCAGTTCAACAGCCAGTTCATTGTCGCCAAAGCACTGATTCAGCAGCTGTTCCGCATCAAATGCTGCCGACATTGACGCACTGCAGATTGACGAACGTTGAACGGGCTCACACACGGTGCGGCTGGCTCCGCGCGGCTGAGGCACAGGCAGCCATCGCAACAGGACATCTGTCAGCGTCTGACAGGTCATGGGTTTGGTCAGATAATCATCCATACCGGCTGCCAGACAGGCTTCCTTGTCACCAGCGATCGCATTGGCCGTCAGAGCAACGATTGGAATACGCAATCCATTGCGAGCCAGTCCGCGGCCTGTGTTTTCGATGACGCGGACTTCCGCCGCCACCTGCAGACCATCCATCAAAGGCATCTGACAATCCAGCAGGACCAGATCAAACTCGCCCGACCGTGCTCTTTGCAGCGCTGCGCGTCCATCGGAAACCACTTCGCATTCCAGACCAAACCGGCGCAGGAATTCGCGTACCACCACCTGATTGATTTCGTAATCTTCCGCCACCAGAACTCGAAAGTCGGCGCCCTCGCTCATCGCGATGCGTGAATTGTCCGGATCTTCACTGGGCGTTCGCTTCCATGCATCGCTGGTTCGACTGTCTGTGGAATGCTCCTGCACGGCCGGATAAATGCAGGCTGTAAACCAGAATGTGGAGCCCACTTCATCCTCGCTCTCCACCCCGATTTCCCCGCCGAAGAGTTCCACCAGCCGTTTGCACAGTGCGAGCCCCAGTCCCGTGCCGCCAAAGCGACGCGTCGTACTGCCATCAACCTGCGAGAACACCTGAAACAATCGATGCTTGCGCTCCAGCGGAATCCCGATGCCAGTGTCTGAGACGGCGATGCGAAGCGTGATGTTTCCGGTATCAAGGTCCGTGGTCAAAAGACTGGCCTCAATCTGAACTCGTCCTTCTTCCGTGAACTTGATCGCATTGCTGACCAGATTCAGCAGGATCTGACGCAGACGATTGCGGTCTCCCGAAACCCATGTTGGCAGCCGATCATCGACAATACATTTTATTTCCAGCCCGGCTTTCTGAGCGGCCGGCGCCATGATTTCGCACACGTCCTGCATCAGCAAAGGCAGCTCAAAGTCGATCGCATCCAGCTCCAGCATTCCCTGTTCGATCTTTGAAAAATCGAGGATGCCGTTGATCAGGCTCATAAGGCAGTCGGCCGATGACTGAGCACCTTTCACATAGCGAACCTGTTGAGCATCCAGCACCGTTGACGCCAGCAGTTCCAGCATTCCAGTGACACCGTTGAGCGGCGTGCGAATCTCGTGACTCATATTGGCCAGAAAATGACTCTTCGCCTAACTGGCGCTTTCTGCTGCGGCAATGGCCCGCGTTCTTTCATCAATCACCATAGCCAGCTTTTCCATGTGCCTGCGCTGAACATCCCTCAGCACACTTTTCGTTGTCAGCGACATTGCCATCTGGCGAATCTCAATCGCATCAAACGGCTTTCGCAGCACAAGAAACTGGTCGGTTCTGCCAAGCCGCGTGACGATCTGCCGCCACGAATAATCTGAATAAGCCGAACAGATCACGACCTCGAGGTTCGGATCAACTTTCCAGAGCTGTTCGATGGTTTCTATACCGTCCCAGCCTGGCGGCATGCGGATATCAACGAAGGCCATGCGATAAGGTTGTCCTTCTTCGATGGACGCCTGCACAAGTGCCAAAGCTTCCGAGCCCTGGTACGCTGAATAAATGTCAAAGCGTTCGTCGCAGGGACTGGTGGGCGTGCCGGCCGAGGAAGCTCCGAAGAGGTCGCGTTCCGCCTGTTCCACTTCGCAGCGCAGCGGTGGTTCCAGCAGTTTACGAAAGTCCGTATGGATCGAAGCGTTATCGTCCACAATCAGGATTCGGTGAGCCTGAGATATTTCTGACGGCAGCAGTTCGGTTCTCATACGTATTGCTCGGCTTTCTCATTCATTTCCCTGGATTCCGATTGGCGTGCGTGATTCTGCTGTGAGGCAAAGGCATTCCGAACGTGACGAATCATTTCGTGCAGACGCCTGATCTCATCAATATTTTCGCATCGCCCGTGATGCAGTGTTTCCAGACGCAGAAAAGCGGGGGCCATCATCAGCGCCTGCATCATCCACGTCGTGCCGACAAAGAATGTCGACAGAGCGATCAGCAACACGGACATTTGGCGACGGATAGACATAGCAACGATAGCCCAGAGAACCCACGGGTCTCAAATTCGGACTCGGCGCAATTACCAACAATGACACTGGGCAACGCTAGAACACGTTGAACCAAAATGTCTGCAGATGTTGCACAAATTGAACGTGTCGACACAAAATGCGGGGATTCACCGGGTGCGTCAGGGCCCGAGTTACGCATTTATCCCAGGAGGCCGTTTGCTGATTCAAAATCGTCACTGCTGGTATAATGGAGCCATCGTTTGCGTTAAAGTTGTTCGGCGTGAAAATTCTCCGACGAACTAATCATGCCGTGCATGAGTCACCTGCAGACGGGATCAATGAGACACGCAAAGCCTCCTTTGAAGAAAGCCGTCCATTGACCTCAAGCTCCAACAATCCAGCCAGTTTGAATCCAAAATCCTGGCTGCAGTGGGCCGGTCTCCGCATGATTCCGGCAGCAACGGCGAGCATGGCTGCACTGGCCGCTGCCGCGCCCCTGACGCATGGGGACGCGGCAGCGCGGGTTGGCTTCCTGCTGGTCATGACGGCTCTGCTGGAAATGACTCACGGGTTTCGCCGTGTCAGCTATGACCAGCAAAAGTCGGCATGGGGCAGCGGTGCTGTTTCTTTGGCCCTTGGGGTTTTACTGACCACCTCCCCGCTGTTCGCTGAGGAAGCCCTGCGATTGTTTCTGGCGGCGTGGTTTGGCCTGGATGGAATCCGCGGGCTTGTCTCAGCGATCCGAGAAAAGAACGCCGATGGTTTCCGGGCGAGAACTCTTCTGTTCGCCCTGCTGAACTTCCTGATTGCCATGTTGATGTTCCGCCTGGGGGAAAAGTGGTTGATGTGGGCCATCGCCCTGGCGGCTTCGTTTCGCATTTTCTGCACGGCCTGGACGATGGCCACATCGCCATTGCTCACTCTGGAAACTCTCATCAGCTCCGGCATGCTGATTTATGGGTTTCCCGATGAACAGCGAATGCATGATCGAGCTCAACAGATTGCCGCTGAGGAAACTGCACGAGCCGCCGTGGACCGAGGCTGGGTGATCAGCTTTCTGTTAACTCTGCTGGCCATTCATGTGGGGCGCATGGGATTTGACAGAACATTTCTCGGACTCATGTCACCCGGCTTTGCGGTGCTGGGTGATATGTTCGCCGGTCTGCTGATTGCGTTTCTGATTGTGATTCCGATCATTGTCGCGTCCAATCGTCTCACCCGCCGACTGGAAGGGATGCTTTGGCTGTGGTGCCTGAGTGAAGGGTCTGTCATCCTTTGCTGGCCAAGACGATTTATTCAATCACTGCTGGCGTTTCGCATTCGCCAGGTCATCCGGCTCCGCCTGGCCCGCTGTTCCTTTTTCAACGCGCTCAGCCGTGGTCTGCAGACCGGTCTGCCCTTGGCCGCCATCATTGCGGCTACTGCTCCGATGTGGGGCATGAGCTGGTATTTTGATACGGAAAACTGGGCGGCTGGAATCTGGAATTCCTGGGCCGAACATCGAACGGATACGTGGCGAGTCGCGATGGTGGAAGCAGTTTCGGAACTGCAGCCGCAGGAAAATCCCGAATCACGTTTTGCTGTTTCACCGGAAGGCGTGACGTCGGATTCCGACTTTGCCTTTGTGGTGATTGGTGATCCGGGAGAAGGTGATGCATCGCAGCTCAGTTTGAAGAGCCGGCTGCTGAATGTTGCCGAGCGTGACGATGTGCAGTTCGTGATCATTTCGTCGGATGTTGTTTATCCGACAGGCGCGATGAAGGACTATGAAGCCAACTTCTGGCTGCCGTTCATGGGGACCACAAAACCGGTTTACGCCATCCCCGGGAATCATGACTGGTACGATGCTCTGGAAGGTTTTGCCGCAACCTTCTTTGAACCGGCCGCCGCCCGCGCGGCCATGCGGGCGCGAGTGGTTTCGGATGCCCGCATTACAAGCACGACAGATGCTCGCATTGAACAGCTGATTGCTCAGGCCTCTCGACTGCAGCAGGAGTATGGCGTGCCCACACAGCTCCAGAAGGCTCCCTTCTTTCAACTTCAGACGGATACGTTCGCGCTTTTCGCAGTGGATACAGGTGTCGCCAGACAGGTCGATCCTGTTCAGTTTGACTGGCTAAAAGCGGCGCTGGAAGCAGCGAATGGAAAAACGAAAATGGTGATTCTCGGTCATCCGTTTTTTGCTGGCGGCGTGGATCAGACGACACAGGTCGACCTGACGGCGGAGCCAACCCGATTCGCTGAACTGCGAAATCTGCTGCGACAGCACAATGTTTCCATTGTCATGGCCGGCGATACACACGACCTGGAATACTACAAAGAGAATAGAGAGAACGTTGAGCCAGCCGCCGTCGTTCACCACTTCGTCAATGGCGGAGGAGGCGCGTATCTGAGTTTCGGGACGGCTCTGGACTGGCCGAAAAGTCCGGTCACCGAGGAATGGGCTTTTTTTCCGAATCGTGATCAGGTAGTAACGAAAATCGAAGCAACCACGCCGCTGTGGAAACGTCCGGCCTGGATCTGGACAAAGCGTCTGGGTGGCTGGCCGTTTTCGGCCGAGTTTCTGTCGGCTGCGTTTGATTCCAATCAGGCACCGTTTTATCAGAGCTTCATGGAAGTGCGGGTAGAACCGTCAAAGAATCAGGTTCGACTCATTCCGTATGGTGTCCACGGCCAGCTGCGATACCGTGACATGCAGATGTCAGCGGCATTTTCTTCGTCCGACACGGATTCTGAAGCTGTTGTCGAGTGGATTGTCCCGATGCTGCCAGTGCAATGATATTCTGCGGTAAATCATTTTTTTCTACGGACCTTTTTCGCCGCACTTTAAATTCAGGTTCCGTTGTTTCCGCAACTGAACGACCGCCCTACAATCGCAACGTTTGGACAAGCTGCTGCAGCCTGTTCGAGATCATTTTGAACGTTCGGTGCGATGCAAGAATTTCCATCATGACTGTAGGGTATGTCCGTCCGGATGTTGCTGATATGGTGCTGCGAGTCTTCGATCGCTCGGTGCATCCGGAACTTATTGAAACGCTGTGCGAAACAACAATTCCGGTGGGGCCCAATCAGGCTGCGCTGAAGATCAGTCAGTACGGACATGCGCTGGAGTTCCGAACGAAGCACCGCATCGTGACCGAAGTGGCGACGAGCAAATTTTCTCCGCTGCCATCCGGCGGCCGAATGGTCGATCGTCGTCTGATTGGCTATCGAACTCATATGTTTGAGGGCGTGGGAGTTCGCTACCACTGCAGTTATCAGCTGGAGACGCTGCCAGCGGACGTTTATCTGCAGGTGCATCGTGAAATGGAAATGGATGCTCGAAAAGCGATTCTGACGGCGTCGCTCCCCGGATCCAGTTCCAGCAGCCCGGATTGTCTGAGCTACCTCATGAGCGACCTTCTGCCGGAAGGCCTTGTGATTCACTCGTTCCACACGTTCCCGGACAATGGCGCTGTACTCAGAATTCAGACCTTGTTTGAAGTCCTATAGACTGATCTGTCTCACTGTGATTGACCGTCAGCGTCGATTCCGCCGGTCTTGCAGATGCAAAATCTCTATATTCGCCCATTGACATCTACTGTGCTAGCAGTACATACTGTTTTCGCAGTACGTCTTTCACAGGAGAGTCATTGTGGCGAAGAAGAAGATCAAGTTTGTCGAACCATCGGAGTTCGAACTTCAGATTCTGGGAGCATTGTGGGAACACGGGCCAGCAACGGTACGGCAGGTGATGGAGCGGCTGTCGGATGGCAAAGAGCGAGCCTACACGTCGGTTCTTTCTGTCATGCAGGTGATGCACAAGAAGGAACTTCTGGCCGTCGCCGATGAGCGTGACGGACTGGCTCACATTTTCAAACCGGTTGTCAGCCGCGAACAGGTGGCCGTGCCGTTGCTGCAGGGACTGGTCCGCAAGATTTTCGGCGGCAGCACCAGGACGGCCATGCAGCATCTATTGAACTCTGACAAAGTCGATCGCAGCGAAATCGACGCCATGCGGAAGCTACTGGACGATCTCGAAAGCCGCACGAAATGAACCGCAAGTCGCTAGCCGCGGGTGAGTCTTTATACCACACAGGGAAAACACCCGCGGCTAGCGCCTTGCGGCTCAGGTTTACGGATGAATCAACGGCGATCTTTCCCACCATTGGAACTCAATCATGCCAGACGCCATCACCCAGCTCAGTGAAACTCTGACTCGAGTCCTCGGTCACTCCCTGTGGCAAGCCGCTCTGATTAGCGGATGTGTGTGGTTCATTCTTCGCACGCTGCCAGCAAAACACGCTGAGCGGCGCTATGCCATCGCGATGAGTGGACTGACAACCATCGTCGCCGCGGCGCTGGTGACGTGGTCGGTGTTGAGGTTGGATTCCAATGAGCCCATCATCTCTGCGGCACAAAGCACCAACACCATCGAACAAGACGAATCGCTTCCAGACGTGCCTTCGACACAGCACGACTTGACTCAAGCATCGCCCCGCGCTGAAGACATCGATCACGTTGATTACGCGGTAGAAAATCAGAAGCCGTCCGGTTCCAAAGTAGTGTCGTCAGCAAACGGCAGTGGCCGGATTGTCGCTCCATGGCTGGCAGCGATTTGGCTCTGTGGCTCCATCTTAATGCTGCTGCGAGGCCTTGCCGGATTCGTCATCGTGCGCCGCTGGCTGGTGGAATCCGCGGCGGTGGCAGAATCCAGTCTGACGGAACTGAATGACATCGTGCAGGAACTTAGCCGACGGTTGAAGCTGCGACGCATCATTCGCATTGTGCTCAGCGAACACATCGACACGCCAGCCGTCGTTGGTGTTCTCTGGCCTGTGATCATGGTTCCCGTTTCCATGCTGACGGGGGTTCCAGCCGATCAATGGCGGATCATGATTGCTCACGAGCTGGCTCATATCCGTCGCTGGGATCCGCTCGTGAGTTTGATTCAGATGGTGATTGAGTCGCTGCTGTTCTTCAATCCGTTCGTATGGTGGCTGAATCGAACGATCCGATCCGAACGCGAAGCCTGCTGCGATGTGGTGGCCGCTCGAATCTGCGGACAGCCGATGTCCGTAGCAAAAACGCTTGTGGAAGTCGCAGCGTCTATTCATCGGCCTGTGATCTCGTCCGCAATGGCATTCGCGGAGCCCTCCAGCGAAGGCGAACTCTCCGATCGAGTCCTCCGGCTTGTTCAACCCGATCGCGCGCCGCGTTCGAAGATCTCGTGGCTCAGCGTCACGGTTGTGATGGTGGTCCTGGCGACAACTTTGGTTCTGCTTCAACGCGGAACTGACATTGCAGTGCAGAGTGCCGCAAACTGGATGTCGCCAAAGGAACGCGTCGAGAAACTTGTGCAACTTGAGGCCGAGCGAAATGGAAACTTCGTTCCCGCAGCAAGTGCCTCATCGGACGGTTCGAGTCACTCACAAGACCCCAACGCTGGAAAGATCGCCGTGCATCTGATCGTCAAGACGGAAGACGGCAGCAAGATCACGCCAAAGCTGACTCTGCACTCGATGACTCGCACAGGAAACAGTTCCCACGTAACCGGCATGAGCGGCCCGAACGCAGAAGAACAGGAATACCACAAGACTCACTATTTCTCTCCCTGCCAATTGCAGATCGGGGCTTCGCATCCCGACTTTGCTGCTGTCAGTACGCCGATCATCACGTTGATGCCGGAAGACAAGGAGAAGACCATCGAGCTGATCCTGACCAAAGGTTTGTCGGTCGATGCTCTGATCACAAACGAACAGGGGCAACCCATTTCGCAGGCCGTGGTGAAGTCTACAGCTATACTTGTATTCCGTGGCTCCTGGTCAGGGTCGGGCGCACAGGAAACACAGACAGACGAGGCTGGCCGAGTTCAGTTTTCCCACGTTGCAAATTCTGAGTATCTCATTGAGGTCATGGCGAAAGGATATCAGCGTCTCAGACAAAAAGAATCGTTAGGGAAATCGGCAATCACGAACTCGCCCGAGCCGTTCAAAATGGTGCTCAAACATGCACGCCCGGTGTCTGTCCGCGTCGTCGATAAGCAGACCAATCAGCCGATTGCTAACGCCAGCTTGCGAATCACCTACCGCCAGTCAGATAAAGAAGGCATGAGCTTCGGATTCAGTCGTCGCTGGGCAAACGTCGATCCATGGCAAGACTACGCAATCTCGAACAGCGACGGTGAGGCAGTGCTCGACCAGCTTGAAGACAACACGGCCTACACCTTCGCGGTCGTTGCAGAAACGTATGGTGTGGGTGTTCTGGAGATTAAAGCCGGCGATGCGGAACGTACGATTTCACTGAGTCCTTCAATAAAGATTTCGGGACGCATGACTGGGGATTTACAGACACTCCAGAAGTCGACGGATGTGGCGAAACCCGGATTTCAGGTTTCTGTTCAATCCCTGATCGAATCGGCTTCGCGGGATCTGACCGATGGCTATTGGATCGACGTTGATCCCACTGGGCACTTTGAGATCGACCGTTTAACGCCGGGTGAGCAACTGACGCTGAGCCTTCCGAATGAACGAAGGGAACTGCAGATCACGGAATCGATGGATGAACTTGAGATCCCGATTCATTCGAAGGAGCTCGAACCCAGCGTGCCAGTTCGCGAAGTCGTGATTCGCCTGACGGGAACCGATCCGGAAGCTCCGGCTCAAGGCACTCTGTTCATCTACTGGAACCATTCGACCGCTCGCATGGACGTAGCCAACCACAACATGCCCATCACATCGAACGAGGTTCGATTGAAAATTCCCGTGGGTGCTTTTCTGAACTTCCGACAGGAGAGTCTCGCCGGATACCGCATTGAAGATCAAAACCAAATTGCGATCGTTCCTGGTACAACACCGCAGTTGATCGAAGCCAAAGTTACGGCTGTCGGTGGAGTTTATGGTTCGATCAAACGAGCTGACGGAAGCCCGGCCGATCGGGCATCTACGTATGTTCTGGCGATGGAATTGCCGCCAGGTGAAAAGGATTCGAGCAAAGTAAACTCCTCTTCCTCAACGTCGAATTTTCTATTCATGAAAGCCGTACCCTTTGGCGGTCGCTACCGGTTACTGACGCAGGAACAGACCGAGGATACCCGGGTGTGGACAGTGAGTGAAGAATTCAAAATCGACGAAAGCAATCCGATCGTCAAAATGGATGTTGTGCTGCCATCAGGCCGAGACCTAAAGCTCCGTCTGGTCGCTGCGAACGGGAAACCCGTGGCGGCTCACGACGTTAAACTGAACTACAGGTTCAGCCAGAAACCCGGCGGCCTTTTCAGTGGCAAGTCAGGAAGTGACTTCGGCAGCCACAGCTTTAGTTCAAATGCTACATCAGATTCCAACGGCATCTGCGTCTTTCGAGGCCTCTCGCTGGACGAACCGCTTGATGGCCTCGAATTGAAGCTCACCGCAACGATTGAGCCGGGGCCATACCGAGGCAAGAAACAGACCATCGAGATCAACAAGACGAATCAGCCGGTCGAAATCATGCTCTCGCGTGGACTCACCGTGAGCGGATATCTTATCGACGTTGCGACCAACCGGCCGATTCCGAATGCCGAACTTCGCGTGATGCCTCGCGACTTTGATCGGAGTGAGTTTCATGGTTTGACGAACACAAAGTCAGACGCCACCGGACGCTTCGAATTTTCCGGCCTCGAGCCGATCGAATACACCGGTTACGTGAACGACGCGTATCCCAAAGGCACGGTGCTAAAACCCCACGCCACCGGCGGCATTTCCATTTCCTATCCCGCAGGCGTCGAGCAACTCAGCCTGACCGCCACCGACCCGCCCGGCGAACCCGTCCGCTGGGAAGTCATTATCCATCCCGGCCGATCACTGAAGCCGCTGGATTGATGCAGGTCGATCTGTCTTGCAGATGCAGTGATTGCCCATCCCAACCTGAAACGTCAGTGAGGGATTGCGTTGTCGCGTTTCACGCCTGTGCCAGGAAATTCCTCGCTGACGCGGCGGGTTGTGAAAACGATTGAATTCAACACACCGCTGCGACAGCTCACCCCTACATTAACCGCAGCAGTTGCCAGACGGGCCGGCTTCGGCAGAACAGGTCTTGGCGTGCGGCACGTTCCAGAGTTCCAGCAGCTTTGAGGATTCATAGTCGCCGGCCGTGATCTGGAAGCCCAGATCATTGATCATCCGGAAATCTTCCTCGGCCTTCTGCCCGGGCGTCGTCAGGTAGTCGCTGACAAACATCGAATTCGCCGGGTACAAGCCCAGCGACTGCATCGAACGCAGGTTCACTTCGCGACCACCGGCAATTCGCAGTTCTGCCTTTGGATTGGTCAGGCGGAACATCGCCAGAACCTTCAGACAGAAACGCGGATCCAGTTCGCGAACAGCCTGCAGTGGCGTGCCGTCAATCGAGTTCAGGAAGTTAATCGGAATGGATTCGACCTGCAGTTCCGACAGCTTCATCGCCACATCAACGACGTCGTCATGAACTTCGCCCATGCCCACGATCATGCCGGCACAAAGTTCCAGACCTGCGTTGCGGCAGATATCCAGCGTCTCCAGGCGATCCTTGAACGTATGAGTCGTGCAGATCTCTTCATGAAAGCGTTCGCTGGTATTCAGATTGTGGTTCACTCGGTCCACACCGGCGGCTTTCAGCTTCAGTGCTTGATCGGGCTTCAGCAGACCCAGACAGCAGCAGATGTGCAGACCATAAGTGTCCTTGATCTGACGGACGACATTGGCCACATGATCGACTTCACGATCGGTGGGCCCGCGGCCACTGGCAACGATGCAATAGGTGCGAGCTTTGCTTTCAGCCGCCTTGCGAGCCCCATCCATCAGGCGTTCGGCATTCAGGAATGAGTACTTTTCAATGGGTGCTTCAGAGATCTTTGACTGCGAACAATAATTACAGTCCTCGGGACAAAGGCCGCTCTTGGCATTTTTGAGATAATAGAGCTGAACTGTTTTTCCAAAGTACTCGCGACGCACGCGAAAAGCGGCATCCAGAATCGCCAGTAACTGGTCGTCGTCCGCCCGCAGAATTCGCATCGCGTCTTCACGCGATAGCGATTCACCGCCCAGAACGGAATCCGCCATCTCATTCCATGACAGGGCGCTGGGGGAAAAGTCGGCAGGCACAACGGGAGCTGAAACAGACATTCCGAAATCACTTCACTTGAGGGAACTAAAACAGTCGGACAGACTCGAAGCCCGGCATTCCAGGCAGAAACAAGCTGGCCGGTTCAAAATGGCCAACTGCTGTCATCTTCTCGGGGCTCGAAGTCTACCGAATGACTGACCCCGTTTCACGCATGGAACGGCCGCCCGTTGTTGTTTGCATGCTTTTGACGGTACCATGGGGTTAGATTTGCCAGTGAATTCGAATCAAGTGGATTATTCTTGTGGCCGATTTTCGTCGAAAACGCCGTCATCTGAGCCTGCCCATCTGGAGCAGCGTTCTTTTAATGACCGTCAACATTGCGCTGATGGCGGTGTTGATCGTCCAGCTGGCTCGGCAGAGTTCCTGGCTGGCTCTGACACTGGGGTCGATTGCTTTAGCGATCAGTCTCTTCGGAATTTCCTTCTATTCGTTTCTGACGATCAAGGAAATCCAGCTGAACCGTCGTCAGTCGAACTTCGTCGACAGCGTCACACATGAACTGAAAACGCCGATTGCCGCCTTACGCTTGTACCTCGATACACTGCTGATGCGTGAACCTGAGGCGGCCGATCGCAAGGAGTTTTACGAGACGATGAATTCGGAGCTGGGGCGTCTCGATCGCCTGATCAACCAGTTGCTGGAAGTCGGTCGGCTGGATGCCATCGGCCATCAGACGGAGGCCGAAACAATTCATCTGGAAGACCTGCTGCGGCAGTGTGCCAAAGCCGCCTGTTTGCATCATAAGCAGGAGTTCAATGATGTGTTTCGTTTTGAGGTCGCTCCGCTGGCTCTGACGTCGCGGCGACTGCTGCTGGAAATGATCTTCGGCAACCTGCTGGACAATGCCGTCAAGTATGGCGGCAAACCTCCGAAGGTCACCGTGCATGCATTCTCACGCGGACGTGATCGAGTCGTGGTTCGAATTCGCGACAATGGAGCCGGAGTGGCTCCGGAAAATCGACGGCGTATTTTTCAGATGTTTGTGCGGGGCAATGACGAACTGTATCGCACCAAGACCGGTACAGGGCTGGGGCTGTACATCGTTCGCACGCTTGTCGGACTTCTAAAGGGGCGAATCGCGGTGCTTGATGCGGAGTCTGGTGGAGGCACTGTGTTTGAAGTGACGCTCCCCGGTCGACAACTGGACCTGCCTCAATCCGAGCACCGTGAATCCCGCAGCCGTGTATCAGAACTGGCGTTGTCAGGGCAGGAGAAACCGTCATGAGAATTCTGGTGGTGGAAGACGAAGATGCGATTGCCAAAGGCTTGCGGTTCAATTTTGAACGGGAAGGCTACCAGGTCGATCTGGCCGGAGATGGACCAACGGCACTGGAATTGTATGAGTCCGCTCAGCCACCGGTTGACCTGGTTGTGCTGGACCTGATGCTGCCGCTGATGAGCGGCTATGAAATTTGTAAAACGCTGCGTCGCCTGGACTGGGAAATTCCCATTCTGGCGATGACGGCACGGACGTTGTCGGAAGACAAGATCCAGGCATTTGATTGTGGCGTCAACCAGTATCTGACCAAGCCATTTTCGCTGCCCGAACTACTAAGTCGCGTTCGCAATCTGCTGGATCAGCGTCGCCGTAGTCTGGAGCGACGGACTGTTCGGCCGACCGAAGATGTGGTGCGGTTTGGTGACGTCACGGTGAACTTCGGACGGTTTGAGATCCGTCGCAAAGACGAGGTCCATACCATGACGACTCGTGAGCAGGAGCTGCTGCGATATTTTGTGGAGCAGGATGGAGTGGTCCTGTCACGAGCTCGCATTCAGTCGGATGTGTGGAAGGATTCGACAGACATTTCCAGCCGTTCCATCGACAATTTTGTGATGCGTTTACGACGTATGATCGAAAGCGATCCTTCTTCGCCTCGGCATCTGTTGTCCATCCGCGGCACCGGGTATCGATTCGTCCGGGAGCCCACAACCGGTGAGGCCGCAGCTACGGAGGAATAGCCATAGTCGTTGGTTGCTCCGCAATCAAAACGGATGCTGGAGTACACTCCGCTGGTAGGCACCCGTGCAGAAATTTTCTCGTTTAACGGCAAGCCGAAGGCGTCGGTTTTCTGTTAATTTGCCTACGCCTCCGGCTCGCCGTTAAACGAATTATGCCCAATAACTTGTGCGTGGGTGCTTAGTTTCCCGCGTCGCGTGTAAAGCGAGCAGCGGGCACTTGCTATAGAGGCCTCGTTGCCATAACACGTTTCTGACTCGGAGCGAAAGACGACATTGAAGAAGCACTTGCTTGCGAATGGCTCCTTCAACGAATGCCGCATGGCTACTTGAGCGGCGATTGCGACGGTCATGGGAAACCGTTAGCCTGTGCGTCAGAAAGTTCATCCCATGCAATGGGTGACACGGCGTTAACATTTGAGCACTCCAGTGCTGGCAACAGGAATCACGAAACATGTCCGAAATTAAAGTTCAGGTCAAAGACCACGGTCCATTTCTGGTCACAGGCCCTGCCACAATCACCGATGCGGCTGGCAATGTATTCAACCTGAATGGGAAGGAAACATTTGCCCTTTGTCGATGTGGGGCTTCCGCACGACGTCCATTCTGTGATGGGGCTCACAAGACATGTGGGTTTGAATCGGCCGAGCGGGCTGAAGTCTGAGCCCTGTAGCACCCAGGCGAATGGCCTTGCCTGAAGTCGGCCGCTGCATGTCGTGCGGTCATGCAGCACACGCAAAACGATTTCGCCATAGGAATGGTCGCAAGTGGCTGCGGCAAAGGTATGGGAAAAACCGCCATGGATTTTGTGACTCATCTCTTCGATACCACTGACTTCCCGGCACGGTGGATGTGTGGACGCTGGACGGCGGGCCACGGCTGGCTGCACATCCTCTCCGACCTCGGCGTATGGTCGGCCTACGTAGCGATTCCTTGCGTTCTCCTGTTCTTCTTCCGGCGGCGTAAAGACCTGCCATTCCGCAAGGTCTTCGTGCTGTTCGGTGCGTTTATCCTCCTGTGTGGGACGACGCATTTAATGGAGGCCATCATCTTTTGGTGGCCCGCCTATCGGCTGGCAGGAGTTCTCAAACTTCTCACCGCCCTCGTCTCATGGGCGACGGTGTTCGCCTTGGTTCCGATTGTCCCCAGGGTCCTGGCTCTGCGCAGCCCGGAAGAACTGGAGCGGGAGATTGCCGCCCGCAAGCAGGCGGAGGAAGGATTGCAGCGGGCGAACATTGAATTGGAAAAGCGGGTCGAGGAGCGATCTGCGGAGTTGAAGAAGGCTCTGGTTGAACTCGGCAATGATCGCGAACTGCTGAACACCACCTTGAAGAGCATCGGGGATGGCTTAATCACCACCGACGTGCAGGGCCGCGTCACAAATCTGAACTCCGTCGCTGAAGCTCTGACTGGATGGACGACGCTTGAGGCCCAGGGCCAGCCGCTCACCACAGTCTTCCAAATCGTGAACGAGGTGACACGCCAGCCGGTTCTCAACCCGGTCTTCAAAGCTCTCCAAAAAGGTGTGATCGTTGGCCTGGCGAATCATACTCTGCTCATCCACAGGGACGGCACCGAGCGTCCGATCGATGACAGTGCCGCTCCCATTCGCGGTGCCGATCTTGTCATCAAAGGCTGCGTACTGGTTTTTCGCGACATCACCGAACGGAAACGAGCGGAAGACGACCTGCGAAAGAGCGAGCAGCAGTTGCGGCTCCGCAGCGAGATTTTGGAACAGGTGAATGATGTTGTAGGAGCCATCGATACCGAGCAGAGAATTGTGTTCCTCAACGCGGCCGGGGAGCAACTGTATGGTGTGAAAGCGTCCGAGATGATCGGACGGCCACTCATTGAGTTGTATGATCGCCGTTGGTCCAGTCCGGAGTATGAAGCGGAAGTGATGGCCACTCTGAAGAAGACAGGCCAGGCTCAGTGGGAGGTGGTTCATGTCACGCGGGACGGTCGTGAGCTGCAAGTCGAGTCGAAGGTGGCAGTATTCCGTGACAACGACGGGAAGCCGCAGGGATTAATCGCTGTCGTTCGAGATGTCACCGCTCAGAAGAAGGCCGCTGAAGAACTGCGGTCGAGCCAGCATTTTCTGGAACGAGTCACGGATATCACACCGGGTGTGATCCACGTGTTCGATCTGGAGAAGCAACGCAGCGTCTTCATCAATCGGACCGTCGCCACCGTGCTGGGTTACAGCCCCTCAGAGATTGAAGCACTGGGAAGCCAGGTCATACAGACTTTGATGCATCCAGACGATTTGCCACGCTTCGAAGCACACACCCAATCCCTGCGGATGCTTCCAGACAATGTAATTCTCGACTTCGAGCACCGGATGCGTGACCACTCCGGCACCTGGCATTGGTTTCACAGTCGGGACACCGTATTCGCGCGGAATGCCGCGGGTGAGGTGTCACGCATCATCGGCACGGCGATCGATATCACGGAACGGAAACGAATTGAAGAACAGCTGCGGGAGAACGAGCGATCGTTCCGTGCCATCTTCGAACAGTCGGCAGTCGGAAAGTCACAGATTTCAGCCGCCACCGGGCGATACGTCCGTGTCAACCAGAAGTTCTGCTCACTCACGGGCTACTCGGAAGCCGAGTTACTTGAGCGGACTCCTTCGGACATTACCTTTGAAGCGGATCGGAATCGTACCGAGACCGCATGTTCAAAGTTGTGCCGGGGCGAAGTTTCACTGATTGAACTGGAGAAACGATATCTGCGAAAGGATGGGACCGTTGTCTGGACGCTCGTCAACTCAACACTATTGCGCGATGCAGAAGGTCGACCCGATCGGACTATTACTGTCATTCAGGACATCCACTCCCGCAAACAGGCGGAGGAGCAGTTGCGGGCGAGCGAGGAACGCTACCGCGCCACCTTCGCGGCGGCTCCGGTAGGAATCGCGGACGTCGGGCTCGATGGCCGCTGGCTGCGATTCAATGACGCCATTTGCACGATCATCGGCTACGATCGCGAAAAGCTCGTTACGCTCACCTTTGCCGACATCACGCATCCTGACGATCTAGAGGCGGACTGGGAGCAGACGCGGCGGCTCCTCGCGGGTGAGACTGTCCATTATTCGATGGAAAAGCGATATGTTCGCGAGGGCGGGGATCTGGTGTGGGTGAATCTCACTGTGTCGCTGTTGCGCGATGCGGACGGCGCGCCGGTGAATTTCATCTCGGTGGTCGAGGACATCACCGAGCGCAGGCGTGCCGATCTCGAGCTGGCCGATCGTGAGGCTCATCTCCGTCGCGTCATTAACAATCAACTCGGCCTGGTGGGCGTGATCGACCGCGATGGAATTTTGCTCGAAGTTGACGAGCGATCGTTGGCAATCGCCAGGGCCCGCCGTGAACAAGTGATTGGGAAGCATTTTGCCGATGCGCCTTGGTGGAACTACGATCCAGAAGTTGCCCAGCAGATGCGTGATGCCATGCGCAGAGCTTTCGCTGGAGAAGTGGTTCGCTACGATGTCTCGCTGTTTGCACACGGCGACGAGGGCGTCATGATCGACTTCATGATCGCACCGGTCTGTGGTGACGACGGCGAAGTCGAATACCTGATCCCATCCGGCGTCGACATCCGTGAACGCTATGCGGCCGAGCAGAAGTTGCGTGAAAGCGAGGTGCGTTTCCGCGCCTTGGCGACCGCGATGCCACAACTGGTGTGGGAGTGCTCCAACGAGGGCGAATGCACTTTTATGGGACCGCAGTGGGAAACCGCGACCGGGCAGTCGTGCGCAGATGCGCTCGGCTACGGCTGGCTTGAGATGATCCATCCCGACGACCGCGAACGCACCGGCGAGATATGGCAAAAGGCGGTCGCTGAAGCCCGAACCTATGAGACCGAATATCGCCTGTGCACCAGAGCGGGGACCTCCCGCTGGTTCATCGCGCGCGGCGAGGTGCTTACAGACGCCGCGGGCGCGGCGCAACAGTGGATTGGCACGAGTACGGACATCGACGATGCGAAGCAGACCGCGGCCCTCATGATGGAACACGAGCAACGCATTCGGCTGGCTACCGAGGCGACGGCGGTGGGCATTTGGGAATGGAATGTCTTCACCAATGCGATCCGCTGGGACGCGCAGATGTTCCGCATCTATGGCATCGAACCCACACCAGATGGTTTCGTAGATTACACCGACTGGAGCGGAGCCTTGTTGCCCGAGGAGCTGCTCGAGAATGAGCAGATCCTGCAAGACACCCTGCGCCGCTGCGGGAACAGCTACCGTGAGTTCCGCATTCTGCGCCGAAGTGACGGAGAACAACGTGATATCGAAGCGGTAGAAACCGTTCGCACGAATGCTCAGGGGCAGGCCGAATGGGTCGTGGGGACCAACCTGGACGTCACTGCACGCAAACGACTGGAGGAAGATTTGCGTTTGACTGCAGCTGATTTGTCCGGGGCGGACCGCCGAAAGGATGAGTTCATGGCCACGTTGGCTCACGAACTCCGCAACCCGTTGGCCCCGATCCGGAACGGGCTGCAAGTCATGAAATTGGCCGGGGTGAGCGGCACGGTGGAGCAGGCCCGGAGTATGATGGAGCGGCAGTTGACGCAGATGGTGCGGCTGGTGGATGACCTGCTCGATGTGAGCCGCATCAGCCAGGGCAAGATCGAACTCCGCACGGAGCGGCTCGACGTGCGAGCGGTCATCGACGCCGCCGTGGAAACCAGCCGCCCGCTGATCGAGGAGGCCGGACACGAACTCGCCGTGGCCGTGCCAGAGGAGCCGATCTTCGTGGACGGTGATGCGACCCGGTTGGCCCAGGTCGTCTCCAACCTGCTGACCAACAGCGCGAAATATATGCACCGGGGCGGGCACATTCGCCTGACGGTTCGGCGGGACAGTGAAGGGGTGGCCGTATCGGTCGCGGACACCGGCATCGGCATCCCGCCGGCCATGCTCGACAAGGTATTCGTCATGTTCACGCAAGTGGACCGGACGCTGGAGAAGACCACCGGCGGGCTGGGCATCGGACTGTCGCTGGTGAAGGGATTGGTCGAGATGCACGGCGGCACCATCGAAGCCAGGAGCGAGGGCGAGGGCAAGGGGAGCGAGTTCGTCGTGCGGTTGCCAGTGGTGATCGAGGCGTCGAAACCGCAAGAGGTGGACAAAGAAGCGCAGAAGCCCATCCAGTCGTCGCTCCGCATCCTCGTTGTGGACGACAACCGGGACGGGGCGACCACATTGGCGATGATGCTGAAGATTATGGGCAACGACACCTGCACGGCCTACGATGGGCAAGCGGGCGTGGACGTGGCCGAGGAATTCCGGCCCGACGTGATCTTGCTCGATATTGGCTTACCGAAGCTGAATGGGCACGAAGCGTGTCGCCGCATTCGCGAACAGCCTTGGAGCAAGGGCGTCGTGTTGATCGCCGTGACCGGGTGGGGGCAGGACGAGGACATTCGCCGCTCCCACGATGCCGGGTTCGATCATCACCTGGTGAAGCCGGTGGACCCGCAAGCCCTGATGAAGCTGCTGGCCGGGTTGCCGGCGACGACGGCTTAACGGCCAGAAAGAGGACAATTTCGTCTGGCGGGCGTTAGCAAGCTCATCGCCGCCGCCGTTGTCATCTTGGGCGAAGGTGATCGCTCTCGTCCCTTTCGTGCCACGGGTCTTCGCGATACGGCCAGATCTCAGTGCTTTCGTCGTTACTCAACACGACGGAGAAGAATGAGTGGCAAATCGAGATTCGACTTCGCACAAAGAACCAGACGCTCTTGCCAATTGATTGATAATTCATATGCGGCAGCCAATGAGCTTCATCTTTCAGTTTCAAAGCACAGCAGACCAATTAGCAGATGAACCCCACTCTTTGTGTCCCGGTAGGTTGATAACATTCCCGACCTCGAACGCGAGCGACAGTACTGACTGCAATAGTTTCAGTCGGAAATTGATTGGACTTGCTTAGTCTCGCCGCATTGGGCGCAAACTTGATGATGAGCTTTTGAGTCGACCCGTCTGCCGCAGTTTGAGCAACAGAGATTCGAGTCCTCCGCGTGAATGTTTTCGTTTTTGAGTGCGTGGGTCTCGTTGGGCAGAATACACAAACCACGATGAGTTGGCCTGGCTTTGATCACACTGATTTTTCCAGAGCGTTCAAGATAGGCGGCTCGCACTTGACCAAGATGAACGATCCCTTGCGTGCGTAACGCATCGAAGAGTTCTGTCTGAGACAGTCGTTCCCTTTCGAGTGATTCCATTTTGATCGTACCGTCCTCGATCAAACAGACCGCTTCGCCTTCCACCCACGATTCGATCTTCTTGTTCTTTTCTGTGATCCAACTCAGAAAATGCTGTAGTCCAATGATGACCGCGATGACGAGCATCGTATGGATCAGGGGGACATCGTCGTAAAACATTGGATCGCCGACCGCTGAACCGAGGCCCACGATGATCGCAAACTCGAATGGCGTCAATTGGCCCATGCCCCGCTTGCCCATCCAACGCAGCAAAAGGAGCGTGTAGCTGAAAATGACCAAAGTTCGGAAGGCGACTTCAAGCAGAAACAGCGGCGGCTTGTCGCCAAGGAAGATACGAACAAGATCGAACTCGTAGTCGTTCACGGACGGTTTTCCTTACGCATGTGTTCTCCTGTTTTTGGAAACGCTCCGCAAACCGTGAGCCGCTGGTGTTCCGAGGTTCTCAAATCACGAACAACTCATGGCGAGGAAATGGTCATAGCACCCGTTTGTCAGCGTCGGATTCTTAAACTGCCTCGCCATTCATTTCGGGGTCTTCGACCGCTCGCTCAATTTTCTCTTCCGCTTCTTCTTCATCGCCCGGCTTTTGCGTCATTACTTCGTGTTTTTTCTTTTCCTCTGGCGCGTGACGCAGTTCAATCCGGATGGGAAAGTGATCGGAGCCGACGAAGGGCAGCAATCGCACATCACTGATCGTGAAGTCGGGTGAGACAAAGACGTGGTCGAGCGGGAATCGCATCCACACGTGATCGGCGTGGAATGTGTTAAACATGCCACGACCGCGTCGGGGATCCAGCTTTTTGCTGACCCGCAGAAATAGCCGCGTCGTCGACGACCAGGCGACGTCGTTCAAGTCGCCGCCGATGATCGTCGGTCGTTTCTCCTGAGCGAGTTCTTTTCCCCACAGCGTCAGTTCAGCATCGCGGGCGGTCGCATCGTTGCCGCGAATCGGCTCCGGCGGTCTCGGGTGAACAGCGATGACTCGTATGATTCGACTGTCGTCGAGTCGCACTTCGGCGTCGATAGACGGAATGTCGTCTTGAACCAAATACCGGACCTCGTATTTGAGCATCGGCAATTTCGACAACATCATCATTCCGTACCAGTTGTCCTGTGGAATGATAACTCGCTCAGGAAAGTCGTCGATTAACGGTTGGACGGCATTGATCCATTTCTGGTCGGGTTCCAGGACGATCAGCACGTCGGGGTCGGCGTCGCGCATGACCTGCATCCACAGATCGTGCTGATTGTTTTCCATCTCGACATTCGAGATCACGATTCGAACGGTTGATGGGTCGGAGCCACGGTCCCGGTGTTGGCGACTTTCAGTTGCTGCGGCTTGCTCGGGTGCGATCGGTGTGTAAGGAAAGATGCGGAAGCCGTGCCAGCAGGTCAGGCCAATCGCAATCGCCAGCGGGATCCAAACAGGAACACGGTTGGTGGAATCGCTGAACCATAAAGTCAAGAACATACCGAACGTCAGCAACCAGGCGAGCACGATGATCTGGAGACGTGGGAAGTCCCAGCAGCGGACGACCCAATGGGCGCTACTGCTCAAAACGAGCATTGAACCGGCCACGAGCACGCCCAGCAGAAACAGCAAGATCGTGTTGAAAGCCGTTATCACGGGTTGAGATCCTTGGGTTAAAACTCTGGCAAATTCCATCTTCGGGTGCAACCAAACCCGAGAGACAGTTCGCATCACAATTCATTGTTGGCAACTGCGGCTTGTTGGGTGAGCGCTGTCAGAATGGACGGCGACCAGGCTGATTCACTTTCGTATCCTCTGGCCGCATTGCGCCCGATTCCGCCCATCGCCGGCAGTATGCTGGCGACCAATGCGAGGATTTCCTGAGAAAGCTCGGGCAACATTTGTTGCAAGGCGATCGTGACATTGAGTGGACTGTGGATGAAGATCTCGCCACGTCCATGACGACAGGCGTGAAGGATTTGTGATGCTGCCTGATCCGCGTCCATCGAAAAGACTGGCAACGAATCGCCGATGCTGAACCATGCGTACTCCTGGCGGTGCTTCCCTTTAAAAATCGCGTTGCGAGGGCTGCCGGTTCGCATCAATCCTGGGCATGCGGTCGTCACAAAGATGTTCTCGCGTTTCAATTCCGCACGCAAGCCGTTGGATAGTCCTACCAACGCAAATTTACTCGCGGCATAGGGCAGCATGTGAGGCACAGCCCGCTTCCCGCCAATGGACGCGACATTGACAATACGCCCCCAGCCCTGGCTTCGCATTGATGGCAACACGCTGAGCGTCGTGTGTAAGGCACCGAAGCAGTTTGTCTGCATCGAATCCTGGAAGTCGTCGACTGTCATCGAGTCGATCGGCCCGACGGTGATGATGCCCGCCACGTTGATAAGAACGTCGACGCCGCCGTATTGATGGACTACCCGGTCGATAAAGCTCAGCACTCGATCGTGGTCGCGAACGTCGCAGACCTGGCTAAAGACATCTGCACCGCACTGGCGAAGATCGCGGTCAGCTCTTTCAAGTTCGTCCGCTCCTCGCGCACAGATTGCTAAGCGAGCACCTTGATCGGCCAGCTGTCTCGCGATCACCAGGCCCAGTCCGCGTGAGCCACCGGTGATGACGACCCGTTTGCCACGCCAATCAAAGTCGCGTCGACGACGAACGATTGTTCGTGCGAGATGAAGTGCTGCATAAGCCCCCGCAGCGGTGATCGCGAGTTTTTTGAACATAATGTTTAGCAGTTTTGGGTTAACGAATAGTCCATGTTTTACAGCCCGCCGTGTAAGCCAGGGACAGGTAGCAGATCCCTCGCTCATGCGTCGGGTTACGAATCTTCAAACTAGAACGGTGTCAATCCGCCGGTGCAGCTGTAGACCTCGGCGGTGACGTAGCTGGCTTCGGGACTGGCGAGCCATAACAGTTGGAAACAGGGTAAATCTCATCGCACGCATCAGTTGGGATTGGTGGTGGTGAATTGTTTACGCGACGGGTTGCGATGGTTCGGGGAGATCGTCGTAGACTTCGGTCACTGACTGGGTCGTGGCAGAGGGATTGCGGCCGTTGGCTGATTCTTCGCACCACGACTGCACGACGATAGACGCGGCTGCTTCGCACGCCTGCAGACCATACGAATACGGACGAACGCCCGTGGCATGAGGGAACGCGATGTCATGGATTCGTGCATTGGATAGTCCGTCCTCGCCGACAACACGATAATATCCGTCGATGGCAATGCCACCAACACGAAGCGACCGACTGCCTTGGTGATCCACCATGTTACCAATTTCAGATTCATCCACGAGATCGCCGGCCCTGGTGTTGCGAAAGTGAGCAAAGGCTTCGGAGGCAGTCCCATCGGCTGTCATGCTCTCGAAGGGATAGGATTTGAAGTCGAGGCTTCCATGGCCGCCGCAATCAATGAACATGCGGTACTCCCTGTCAATTGTCCCGTCATCGTTCGAAATTTCCACCACAGTACGCCCGTTTGTTTTTTCCGTGACCGTCACTGTGCCGGCAATCAGGTCGAGCCTGCCAGCGTCATGTAAAGCCAGCAGGACGTTGGCCGAGTGGAGCGGCATCGCCGCAATGACGTTCATCAGGAACGGAACAATGATCCTGCGGTAACGCAAATGGTCTTCCGCGGGGAGCCAGTCGTAGTGGAAATTCAATGTGAACATCAAATCGTCGAGCGTTTCCTTCCAATGAATCGGTGCCCCTTTGCGAAGCGAGCGTTCCGCATCGGACATTTCAACACGCATCAGGCTGAAGGGGTCGTTGGCAGTGTGCTCGTCGCTCAGCCTCGTAATGAGCCCTTCGAGTGAAACGTTTTCAATACTGAGCAGTTTGACGATGTCGTCTCGTTTATCGTTTTGGAAAGCGTTTTTCAGTGCTGGCCGACAGACTTGATTGAAGTATTCGTCGAGTGACAAAAATCCGCAGTCGTCACGCAGTGCGAGCATCGTGTCCCGATCGACGTGGCGGTAAATATTGCGGAACGTCTCCTTCTGTTCATACTGCAAATGGGGCAGCCAACCTTTAAGGGAATGCAGGACGATCTTGAAGCCGTCGGTTCCGGGCAACGGTTGATAAATCAGCCTGCCATCGCGATGCGCGAATCTCCCGTGACGGTGCGACAGTGACGATACGACATCAAAAGCCGACAATGAAGCGCCCAGCGTCCCAATCTCAAAGTTGTAGAAGTCGCCATCCTTCGGAAGCAGTTTCTGAATTGGCCAGGGCGACGAATAATAGCCGCTGTCTGGAGTATCTGGCTGATTGAAGGAGTGCCCGGTGGCAATGACGACGCGATCGACCAGGACACTTTGATCCTTTCTGAAGCGAACTTCGACGCACTCGCGTGCTCGATCGTCGACCACGTCGGTCACTTCACAACCAGCACGTTCATGCAGGGTGAGCCCTTTTCGCTTCAGGGCGGCGACGATGGATGTGTACTGCTGGTGAAAGTAGTCGCCCAGCGTGGTCCGACAGTACGTTTCATCCGCGTCGATTTCCAATCGCTCAATCTTTTGAAAGGCAAGCTGCGAATCGCTCAGCGAATGTAACCATTGGACAAGTGTTTGATCGAGCTGTGGAATCTCGGCAGACGAAATGTTGCAGAAATTGTACTCGTCGGTCGTGGAGTGGTCGTAGGGCATACCAACGCCCAGTCTCGTTCGTTTGTCAAACAGAGAGACGTCTGTGAGCGAGGGCAGAGATTGTTGGAAGTTACCGAGCAGATGTTTCAGCAAATAGATCGCTGATGGTCCAACACCGATGATTGCGAGATGATAAAATTTGCTCATAGCTGGAAAACGTTTCGAGGTATGGATTTTGCTTGAGCATGGTGGATGGGGAAACGAGCCCTGCCGCGAACGGACTTTTTGTCTCGCCGACTACCACGAGACACCGAACGACAAGTCACCAGTGGCAAATGACGCGCCAATCTTCGAACTTCCGGAAGAGCAAAACGTCATTGACATCGTGGTTCACCCAGATTTGTTTAGTCAATGAGAGTAAGCCCATCATGATCGTGCGGTCCGTCGATGCAGGTTGGAAAGTGGTTTTTCATTCGTCGCATGGCTTGCTTGCTCAGAGGCTTGCGAGCCACCTCGATGTTGCACGCGAATTTCCGTTCTGGTTTGAGACGCAGGTGGCCATCGGGCTGCATGATGATGTACATCGAGTGTACGCAGTGGGAAAATGCGAGCGATTGACAATGGCAGGTGCTCCCCGCGACTTCACGCTTGTGCCGATGACGGCTGAGACGCGCGTCAGTGGAATGCAAACTCGAATCGATGACGCCTACCGTAAGCATTCCTGGCTTGGCGTTATGCAGTCGAAGCACGCTGAGTGCCTGTATTGCGGTGAGGATACATCGAGCGACATGCAACAAATGCTGGACGCTGAAAGCGAGCGGCGTGAGACAATCTTGAAACGACTCGGTATTGCTGCGGCCACGGTGCAGCGCACTTACGATTGGATGCACTTTTGCGACCGTCTATCGCTGATCCTTTGCGGAAACGATGTGCCAGCGATGAACCGAAGCCTTGAGATCACAACGGATTCTGAGGGGAGCCGATCTGAGATTTGGCAGGACGAACACGATCGCACTCGAATTTCTCCCTGGCCGTTTCTTACCGAGACAATCGAATTGTCCATTGAGCAGCGAACGTTGAAGCAACTCTCGTTTGTTGATGACGCGGAACTCGGAGAATCATTGAAGGCTTGCCAGGTCGAGCTTCGGATCTTCAACGTATTCAAAAATTAGTGGTGCCAAACAACGTCACCATGCCGTCGGTCAGGTTCAGGAAGTGTTTCATTGCTTTCAGGTTGTAAGACCAATACGCTCCGACAGCAACGATATCTCGACTGGCATGATCACGAACGTGCTTCAACCACTCTGGAAAGAATCCGGCTTCGACGTGCCTGACCGCATCGAATCGAACACCGTCCAGCCCGACCTTGTTCAGATACCAGGTGCCCCCATCCTTTAGCGATGCTGAACGTCAGGATGCCTGGTGCCTAAGAACGCCAATCCCCTGCCAGCCATGGTGCGATGATTGATTCGGCACTCAAGATGCTTACACTGACTTGTCAAAGTCCAATTTCCAGCGTGATTCAACATTCGGGGCAAAACAGACGTGGACGTGCGCCGCATTGTCGGGACCTGTTCAGATTGTGGGAATTCATCATGACTTTTTGTGTGGGCATCAAAGTCAATGCCGGGATTGTTGCACTCGCAGACACTCGCATTGTCCGCGAGAACGAGCAAGTGAACAAGCAGAAGCTGGCGGAGTTTCAGCACGCGGGACAGTCTCTGTTTACGATGACGAGCGGATTACGTTCCGTTCGCGACAAGACGTTAACTTACGTCGACGAGAAACTGCGAATGGATGTCATAACCTGCGATCGACTGTACCAATTCGTGAATCTCGTGGGGGAGCAGCTTCGTCGCGTCAAATCCGAGGACGGAAATGCGCTGGCGGCAACGAATCATAACTTCAATCTCCACGCGATCATCGGAGGCAGACTCAGTGCCGACCAAACTCCGCAACTGTATTACATGTACCCCGAAGGCAATTGGATCGAAGCCGCGATCGACTCACCTTACTTCATCATCGGCCGAACTCACTATGGCAAACCCATTCTCGACCGCCTGTTGAATTACAATACATCGCTGACTTCCGCAGTGATGCTGGCGTTGCTCGCGTTTGACGCAACTCGTATGAGCGTGACCGACGTGGACTACCCAATCGATGTGGCAGTCCTTGGCCGTGATGATTCGACTCCGAGGTTCCATCGATTTACGGAAGCCGACCTTGCTGCGACGACAGCTCAATGGACTTACGATTTAGCGCAAACACTGAAAAACCTGCCGATTCAATGGGCGTCACCACTTTTCAATCGATAGTTTTCTGAAGACCACGAAATATGACTCAAATCGATATTCGTTGTTCGCTTGTCTATGACATTAAACGACCGACCGTCCTGCTGCTGAAGATTGCGGCCAGCTGGACTCAGCACCAGTTTGTGACCAACGAGAGCCTGACGTCCAGTCCCGGTCTGAACATCGAATCCTGTCAGATCGGACCGGATGGGAACCGCCTGCACCGGGTCGTCGTGGACCCCTGTCGGCTGACGCTTAACTATCAGGCAACCGCAGAGCTGACGCCTGATAACGAACGCAGGGGAGACATTCGCGAGTCGCTTCCCGCAGAAATGCCCCCGGATGTATTGACGTATATGAATCCGAGTCGTTATTGCGAAAGTGATCTTCTGGGACGCTTCGCGTTTGAGGAATTTGGGCATTTGAATCAGGGATATACCCGCGTTCAGACGATTTGCGATTGGGTCCACGATCACCTCGAATACACACCGGGCAGTACGAACGGTACGACGACGGCAGCGGACGTGCTGCTTCAGCGGACGGGCGTGTGCCGTGACTATTCTCACCTTGCGATCACGCTGTGTCGTGGTGTTGGGATTCCCGCGCGTTATATTTCCGGGTACGCCGTCGATCTTGAGCCACCGGATTACCACGGCGTCATGGAAGCCTGGCTGGATGGACAGTGGTATCTCTTCGATCCAACACGGATCGCGTCCACCCTCGGACTGGTCCGCATTGGAATGGGACGCGATGCCGCTGACGTCGCGTTCGCCACGATCACAGGCACGGCCACCCTCCTTGAAAAAACGGTATGGGCACGCTTCTCGGATGGTCAGCTTTCAACAGTCAATAATCCGCCTGTTTCTACAGCTTAGCATTGTGCGGCTTTTTAAAGTCGCCTTTCGCTCCGAGGTTGTGAATCTATTGTTTTCGTAGGGTGGGACCAGCGAGCATCGCGAGCGCCGGCCCATCCGTTCTCCAGCGTTGACGAAGGTGGGCCGGCGCTTTGCTGGTCCCACCCTACATAAATTCACGGCCGCTCCACGAAAGCAGCGTACTCGCAACCATCGCAGAGCGCAAGGCGCACTTATTTTCCGGCTTTGGCTGAGTCTATGCTATTGGTTGCTGTCGGTCACGGACATAACGTGTATCACGGCGAACTGTCAATTCGACTGGCCCTACGAGGGCTCCGCCAATCGCAGCAACCATTGACATCAGTATTCCTGCAAATGCCCACCACGCCCCTTCGCGACCGGCCCTTCGCATCTGTTCACCAGTCATTTGGCGCGGTTCCGAAAGATTGCTGTCCACCGAGCCGGCAGCCACCTCTGTATCATTCGCCGCCCTCGCCAACTCTGCACCAGCCTGAATGCCATTAGCCGTCAACCAAAGCAACAGCACGGAAGTAGTTGCCCAGAGTACAACGCCATAAAGGACAGCTTCAGTACGACTTTCACCTACCGTAACCTGTGTCGTAACCCAACCACCCACAAACAAGGAAACTAGCAACGAGATAAAACTCCAGGCTCCCGCGCTGGTTCCGAAGTTTCGGCTGCCGGCATTATCGTCAACACTCATGCCAACAGCGACACCCAATGACATGAGCAACGCATAGATTGCCATTGCGACAGCAGCGCCTGCGAGGATTGCAGCCCAACTGATTCGACTTCGAACTGCCTCGGTGGTGCGAGAAACGTTATCTTCGACTAAGGTCGCCATTGTTTACTCCAACTGAATTTGCGTGGCTTTATTGCTAATATTGATATTGGCAAAGCGGCTAAAAGTTTTGCAAATAGCGTGCCAGGATGTACTGGTGGCGATGACGCTGGGTTTTATGGCGGCGATGTACATGTCGCTGCCGCTCCATTCTGCGTTCGCCGTCCCTGCCGGCGACACTTGGTGGGCCTGATAATGTACGTCGTGGACAGGCTTATCATCGCCGGTTTCGGCGAGGCCATGCGGATTACCCAGCGACGGTTTTCCGAGCAAACTGAGCGGCTGCAAACCACCCTCTCGCCTACCTCGGTGATGCGGTCAACGCGACCGACATTCAGGGTCGCATCACCAACGGGAACACCATGGTCGAATCGCTGACTGGGTGGACTACCTCCGAGGCTATGAGGCAACCTCTCGACGCCGTGTTCCGCATCGTGAACGAGTCGCCCCGGGAGACGAATAATGAGGGACAAAAAGGGGGTCAGGGTGTGCCGGGATAAAACCGGTTTGGAATAGAGAATGCAAGTGTCTTACGAAGAAAGTTTAGCCAACTACTTCGGCCTTCAGCGGAGGGACGGATCGGAGGGGCAACCGCCGTGGCGGAATCTGTCGAGGGAAGGAGTTCACCGAGGGGAAGTTCTGCTGAACCGTCACCGATGCTTCGGACTCCGAGCCGAATCGAGCATCAATTGGAGTGGCACGGCAATCACGACTGGTAGCGGAATTTCCGCGATCGCTCGACCTGACGGAGGAGCCGTATGAGGTAGTTCCT